>JAZUMP010000015.1:0-2980 GCA_045603725.1 Christensenellaceae bacterium
TTTTAACGCTTCTAACTCTTCATCACCACCGGTTTCAGACTCTGTTTTTAATTTTTCGTACGTTGCTTGGTCGAAAGTAAAGTCAACACTTAAGTGTTTAAAGTCGCTTGCTTCGTCAATCGCTAAAGTTACGTAAGTTAAATCTAAAGTAGTAACTTTATTATTTTTATCAAACGCGTATAAAACTGCTTTAGTTGAGCCTGCATTTGTAGGCTTTTCTAAATCTGTAGGAATTTCATCAAGGATAAGTTTACCGTTTTTTTCATCAATACTGAAAGGAACGTTTTCATGACCGTAAGCGATACCAGTAATTGAGTTAATATTAAATTTAGAGTCGTTTAATATTACTTCTTTATCCTTATCACTTAAATAACCTGCTACAGTAGTACCTCCAATAAAATATTCTTTAGCCTTGAACACTTCAGGATCAGCAATTTTTCCAGATTCTTCATTAAAAAAGTAGTTTGCTACCATACGCATTGAACGAACAACTGATTGAGTGTAATGTTTTACACCATTAAATTCATAATAAGTTCTTGCTTCAAGTAATTCAGCGAAAGCGGCCGCCCTATATAACTTAACGTAAGCAGCTAACTTCTCAGTATCGTCTTCATTGATATCGCCTTTACCTAAAAGATAAGCTTTAACATCTTTTTCAAATTCCGTGTCATTAAACGTGATTGCTGCATGATATTCAAAATCACCTGATGCAAGCACAAAACCATCTTGCTCCTTAGTTGATACGTAGCAGAAATCCTCAACGTCATTATCTGACCAACTACCGTCAGCATCTTTGATTTCAATACCAAATTTAATTTCAGTATCTTCACCTGCTTCGGCTTTGATAGCGTTTAAAACGGCTTCCTTTACGGATACAGTAAAACGAATACCACTATAATCATCACCTTCACTACCGTTTCTTATACCAACACTGCAAATTTGGAAGTCAGGCACGGCACTATCGGCTGCTTTAACAGATTTTAAACCCGTTAAGCCGAATACGCTCGTAATTGCTAATAAGAGAACGAGTAATCTAACTAAAATCTTTTTCATACTGCCTCCTTATTCCCCGAGCGAAAGACCGTTATCGTCTAACCAATCAATAACGAAGTTTTGGAAGGATACGGTTACTATGTCAACCTGATTGAGAATTTCAACTTCGATTGACGGGGTTAAATATTTTTTCATAAAAATACCTCCTATCATTTTGGCCCGTAAGTTAAGAAAAAATTAATTTTTATTTTATAAATTTAAATTAAAACCACTGCATGCTTATGTTAGCGATTTTAATAATTTACCATTTTTTAAGCGCTTTTCTAAAATTTAAAAAATTTAAATTTATACTTATAGCCTACTATGATTATATATATTATATATATAAAAAAATATGACAAATAGACTTTTAAATTATTTAATGCGAGCATTAGATAGATAATTTTAAAAAATTTTACTTTGGATTCTTGGTATTTTTACTTTGGATTCTCCGTTAGACCGTCGCTGGTGGTAGGCGAAGAATGACAGGAAGAAAATTATATATAAAATGTCATACTGAACACTTCCCACCTTGAACGGCTTTTGAAGTATCTCTTCCTTATTACAATGGATTCTTCGAGAGAAGTTGCAAGAAGTGGCTCTCAGAATGACAGGACTTATTTGTTTATATAAAAATCCACGGGTGAAAACCCGTGGATTTTATTGTTGTTATACTTTAAAACTATTTAGTTTTAATTATGCTTCTGGAACTTCTGGTGCTAATCCCTTCCAGTATACTTCATTAACTCCGTCGCTATCAGAATCAATAACCTTCCAGTAACTATTACCAGTGAAGTTTTCTGCCATTGTATTTTGATAAATATTTGTAAATTTACCAATAGCTTTTACATCTATGATATCATCATCATCAAGGTCAAACTCATAAGTCTCACTTGTACTACTTACATCATATTCATTAGGATCAAATTTAAATAAGTTAGCCATTGACGTTGCTGCTGTTACATTCAAGTTGGACTTCGTTGTAAGCGACGTGCCTAATTTTGATAAATCTTTTGTTATAATATAGATATTTTTTACATCAGTTCGATATGTATCTTCAGCGCTAAACGGTGTTCTAGAAGTATTAGCATCTGGTTTATATGGGAGATTTATAAACGAGTTTTCTGTATCTACTGTCACCTTTGGTATATTTATTACAATGTTATTAAATTTAGGTGTTCTATATCTAGCTACATAGTAGAACGCACCGTAGAAATTGCCGTGTTCGCGTTCATCGCTAATATAAATATTTTCAAACGTGATGTTAGACTTACTAGTCGTTCTAGCATTAAGAACCGAAGCTAAACCTGGCGCATTTTCTAAGTTGACGTCAACAAGTGCAAAGTTCATAATTTTTGCACCTTCTGTAATAATACCAAATAAACCAGAACCAACTTGTTTGCTTATTTCATCTGATCCTGTGTATGCAAAGTTAATAGATTCATCTACGTATTGTGTATCAAGATTTTTAATTACGTAACCTTGACCGTCAAACGTTCCCATAAAGCCCGCTTTAAGTTGGTAGGTTGAGTTTGTATTATATGCATTTTGTAAGTTAGATACTAACCAAATTGTTTTATTGCCATTTGAATCTTTACCAACACGTGGGAAAGTATAAGACTCACTACCAACAGTTATTGTTGCACTATCAGAACCCGTATAAGTATTAGTTGCAGGAGCATAAGAAAGTGGGGCTCTAGTTAAACCAACACAGCTATTACCAACTTTAAGACTCATAAGAGTTGCTGCAGTATGTGGAATTATTTCAGCAATATCTTCACCTTCAAAATCAATATCATTTACTAATACGTAGTAACCGTCATAGTATTTGTATGCTTGGTTTTGACAGTCTTCTAAATATTTTTTTAACGCTTCTAACTCTTCATCACCACCGGTTTCAGACTCTGTTTTTAATTTTTCGTACGTTGCTTGGTCGAAAGTAAAGTCA
>JAZUMP010000016.1:0-5350 GCA_045603725.1 Christensenellaceae bacterium
GCATTATAACATAGGGAAACTCATTGCAGTTTCCTTTTAAATAAAAAAACACCTAACGGTGTGTTAAGTGTTTTTAGTATGTTATTGTTCAAATTTGTTTTTATTATTATTTATAGATACTTTTCTAAATCTTCATCTAAATCTAGAAATTTTATTAAATTTTCATCTTCAATAGATAAATCATTTTTAATAGATTGCAAACTCATATAAATACCACGTTTTACATCTATGTTTTCTTCTTCTTTTAAATATTTTTTTAATCTTAAAATAGATTTCTTAATTATATTTATTTTGTCCATATTCTTTTTCTATTTCCTTAATTTGATTTTTAAAATTTTTAATTTCTTTTTCCCAATAATTAATAACACCATTTTTATACTGTTCAGATTTATGCTCCCAATCTGGTATATAATTTTGTGGATTTTTAATTTTATCGGAATGTTTATCAATTTGCTTTTTATAACTTTTAATTGCCTTGTCTTTATTAAATGAATTTTTAGGAGCACTAATAACTACTTTATCTTCATCTGGCGTATCGCTATACTTGTCTACAAGTTCGTTAACTCTATCACTCGCACCCTTTTCTTTAAACTTTCCGTCATTATCTCTTGGGTGCTCTTCTTCTCTAAACTGTGCCATAATTTTACCACCATTAAAACTTAATGTCAATAGTAAAGGCGATAACAGTTCCATTTTAACCTAATACTTTGCCAAAGGGGTGGCAAATAAAATAGAATTTTGCTATCGCCTTATACTTTTTGATGATAGCATTATAACATAGGGAAACTCATTGCAGTTTCCTTTTAAATAAAAAAACACCTAACGATGTGTTAAGTGTTTTTAATATGTTATTGTTTTGTTTCGGGAAACTTTTCGTTCATCATACGTGTATATTCGTATTTTGCTCTTCCCGTGCTTTGTGCTATTAATTGTTCCCAATCTTGTTTGGTAAAATTTTCATTTCTCAATTTTTGTTGTTTTCTTGCAATTAAATTAGCATTATCAAAATCATTTTTATTAAAATAATTTTGTGCTAGTAAATCCAATTTAATATATTCTTTAAAAATATTCATAACTATTCTCCTATTAAAGGGTTTTTAGTCTTATCTCTTTTTTCGTTTTTATAAAGTCTTTGATTAACATTATCCCAAATACTGTCTTGATTATGCTCTTCCATAAGTCTTTTTGCTTGTTCAAACGTTTTTACTTTAAAACTTATTTCGGGCTCATTATCAAAAACACCTATAAATATTTCGGCATCGTTATCTTTAGCGAACTTATTAGCCAATTTATCATACTCACTTTCAGAATATCTACCAAAATGACTTTTATAATGCCCTTGTTCATCTGGCTCATTTTGATGAAACGTTACCATATAACCATCAGATAAATTAACAAGTTCACCCGTATGATAATTATATGTTCCTACGGGTTTGTTTTTGTACTCGTTTAGTTTGTTTATAACGTTTACAACTTTTTTGTTGTTATTTTTATTATCTACCGAATTTATTTTGTCTTGTTCGGGGTCATCACTATACTTATCTACAAGTTCGTTAACTCTATCGCTTGCACCCTTGTATTTAAACTTTCCGTCATTATCTCTTGGGTGCTCTTCTTCTCTAAACTGTGCCATAATTCTACCACCAACGTTATTTAATGTCAATAGTAAAGGCGATAACAGTTCCATTTTAACCTAATACTTTGCCAAAGGGGTGGCAAATAAAATAGAATTTTGCTATCGCCTTATACTTTTTTACGATAGCATTATAACATGGGAGAAAACAGTTTAGTAAAAGCACATTCTTTATTTGATTTGTTTTATCATTTGCACAAAGTTTTCAGTGTCCTTTTTATCTTTAACAGTCCTTCCCCACCATTCCCAACCGTCGACAGCGTATAAGTTTTCTATAATTTTAAGAACGCACGGTTTATAAATTTTTTGTGTTCTAAAATTTTCTATTAAATTAATAGGAATGCTTTCCACAACAATTCTTCCAAATCGATTTTTACCAATTACACTAATTTTTTCTTGTTCACAATTCCAATGTTTACCGTTTATATAAACTTTAGTATTTGACGTAAAGGCTTTAGTTCCGTAATAAACGTTACCATTTTCATCGGTACGACGTGACACTATGTTACCAACTACACCAAATCTCCAATTATTATTTAAACCCATATTTACTCTTTTAATCCTAACCATTGACTTATAAATTCTACAGTTTCATCTTCATTTAAACAATACGACCAAAAACTACCACCATACGCACCATCTACACACAAATCTAACTCTATTTTCATAACAGATGCGTCTTTATCTATATTCAAACTATCTCCCATTTCTCTTTCCTTTTCTACGCCTCTTGGCATAAGAACGAAAGTTAAATCTGGGTCGGTAGTTCCAACTACAGTTATTTTTTTAAGTTTATTAGTAATAAAGTCGTAAAAAGCCTTTTCAATAAAATCTTCATCAAGATAACAAAAAAATGATTCTCCGTGCTCTAAATCATAATTCAAAAATCTATTTTTAACAACTATTCTATTTTGCATAGTAAAAAGTAATTGAGTGCCGTCACTCAAAACCATATTTATTTCATTTTTCATTATTGCTCCTTATTAATAAAACTTTATCTATAATATATCATTTATACTTTGCCAAACGTATGGCAAATAAAATAAATTTTTAATTTTAATGATTTTATTTTAAGAAAATTACAAAATTCGACAAATTTTGTTATTTTATTCAAATTGCTTGATTATTTATCTAAAATATATTAAAATTTATATAAGTTTTGGTTTGTTTTAAAACTTAAAGGTTAATTATATGAGGCATATATTTATTATCAATCCACAAGCAGGCGAGCATAACGCTTACGAGCCTACGGTTCAAGCGTTAAAGCCGTTTATGGAAGACTATGATATAGAAATACATAAAACAGGTTACGAGAAGCACGCTACTAAGTTTATTAAAGAATATTTAGAGGCTCACCCTACCGAAGAAGTAAGGTTTTACTCTGCCGGGGGCGACGGCACTTTAAACGAAGTAGTTAACGGCGTTATGGGTTTTGATAACGCAAGTATTTCGGTTTATCCGTCGGGAAGTGGTAACGATTTTGTTAAATCACTCCCAAACCCTCTTTCTTATTTAGACTTTGAAAAACTTCTAAATGCTGAAAATAGGAAAATTGACGTTTTATCTATAAACGATAAACTTTATTGCGTTAACGTTTGCAATTTTGGTTTTGATGCAATAGTTGCTAAAACTGCTAACGATTTAAAAGCAAAAGGCAAGAAAAACGCCTACACTAAAGGCATTATTAAAGCGTTATTTAACGGTATGAAAAACAATATTACCGTTGAAGTTGATGGGAAAGTATTAAACCCTAAAGGCAAAATGCTTCTTGCTAACGCTGCAAACGGCGCTTATTATGGCGGTAAATTTAAGTGCGCTCCCAACTACGTTTTAGACGACGGGCTAATTGAAGTTTGCCTAGTTAACCCCGTTAGTGTTCCCACCTTTTTAAAACTTGTTAAACAGTACGAACTTGGAAATCACTTAACTGATGAAAGATTTAAAAAATACGTAGTTTATACACGTGGCAAAACCGTTAAAATGCACTCGAATAAACCATTTGTTGTTAGTATTGACGGCGAGATTATAAGAGGAACAGACTTTACGGTAAAAATATTACAAAAATCATTAAATTTTGGATTTGTAAAATAGAAAAGAGCGCTTTACCGCGTGTCCAATAGGGATTTAAATTGAATATTTTATAAAACTCGACTGTTAAAAGTCGAGTTTTTCTTTTCCCCACACTAAAACACTTGATAAAACTTTTTATAAGTGCTATAATAATTATAGCCAAACTAACTAAATAAACGCAATTCTTGTGGTGTACTTTTCTTTTTTATAGGGATAATTATATCTATTTTTACCACAATAGTTTTGTTGAATTTGATAAATACAGATTCTACTTGTGCTATTGTGGTTACACCATTTTGCGTAAAGTTAGTTTGGCGACTATCGGAGTCTGTGTTTTGTGCGCTTACTTCGGTAGGCGCACTTTTTATTTTAAACTATTTTTTACAAGGAGAATTACATAATGTCTTATAATTGTAGTAAATGTGGAAAATTATTAACCGAATTTGATTTTAATTTCACAAAAAACTTAAAAGGCTCTTTTAATAAAAAAAGTTACAAATGTGCTAATTGCCTAGCAAAAACAGATTATTTATCCAATATAAAAAAACCAAATTTCTTTATTTATATTTTTCCTTATTTAGCTATTACTTTTGTTGCTTTGTTTATTAAGTTTATTGATAATTTTACTAAAGAAGAAATATATAATGGATTATGGACTATTCTACTTATTGCATGCGTCATCGGTTATATAACTTGTGCTATTCGCTCTATTAGAGACTTCAAAAGTCTTAAAGATGAAAGTTATGAAACATCCTGTATAAGAACAACTTATGATTCTTCCACCAATTCTCTTGTTTCCTCTACTACAACAGAATATGTAGGAGATGATCATATTATTGAAAAAATGTGGTTGTTTTTTATATATCCCATTTGGGGAATTTTTGTATATCTATATAGAATAATAAAATATTATCGTGACATAAATAAAAATTATACAAAAGAAGCTGTAATAGCATATAATAAAACGGTAAAAGAAACTGAAAAGTTTATTCTTCCAAATAAATTTTGTTACCCACATAACATAGAAGAAATGTTTGAAATAGAAAGGAAGAAATATAAAGAGTTAAGACAAAAGACGATATCTAAATATTCATATTTAGGAAATGAACAAGTTAAAAATCAAATAAAAAAACTAAAAAAACCTGCAATAAATTTACGTTCAAATCAAACACTTTATAAAGTATTATTTAATTGTGGCTCAATTTCTTTTGTATCAAATACTTCTGGTGTAAAAAAAATAATATTTAATAATTACGCAATACACAACATTGATCAAAAAACTTTAATAGATTTGTTTAATTTCGTTAATGAAAGTCTTGAAAACGATGACAATTTAAGTTATCAAAAAATTCGAGAAATATTATAAGTATAGCTCACTATACTTTCAAATTAAAGTCGTGTGTTTTTGCAAGCAAAAATGAAAAGACTAACGAAAAATTATTCGTTAGTCTTTTATGTTGTCAAAAAATCCCTAAGGGAAGAGCCCTTTGTCGCTCTTTTTTAATTTGAGTGAATTGTCAAACTAAGTGCAACACTTAGCAAGATTTTCATAAAATAAATCTACTGGTTTTTGAAAGTGTAAAACTTTCTTAGGTCTGGCGTTAATTAACGCCAGATTCTTTTTTAACGTTTTTTCGCTTACTCTAT
>JAZUMP010000017.1:0-8519 GCA_045603725.1 Christensenellaceae bacterium
TGAACGCCGTGAAGATTTATGGGAGTTAATGGAAGAAAGTGGAATGCAAGCATTAAATCGCTTAGAATGGCTTATTAAAACAAATAAAAGATACTCTGGAGACAGATTCTTTGTTATGCCGTATGATGGAAAAGATTTTATAAATTACAACGTTGTTTCCATGTATGATTTGGTAAGAAGGTCAGACAGTATAAACAAGAAACTACTTGATATTATTTGTTTCGGCGATTATCTTAATTCTGGTGAAATTATAATTGATGATAAATCACGATTATATTATTATCAGTTATTGATGCCAATGTATATTCGCGAATTTACTAGGAAAGAAGAAATAAGGCAACGAGGGATAGATCGAGCACGAGCAAACAATGTATATAGAGGGCGTGTGCAAATTAAAATAGACCCATTGTTGTTTGATAGGGTCGCTAATGACTATATTCATGGAAGAATATCGGTAGACCAAGCGGTTAGTGTTTTAAAAGTAAGCAAGTCAACTTTTTTTAGAAGGTTAAGAGAAAGAAAATAGTTTAAAATACAGGAGAAAGATATGGCTACTATAGAGCAAAGCAAAATCGTTGAAGCATGTCAAAAGCATTTTAGAGATTTAGAAATCCAAGATGACGGATATTATCCTTCTAAGCATGATAAGAAAGTATTTGAATCTGTTGCAAATGAATTTGATATAATAGAGGAAGAAGTTCTTCGAATTTATGAAGAATATACAAAACATGCAGCGGATGTTGAGATCCAAAAAATAAAAAAGCTACCACCGGCAATACGAAAAAAGGTAATGGTGGACAAATTTAGTGATATTCTACGCAACAATCGAGATCTTCCTTATTATAAAATCGAAGGTGTTCCGCAATCGGAACTAGAAGATCCTCTTAAATTCCTAAACGATGAATATAAAGCAATTATAGAAAAAATAGCTGACCTAGGATGGACGATCCCCCTAAATATAGATTTGCGTAGATTCGATGAATTGAAAAACTCTGTTAATGACGAAAGTGCTCTAAATTCTTTTTTTGAAAGCTATTATACTGAAAGAGAATTTAAATACATATGTCGAAAGATATGTAAAAACATTCAAAATCAAGCACAAAAAAATATCTTTAACGAATGCATAGTATCATATAACAACGGATTGTATTCTACTTGCTTAACTACTTTAATTACACTATTTGAAGGATTTGTTTCGTCTTTTGGAGATAGTCCGCAAGATGTTCGCGTAATGCGTATATGTAGATTCCATGCAGATGAAGCGTTTAATAAGAAGAAATATATTAAAAATTTATGTTGGTTATCCATGTATCAATACACATCAGTTTTATATGAAAAAAGCGACTTTTCACAGTCTGAGCCTACTACAACAAATCGGCATTGGATTCAGCATGGTCGTACTGGCAAGGAAGGGGATAAAATTAGTTGTTTAAAAGTATTTAATGCGCTTTCAACAATGGCTTTTATGCAAGTAGACGGTGCTACTGACTAATAAAATTATTACCTTACGATAATTAATTTATGAAAATGTGATATAATGGATATGACAAATCAACTTAATATGATAAAAAGAGCTTTTGGGAGGTATGACTATGAAAAAAGCCTTTTGGTTAACTCTATTGCTGTCTATTGTCTGCATATTTGCCCTTTCGGCATGCAATGGTGAAAATTCCAATTCTAATAATGATATAGTATGCCAGCATAACTTTGGTAACTGGGAAACTGTTAAGCAAGCAACTTGCAATGAGGAAGGTAAACTCGTTAGGACATGTAGTAAGTGTTCTGAAACAGAGGAGTCTATTGTTTCCAAGACTGATTCACATACATGGACTCAGGCAACATGTTCTTCGCCAAAGAAGTGTCAATTGTGTGGTGTAACAGAAGGCACTCCTATTGAACATGATTGGGGAAATCCGACTTGTACAACACCGAGATCTTGTTTAGTTTGTTGGACCGTGGATGATAATTCGGAACCATTGGGACACTCATATGTCAACGGAGAATGCGAAATTTGTGGGGATGAATCCGAAGATTATTTGGCTGATTATGACAAATATTTAATGGCGGCACATCTTTACCAAGCTGTAATAGATTCTGCAAAATTTCCGTCAAGTGTTCGCATTGAAAGAGCATATTATATAGATGATTTGGGAAAAGGATTTCCTTGCGTTAGATTAGAATGTGCAGCGGCAAATTCTATGGGTGGTTATGGTATTCTTTACGGAGTAGTAATACAGTATCCTGCGCAAGGTTATGAAGACAATCCTTATGCAGATCATATTTACATATACGAAGATTTGTATTGTTTTGAATGCAGTATATATGATAGTTGTCCAGTGCTTAATTATAATGGATATGAGAAGTTGGATATAGAACGTATTGTAATGGTTCATGATGAAGATATCAACTTTGATTAACTTTAATATGATCAATTTAAAGCAATAGGTAGTTGGCATCTATTTTGTGAACACTTAAATTCCCCCCCCATAAATAGAAAACTATATCAAAATAAATTTATAACCCTATTGACACGAACATGCAAGTTAACGCGTAAGATAATATCTTGTCACGAAAATTATATAAAACTTGCGACAATGGTCTTAAAATATGCAAAAGTTGTAAAAACTAGACATTTGCTCCAAAAAAGACTGTTTAATAATAATATCTGGAGCAAATGTAATACATATCTAATTCTTAACAAGTTAAAAGGCGAGAATATTCTCGCCTTTTAAATTTTTAGAGCAATATATTGGCAAACTTTTAATCGAGGATACAAAATATTGACTTTTTCGAGCTTATATGATATAATTTAACAAAACATGTGCAAGAGGAAATTATGGCAATAGATATACAAAAACGGGATAATATATTAGTAAGAATTGATAGTATTATTGAAAAACTTGAGATTGATGATGAAAGTTCTATATTGGATAGAACTCAAATGCGTTTAGTTTTAACAAATTTAAGAAGCAGTTTAAATAATTGTGACGAAAAGTTTTTGTTGAATCCTTTATTGACTCAAGCGGAAAGCCAATTAAGTAGTCTTGAATCTAACGTAAACTCTTCAAGGTTTAATATTGGGCAATCATATTTATATGAACTTATTAAAATTATATCGCATTTAAATAATGCAAATGGTAAACACAATCTTCAAGGATATCAACAAGCAGTAAATTCAAATATTAAATCTCTAGAAAAAGAAGTTTTAAAATGCATTGAAAAATTAGGAGAGTTGAAAGAAACAATTGAAGATCAAACAACTAATTTTAAGGATGTGGAGAGCAAAACAGCTCAAGATATTATCCAGAACAAAACGGCATATGAAACTGAATTAAAAGCCTTACTAACAAAATATGAAAATTTCGTTGCAGACCAAACAAAAAAACAAGTAGACTTACAAGAAAAAATAATAGACGAACAACAAGTTTTTAAGAAAGAATATGCGGATCAAATAATAGCTTTAAAGACAGATATATCTGAGACAAAAATAAATTTTGACAAAGATAAGAAAGACAAGTTAGATGAATTATCAGCAGACATATCGACTTTTAGAAAAAAAACAGATGATGAAATTAAAGCCTTAAAGGAAAGCGCAACTGCGCAAATTGGGCAAGTTGCTTCAGCGACGTTTAGTAACTCGTATAGAGATTATGCGGATATTGCGGCAAAATCTAGTAAAAGCTGGTATAAAGGCGCAATTTGGTCAATGATAGTATTAGTAGGACTATCAATTTGGTGGTTTGTATTCACATCATACTCAAGCAATGATTATTTTGCATTAATAGCAAAAGTTTTTGCGACAGTAGGTGTTGGCGTAATTTCAAGGTATTGCGCTATTCAAGCTTCAAAGAATAAAGTAATAGAGACAAAGTTAAGGAAAATACAGTTGCAAATGGGCACATTTGATGCTTTTGTTGCTTCACTTGACAAAGAAACGCAAGATCAATTAAAAATAGAATTAACTCATAAATTGATTGACCAAAAAGATTGGCTTTTACACGATAAAGAGGAAGTAGAAATCATAAAAGACGTTGAGAAAATAGTAAACAAACTCGGATATAAAGTTGAAATTAAAAACAAGCAGGACAATTAAAAATCACGGTGGTTTATAAGGAATACAAAAAGGCGAGAAAGTTCTCGCCTTTTATGTTTACGGTTTACAAACTTAAAATCACGCCGACTGACCATTTATAAGAAAATAGTTCAATTAAGTTGACGCTTGTGCAACCACCAGACTATCAATTGAACCACATCGGTTAATTGATAGTCTTTTTCTATTGTTTTAAATCAAAAAAAGTGATATAATATGACAAAATATATGATTTGGATAGATTAAAATTTAAAGGAAAAAGAAAATATGAAAAAAGTTAAAAATATTAATTTTTTTATAATTCAAAAATATATTGAAAAGCACTATGTAGAAGTTAAAGAGCCAGAAGAGCATAAAATAAGATTTTCATTAAAAAGTTCTCCAAAACAAGAAAAAAATAATGAAGAAGCTTCCGTACAAGAAGTAGAGAATTTTAAATTAGATAATAAATCTTTATACGAAAATATAAATAATTTTATTGAAGAAAGAGTAGAAAGTACTTTTGTTGAGAATTTATTAAAGTTAATTTTTCAATCGGGGAAAAAGGATTCTAAGGTGTATAAAGATGCGGGAGTGGATAGAAGGCTTTTTTCTAAAATAGTGTCCAATTATAATTATAGACCATCAAAGGATACGGTATTAGCTTTTAGTTTAAGTCTAGAATTAAATTTAGAACAAGCAAAAAACTTTTTGGCTAGTGCAGGCTATTCGCTTTCAAACAGCGATAAAAGAGACGTTATTTTAAGCTTTTGCTATGAGAGAGGAATTTATAATATGAAACAAGTTAATGAGATACTTTATATCTTTAGAGAAAGAACGTTTTAAAAAAGTCGCCTTACAGGCGACCTTTTTATTTTTACGCCTGTTATAATATATATATGGAGGTGCAAAATGCCAGTATTATTAGAAAATGTTGGATATGACAAATTTGTAAAAAACGAAGAGGAAGCAGGTAGGTTTTTTAAGTTTTTAATAGATAGAGCACAAGAAGTTTTTTGTGGGTATAGATACATATATTTAAGACACGAAAACGGAAATATTGAAACGAATATTACTTTGCTAAACAATGAAGATAAACAAGTTGTTGAAGTTGTAGGAACAAATATACAATGTTCTAATATGATTGCTTGGGATTTAACAGTGTGTGGAATTTTAAGGGATGACTATAAAGATTACTTTAGTGTTGTATGTTCTTCTAGGCAAGGTGAAGGGTTGGCTGTTTGCACGATTGTTTGCCCAGACATTTTACCATATATAAGAAAAGAAATGTCTCTTGCTGCACAAGTAGCAGGGTTTCCACTTAAAATAGACGTTTTTAAGACCGAAGAAGAGTCTTTAAAACTCTTTCCACAACACAAAGGAAAGAAATATATCATTGCTGATGGGAATATTATGCCTATTCACTTTTTATGTTCTCATAATGCGAAAAATAAGGATATCAAGTATACTAAGGGAGATGAAATTAACATAATCAAAGCAAAAGTTAAAGAAGTTCTATCGTGGAAAAACGATATAATTGTTGTAACTGTACAAACAAAAATGGGGGATTTACCATTATATTTTAATAAATCGATGGTGAAAGATAAGGAGATATGTGTAGGGGATTTAGTTGTATGTGAGGCGGTGATTTCTTTAGATCCCACCATATTTGGACGTGAAAAAGCTTTGTTTGATGAACAAAGTATATATGAAGTATTTCAAGAAGCTGTCATGGGTAGAGGTGGCGAAAGATTAGAAAATGTTTTAAGTGATGATTGTAAATATTATTCGGAATGGGCTGATAGTGATAAAAGAATTTTTACGGGGAAAAAAGAAATATGCGATAGGATTTCTACTGTTTGTAATAATCAAAAACAAGAATTTGGACTTAAAATAAATAGTAGAATAAGTAAAATTTCAAAAATTAAAGATAAAAACCAAGAACATAAGTTTAACGTAGGTCAAAAATGTTTGCTGTTTACAAATCATAATGATATGGGTTGGGAATGTGCTTTCGTGATTAAAATAGAAGATAAAAAAATAAAAGAAATATATATAACGACCGATTCGAATTATGAATTTAACGTTAAAAAAGAATACGTGAGTAAAACTCTATATGAAATAGTGGAAGCGAAACTAAAAAGGCTTTTTGACAAAGAAGAAGACGTTATAACTCAGGTCGATAACTATATTGAAACAATTAAAAGAAAATACGTAGAAGATGTAGGCAAGTTAGCAATTAAAATAGCGAAAGAAAAAGGAAATAAAAAATATATTAAACACTATTTACAAAAGAACAATAAATAAATGTTTGCTATAACTCGGAATAAATATTATTCAGTTTTTAATGTAAAATAGAGATAGGTTAGCAAAAAACTTGATAATATTATATTTGAATTGTATAATAAAGTTAGAACAACAGTGTATTTCTTTTTAGAAAGGGATGGCGAGTCGTCATCTTGTCACTTATATTTAGCGTATTCACTGCACACGCCCTACAAAAGCTTTTTCTTCCAATCGCAAGCGGTTTCAGAAAAACTTTTGTTAAACGGTTGTGTTCCGTTCAGCTGCAATGCTCAACGTAGCGAATGCAAGGCTTCGTAAACTTTCACCTTGCTTAACTACGTTTGCTGCGTTTCGCGTACAAATTAGTGTTGTTCTAAAAAATCAAGAAGGAGAGTTTATGATAGTTTATAGAGAACTTAAATCAGTTGAAATAGATTTAGGCTTTTCAGCTAAAACTTTATATGGCTTAAGCAATAATATAAATAAGCATTATCATAGTGCGTTTATTCCTAAAAGTGACGGGACTAAACGTAAACTCTCCGTACCCGATTTAATTCTTAAAAAGGTGCAACGTTCTATTGTTGATAATATTTTGGCATGTTATCCTACTTCTCGTTTTGCAATGGCTTATGCTTTTGGAACAACTGTGCAAAAGAATGCAATGCCTCACGTAGGAAAGAAAAAGATATTAAAGCTTGATATTGAAGGATTCTTTGACAATATTATTTATTCAAGGGTTAAAGACGTTGTATTTTATAAAGAAAAGTTTTCTGAACCAATTAGAATACTTTTATCAATGCTTTGTTATTATCGTGATTCTCTTCCGCAAGGTGCACCTACTTCACCAGCGATAACAAATATCATAATGTATGATTTTGATGAAAAAATAGGTGGTTTTTGTGAGCAAAGGGGTATATCGTTTACAAGGTATTGTGATGACATGACTTTTTCAGGCGACTTTGATGAAAAAGAAATTATTGAACTTGTAAAGAAAGAACTTAAAAAGTTGGGTTTGTTTTTGAAAAATCGTAAAACGACAGTTATTCCTAATACTAAACGTCAAATCGTGACGGGTATTGTGGTAAACGAGAAAATAAACATAACGAAGGAATATAAAAAGAAAATTCGCCAAGAAATGTATTATATAAAAAAATTCGGTTTAGATGAACACTTAAAAAAAGTTGGCGAAATTGATAAACAAAAATATTTGGATTCACTTAAAGGTAGAATTGCTTTTGTTTTGCAAACTATTAAAAACGATGAAGAATTTTTAAGATATAAATATATAATTGCAAAAGAAAGGTAAACTTTGCAATAAAAGATTTGTGGTAGTAAAATGAACAATTTGGTAAATAAATTTTTTGAACTTTTAAAAGAAAAACCTTGCAACAATGATAAATGCCGTGAAATAATTAAAGAGATCGGCATTACAAATACGATTACGGACGATCTTGGATTTAAAACGACACCACTTCATTTAGTTATAGAAAGTAATAATTACGAACTTGCGATGGAACTTATATACGAACCCGAAGTTGATTTAAATATTTCAACAGAGGACACTGCGCCAATTATTTGGGATTTACAGTACCTTTGGTGTGAAAATGATAATGTAATTAGTATTAGTGAAAGGCGGCTAAAACTGCTTCGAAAAATTATTGAATTGGGGGCAGATTCTAATCCTGTTGTAGAGGGTGAAGATTTAATTTCATATATTAGATTTAAACTATCTGAGAATGAAGAAACTTCAAATGTTTACAATCACTTAAAGCAAATGGAACGTATTATAACAGAAAGCTATCAAAAGGGTTTGAATATAAAATGATATAATACAAATATAGGTTAATAGAGATAATGATGTTTTTTAGAAAATTATTTAGCAAAAAAAATAAAATTAGTGCAGAAAAAGAGATTGCTAATGAAGATTCCAATTTGGATAATCCTATTAAATTACTTAATAGCATATTTTTATCGTTATTAGGCAATGATTTTACTTATGCTTCAGATATTTTAATTGCTAGTGAAGAAGCGATTGAGCTTAAAAATAACGTTTTTATGCAATTACATACTTTTTTTGAAGAAAATCCTAATTATAAAAAAAGAATCGACGAAGAGAAAATTAATATAGGAAGTAATGTTTATAAGATAGGATATTTGTTAGAAG
>JAZUMP010000018.1:0-6347 GCA_045603725.1 Christensenellaceae bacterium
TGTTTTATTATCAGAAATAATTGGTATATTAAAAGTCCAATCTGTTTCTACATAAGTTGTATTACCTGTTGTCGCAATATATTCAATCTTCGTTGTAGTATTATACCAAATATCGCCTTTTTTATAATTAGTTGGATTTGCAGGTTGATAAAAAGTCACTGTTTTTGATTTTACAGTATCATTATTAGCAATAAAATTATTTAATTTAGTTGAAGCATTTGTTCCAATTGTTAAATCGTCGGCTGTAATATTCCCTTGAACCGTTAAACCATTACTCGGTGAATACGATAAAAGAGGATTACTTGTAGGCCCAAGCCTAAAAATAGCGCTTAATGAATCCATACCAAAATTAGTCGCAGTTATATGAAAATTGCCATTGGTACCCATTGTAATACCGTCTTTATTCATTGTAAAAGCACTTGTTGTACCATTAGCGGTAGTTTTCATATCGATCAATCCACTTTCAGCGTCCACATTTAAATAGGCCCCATTTATACGTTTATTAATAGCCTCCCAACGCGCACCAGTCTTGTCCGAATCATTAGTTGCAATAGATAGTATTTTTGTACTAGTATTATAAAATATATCATTTTTTTTGTAAGGTGATGGTTCACTAGTAGCATAATAAACTGTATTTTTAGAATTAGCGATAGTTGTAGCACTGCTAATTCCTACGGAATAATTACTTGCTAATTCCCAAGTGGTGCCATTATAGTACTTAATATCCCCGTTAGGATTACACCATAAATCACCTTCAAAGGCTCCTGTTGGTTCGGTTGTACTATAATAAACTTCACCAGTAGAAGCTAAACCACTAATATAATCATCAATACCAACATCTTCTCCATCACTTTCTATAGTTAAACTAGTGGCCGTCAATCTACCTTTAATATTTAAATCACCAGTATCTGCACTAGCATAAAAAACAGGGCTATTACGCTTATTTCGTAACGTTAGCCCATCCCAGCTAATAGCGACTCTATCTACACCGCCATCACTTGTATTAATAGTATCATCGTGTAAGAATAAGCCTTCTTTGTTATGTACAACATACTGGTTTTGATAACTATCATTACTTAAATCCCACTTATATGCATAAAGCCCATCGCCATTCATTTGGAATGCAACTTTATCCCCAGCAAAAATCCTAATTAAATTAGTATCAAGTTGCCCGGTAGTAATTAAACTCGCATTAATACCAGAAGGCAAAATACCAGTATTCCAAATCCAGTTATCATCCGCGTCCTTTTGCGTAGCAGTAAAAATACCGCCACCACGGAAAGCAACTACACCAGAATCACTAGTACCCCATATGCCATTGGCTTCATCAATAGTTAAAGTACCTTGATTAAAAGCATAATTCAAATCCACTCTATTCATAACAGATTGAATTTGCTCTGCTTTTAATTCACCAGAAGAAGTAAATGCGCCCGCGGCGATACCTATCACCGCCGAATTTTTCTTCATTTCTTCTGTCTGCGCGACAATAGTTGAGAATAAATCCTCAAACTTTGTTTTATAATTTTTAATAGAATATGTGTCATTTGCCGGCATATCAAGGTCTAAATCCATTTCTGAAATATAGCCTAATACGTGTTCAAACTTTAATTCATAGTCATTAATATGCGCAATTTTATCTAATCCTTTATATGCTACTCTAGTAAAATCTTTATTCATTAAAGAAGGAGTAATATCATATGCTACCTTTGGGAAAGCATTTTCTTTTAGAACTTGAATCGCATCTAAATATATTAATAACGCACTATTAGAAATGGCATAATTTATCCGGTATTTTAATGATTCTGAGCCGCTATACGCTAAACCACTTTTCATCATAGTTAATGGTTTTACAGTAATGTAATAAGCATCATCACGAATTAAAACACTATAATCTTCAAAATTAGTTAATTGCGCATATGACGTATTGTTACCACTACGCTCTAATTGCATAATAGATAAATCAGTATCATTATTTTGAAGTTCTAGACTATTAATTTTAAACCGTGGATAAACTATTTGTCGTTTTGGTAAGTCAGCAAGAGCCACAAAAGCCAAATTGTTACTAAGTTCATCAACTTCCCCATTAGCATAAAGACCAATTTTTGCATTATTGCGATAAACTACATTTGCTAGTTCGCTATCACTTAATTCTGCGGCACCAGTTAGCATTAAATATGGCGCAATAACACCATCATCAGTATTACGAGCAAAAATTACTTGACATTGTGAGCCAATCGTCCATATACGGCTAAAATTACCTACTGCCGCATTAGAATCTTTATAAATATAACTAATTTTATCAAAATTAGTTTTATTTAATGTGCCATTTTGAATTAAACTACTAATATTTACTAATGGGTAATAATGCCTATCTTCAATATTAACGCCTAATGAATAGTAATTTACTGGCTCACCATCAAAAGGCGTGTCATCGAAACCTAAACTAAATAAGTCATCAGAAAATTCAGGCCGCGTAGCACGCACAAAAGAAAACATAACATTATCAGGCGCATATTTATCTCCATATCCAGTATATTCGTCTTCTGGCTGCCAGAACCCTTCGCGCAATGCTGGTCCCATCATATTTTCAAATTGAGTGATTAAAACTTTCTTTTGTTCTACTAATTCATTATATTCTGTTTCTTTTTCCTCAATATCAGTTTTCATTTGCTCAATTTCATCTGTTAATGCCTGTTCTTGCGCTAAGTCCCTATTTAATCTAATTTCATACGTCTTTTTAACATTTTTCTGGACTAAATCTGGTACATATCCATAAGTAACATAATATTTTTCTGCATAATGCTCATTATTAGTTAAAATTAATTTTTCTAAATTGCCAAATTCATCAGCAATTGGATCAAAATACCCAGTAACAGGATTACTTAAAGTACTATTATTACTAGCGTAATTGGTATAAATACGTATTGTATCAATTAAAATGCCAGCTTTTGTTAATCTTATATAATATTCATTATCCTTAGTAGAAGTCCGTATTGGATAACAAATTTCTGGACTTGCCGCGGTAATATTCACTTGTGTTTCGCCATTTAAAATACTATTTAATAAATCATCCGCCGCAGAAATCCTATCTTTCGCTAAAGTAATGCTTTGTTGCGTGACTGTTAATTGAGCCTCTTTTTCAGGCAACTGCGCCCGCAAATATATCAATTCTCTTTCAAGTGGAATCATTTGTAAATTAAGTTTCTTCATCTCTAATTCATAATTTTCCACTTCAGCATATTGCTGCTCAGTAATAGTACCAATATTATAAAGATAAGCAAAATTTAACAAATAATCTTCACCGCTTTTATTCGCGGCAGCATCCATAATATTGGCATAGCCAGTAGAAAAAGAATCGTTTGCTAATGGCTTAACAAACATCTTTGAAATAGTATCTGTCGCATCCATTTCACGGCTAATACTATTAGTGTGATAAGGATAAGTTAAATCAATTGTGCCAGTACTTTCTTGTACAAAATTATTATAAAATACAATTTCGCGGCCAACAATATGATAATTTTCATCATAATGATAAACATATCTACAAAACACGCCAAAAGTTTCCGCAATTGTTTGTGTAATATTATAAATATTGCTTTCTTCTATATCCAACAAACGCAATTTTTCCCGCATAGGTTCAACAGCGCCCGGAGTTAATTGATTATTATTCTCATTAACCGCCCAAGAAGAAACATATGGTTCTTCATAAATTTTATCATAGCGTCTTAATCCAGCGGCTTCACGTCTATTGTTTAAACTAATGCGTTCATCTTCTGGTAAAGATATGTAAGAAATTGCGGCTTTTACCGCGGTTCTATCTTTATTTGTCCACGCATAATTAACTCGTCCGCTACTATCCGTATATCCATAAATTAAAGTGCCGTCAAAAGCCGTCCAGTCCATACATACAGAGTAAGTCCATTTTGACATTGAATGTAATACTTTATTCATCCAATAATCAATATTATTTTTAGGCTCATCCGCACTTCTATCGGGGTCAATTGCCCAGGCCCCATATTCTTCTTCATAATCTTCTGAATTTAAAGAAATTTTATAACCAATTTTACCTAATTCATGAAAAGCCAAACCTTCACATTCAACATCACAAAATAATTGGTCATTTTCATGTCGTTCAGTTACTTTTGTAATAATAAATTCAAAAACACCTTCATCAACAGTACCTTTATTAAAAATTACTTTAATTTTGCGTAAATCCGCGATAATAGTGCCGTTTAAAACATTATACCAAATAGGATTTTCCTTTTTTATTTCATCTTCATATAAATACATTGGCAAAGAAAAAGTTAATTCTTGCGTGCCATCATCTTTTAATGACATCTTTGCTTCTTGTATTTGGCCTTTATGCTCTAAATTGGAGGGCTTCAAGACAGTAATAAAACTGTCTTGAAGCGTCCAAATAGAGACTTCATAACTTCGCACGTTATTGTTAGTCATTATAAAAGTCTCCTCCTTTTACTCAATTAAAAATACATATATTGATAGTCTAATGAGAATTGAGTAGCATTAAAATCCAATTTAATCGGTACTAAGCCGATAATATTTCCATTACTATCAAATCTGCTTTTACCCTCAATTAATAAGTAATCAGATTTAACCATATCTCCAACATTTTCTGCCACAGATGGCGCAAAAGTTGTTGTATCAGTTGTCAAACCATCAGTTTTTACATTCGCGTTTTCATTAATAATGCGGCAACCAAAATATCCAATTGCTTCACCAGTTTTACTATTAAAAGAAAATGTTGAAGAAGCAATTTCTGCGGGAGAAGCATCGTTTGAAAAAAAGAATTGCATATCAGTTTTAAAAGACTCATAAAAACCCGCAGTTAATGCGCCATTAGCATTTACATTCGTTGCTTCTAAGTGCATCGCGCATCCCATCGCCCAAGCGCGAGAATAATATTCGTTAATATTGTCCCGCAAAGCAATTTTTAAATCTTCAAAAGACTCTCCAACTTCAAAACTATTTACAATATCTAACGCTTGATTATACCCAGTAAATAAACTTGGAGTAGTAAAACGAAAAGAATGTAAAGTTGAGTCTTCACTAGAACCAAGATTAATAAAATTAAATTTATAAGAATTATTTGTATAAGAATTATTTGGGAAAGTTAAGACACCAGTAGTAGAATCAAAAATAGGCGTAATAGTAAATTTTAAAACTGGTTTCGCGGGCGCAGTACCGCAATAGTATAATTGCGCCGCGCCGGTAGTAGTATTATTTGTTAGAATCAAATTTTGCTCTGCCATACCATCCGCAGTTTTTATAAACTTATTCGCAACTAAAGTATTATTAGCAAGCATAGTGATATAAGGGATTTTATCTTCTACTAAAATTTTTAAGCAGTCTTTATCTTCCAATGTAGTTACATTTTCCGCATTAGGAGTATTAGAAGTTTCAGTAAAAACTGCTAAATCGCTTCGCCAAAGTGGGTCATCTACAATTAAAGTCAATTCAATATCGCCTTTATATTCAGTAGTACTGGTGGTATATTCTACGCCTCCAATTTTTTGAGTAATTTTTCTTTCAAACGGCAATAATGAATAATTAGGCGGCGCAGCAACTCGTGCGTAAACATATCTATTCCAATTCTCACCTAACGCAAATTTACGACTAACTCCCGGCTTAAACCACGCTTTAAACTCATCTAACTCACTTTCAGTAATTGCATCGGTAGATAATGTAAAATTTAATTCGTGATTTGTTAAATGCGTTCCCCAATAAAACTGGCCATCTATCACTTCATAACTAGTTGTAATATCTTCAAAACTAGCATAAGCAGATTTTTGAATTCTATCATTAATGGTTGCAATTAATTGAAAATCTTCAATTGGTTTATCACCATAGAAAAAAGTTATAAAAGAACGATTACGAAGGGACAGGCGTTCGCCTGTCCCTCCATCGTGTGTCGCTAAAAAAACTTGAGTTCGTTTTGGTAAATTAGAAAGTTGCTCGTCACCATTTAAAATCTGTGTTGCCATACTCCTTTACCTCCTTGATAAACTACGATTGCCAGACTGGCGCGCAATTTTAACCATTTCATCAAAGGCCAACTGCCCAGCACGTTTTGCATCATAGTCATTTGCAATTTTATCTACGTTGATATTAATTATTGGGTTAGCAATAGAAAGAGACTCATTAGAACCAAGATTCAAATGACTTGTACCTACAGTTGAAACATCGGCAAGTAGGCTATCTAGAACATTAATACTGCCAAGAACATCATCCCGAAGAATTGCGGTTGAAGCCGCGTCAAAGAACGATTCTGGTCTGGTTTTAGAACCATGAACTTGCGCGGGGCCAGTATAATCTACTAAGCCACCATT
>JAZUMP010000019.1:0-3629 GCA_045603725.1 Christensenellaceae bacterium
AATACTGTTTATGAAAGTATTTATTCTTACCTTTTTAAAATTGCGTCTGATGATATAGTGGCGTGAAAAACTTCGTTAAAAGAAGAATTGACCAATTATAAAAAAATTGAAGATAGTTATAAAAAAACAAAACAACTTCAATCAATAGAATTGCTCGAACAAAAATTGTTGGCAATAACAAATGAAATAGAAGAATGTAGAATTAAGAGAGATTCAATAAAGACGACGCCAAATTATGAGAAAGAATTGATGGATAAAAAGCAATTTTTATTAGAATATAATGAAATTGAGCGTCAAATCGATTCTCTTGAAACAGAAATAAGCTTCTTAAACGAATCAATAGAAGAAAATCGAAAAGCAACTTATGAAAATAATACAGACTTGTTGATTTCATTGTATCAAGAAGCTTCTAACGCAATACAGGATATTAAGAAAAGCTTTGATGAGTTAGTATGCTTCCACAATTCAATGGTTAATAATAAACTATCATTTCTCATTGAAATTGCTCAACAAAGACAAAAGCAATTGGATGAACTTAAAAAAATATTTATTGAGCTAAAAAAGAAAAAACGAGAAATTACAATAGACTTGATTGACAATGGCTTTTTAGATGAATATACATTGTTAAATAATAGAATAGAAGAACTCTCTATTGCTAAAGGCGAAATCGAAAACGGATTGGACATTTGGAAAGAAAATGCTGCAAATATTAAGAGAATTGAGAACGCTATCGAGGATTTGAATAAGACTTCAAATGAAACAATAATTGATGATAACATCAAAGCCTTTAATGAGTTCTTTACAAAATACACGACAATGTTATATAACCAAAGCTGTGTGATTGCATACAACAAGCAAAATGATGGTTCTTTTCCTATTAGCTTGGGCAATATTGGCGGTATTGGAAGCGGTAAAAAGAAAGGTTTAATTTCTGCTTTTGATCTAGCGTATTATTCGTTTGCTAATAAGAGAGGAATTACTTGCCCGCAATTTATTGTTCACGATAAAATGGAAACTACGGATAAAAAGCAGTTAAGCATCATTTTTAATCTTGTTGAAGAAATTGAGGCACAATTGATTGTTCCGATATTAAATGAAAAAATAGATTTTCTCAATGAAGAACAAAGAGCAAGACATGTAATATTAGAATTATCTAATGACGATAAATTTTTTAAGGTGGATTAGTTTAGTATGAGAGCTGTAATATATGCACGGTATTCTTCCGATAATCAACGCGAAGAATCTATCGAAGGTCAACTTCGTGAATGTATGCAATATGCCGAATACAATGATATATCCGTCATTGATACGTACATTGACCGTGCATTGACGGCGAAAACGGACAATCGCCCTAACTTCCAAAAGATGATAAAAGACAGCTATAAAGGCGCTTTCGATATGATTCTTGTGTGGAAGTTAGACCGTTTTTCTCGTAATCGTTACGATTCGGCTCATTATAAGCACCTACTCAAGAAAAATGGCGTACGTGTTGTATCTGCAACGGAAACGATAAGTTCGGGTTCGGAAGGTATTTTACTAGAATCAGTGCTTGAAGGTATGGCGGAATATTACTCTGCTGAACTTTCCGAAAAGGTTAAGCGTGGTTTAACGGAAAACGCCTTGAAAGGATTATGGAACGGCGGAAATATTCCTTTCGGCTACGTTATCAATAAAGAACGTAAACTTGAAATTGACCCCGTATCTGCCCCTATCGTAAAAGAAATATTCCAAATGGCTTACGACGGCAAAACTGTCAAGGATATTCATAAGAATTTAGAAGAACGGAAAATCTTGCGTAAAAACGGCAAACCGCTTCGCTATAACGCTGTAAGATACATATTAACCAACCGTGTTTATATCGGAGAATACAATCATTCGGGTATTAAAATCGAGAATAGCGTTCCGCCCCTTATGGAAGTGGATATATTTAACGCCGTGCAGTTGGAAATCGCTAAAAATTCTAAAGCACCTGCAAGACACACCGCTGATGACGATTATTTATTGACAACCAAATTGTTTTGCGCAAAGTGCAATGCAATGATGGTGGCGCAAGCAGGAACGAGTCATACGGGTAAAGTTCATCGCTATTATGCGTGCGTTCGTCAAAAGAAGCACAAATGCGATAAGAAGATGCTCCATAAGGACAAGGTGGAAGCGTTTGTTGTTTATAAGACAATGGAGTTCTTACAAAAGGACGACATAATCGAACAACTATCCGAAGCCCTTTACAATCTTCAATTCACGGAAAGCACGATGTTGCCGAAATTAGAAGAACAGTTAAAGGATAAAAATCAAGAGATAGAAAATATCGTCAACGCCGTTCAAAAAGGCTTTGCAACGCAAACGTTATTACAGCGTTTAGGTGAACTTGAAAAAGAACGTGACGAAATTGGCGAGGCAATCGCAAAAGAAAAGATAAACACGCCTATCTTCTCGCAAGACCATTTTAGAATGGCACTACATAATTTCCGCAAGATAGACGTAAGCCAACAAGATGGCAAAAGAAAAATCATCGATATGTTTATCAATGCGATATACGCAAGCGACGATGATTTCAAAATCGTATATAACGTTAACGGAAAAGAGGAAACCATTAAACTTGAAGAACTTGAAAGTTCAACTTTGTTTTCAAATGGTGCACCAAAAAAAGAACGATTACTAAAATCGTTCTTTTTTTATACAAGACCGTATGGGCTTGGTATGTAATCACACGCAGTGTGTATGTAATCACCCGATAGGGTGTGTTACGGTCTTGATTACATACGTTGCTTTGCAACGATTACATTCCGACAAAAGTCGGATTACATCCAACGGCGCTGCCGTTGATTTTAGGTTTTTAGGTTTAATATGAAAAAGAATTTACTTTTAATCTACTCGGAACAGTTAGCTGTTGAAATTGAAACTTTATGCAAATCTTTAACAAGCGTTAAAGAAGCCAAAAACACGTTATTTCAAATTCGCAAGTCATCGTCGAGCGTGTTTGCTAACGTTACGGAAGCACAATATCCTCAAAGCTTACCTGATATGCTTTCTAAACTAAAAATTGCAAGAAAAGAATGCGCTGAAACTGAAAGCTGGCTTAAGCTTTTATTTGAATCGAAATATATTACTGAGATAATCTATAAAAAAGAAAGAAATCTTTGCGGAAGAATACGTAAACTTTTAACCTCTTCTTGTATTACCATTGAAAATAAAATTAAATAATACAAAAAAGCAACTCGTTATTACGGGTTGCTTTTTTTGTATGCCCACGTAGGACTTGACATTTACTAAAAGGGCTCCCAAAAATATTTTGTTTACAAAAGATTTTAGGGAAGAGGAGCAACCGTTATTTTGTTTTTGGGTTAAACTTTAGTTTAACACATAACATATTTTACGAGTTGCGACGAGTCATCCTCACCATAAAAAAAGAACGATTGTTAAATCGTTCTTTTTTTATACAAGCCGTAAGGTTTAGTAGTTCACGTTTTAGGCATATTTATTTTATATTACTTTCAAGGCGTTTTTTACGTCTAACACGGTTAATGTGCCTTTCAAAATCGCCGTTAGCAATAAGTTCGGCAAGAACGTACTGAATATACGTTGGAACAGTGCAAGAATAAAAACCAAGTTTATTTTCAAAAATCTTA
>JAZUMP010000020.1:0-58327 GCA_045603725.1 Christensenellaceae bacterium
TTTTAAGTTAATTATTGCTTTAAAAATGATATTGTATACTAATGATTAAATCATAAGGTAAATAGATAATGAAAACTTGTTCTATAATTGGGCATAGAAAAATTGAAGAAACTAAAGAATTAGAAATAAAAGTAAAAAATATTATAATAAATTTAATTGAAAAGGAAAACGTAACTGAATTTTTATTTGGTAGTAAAAGTGAGTTTAACGATTTGTGTTACGAAATTATTACAGCCCTTAAGAGTAAATATTCAAATGTAAATAGAATTTTCGTAAGAGCAGAATATCCGATTATAAGCGATGATTATTATAATTATCTTAAAAAATTTTATGAAGATACTTATTTTTATGATAAAAAATTAATATCTAATAAATTTAGTTATATTAGGCGTAATCAAGTGATTATAGATAAAAGTGATTTTTGTTTATTTTATTTTGATACTAATTATATTCTTAAAACTAAAGATCAAAGCGAAAAAGATATTTATATTTCTAAACCTACGTCTCAAAAGCGAAGTGGAACAAGTATTGCGTATGAGTATGCAATAAAAAAACTTAAAAAGATTATTAACGTTGTTGAAATTTAAAACACTCGGCTAACTTGCCGAGTGTTTTAATCTATTATCGAATATTCAAAATTTTCAAAGTGGAGTTTTGTTCCTATCGTAACGCCAAGTGGAAGCAGATATAGGGCGATAAAAACTTCACTTTCTTCGCCTTTATCAATTTCGCGCAAAAGGGCGTATTCGCCGTCAATTTTATAAACGTAATAAAACTTTTCAAACATAGGTAAGTAAATATAATTCAAGCATTGCCTAAAGGTGTGCTTAGACAAATGTGATTCATTGTATAATAATACAAATTGGTTCATCTTTTAAAAATCTGCTCATTTTTCTAACTTTTAGGTGCAAACAATTTTGAGTTAGAAGATTTTTGGTTAGATGAGGCAATGGGCGACGGCAATAGTGAATCCTATTGCCTAGAACATTAACGAAATATAAGCGAAAATAAGCAAGTCAAAATCAATACTTGAATTGTATTTGCTTACCTCCTTATTTCCTTTCGGGTGGGAGTGATAAATCGCCGTAAAGCCTTAATCTTGCAGTTTTAAGTGAAGCAGAACTTTCTTTAGATGGAAGCGACTTGTTTCTATAGTCAAACGCCAAAGTAAACTCGTCAATCACTTCTTTAAGTGAAGTTAAATATTCTTGTTCTTTAGTTATAATTTCATTTAAAAATTCTTTAGAATATTTACCTGCTTTTTTGCTGTTTTCTACAAGCCTTATAAAGTGTGGATAGCAAAAGCCCTTAATTTCTTTAAAGTTTTTTTCTCTAAACTTGCTATCGCCACGATAAAGGGCGGGAACGGTTGCAAAATACCTTTCTAAATGAAACTCTATTTTATTACAAATTATGCAACTTTCGGTATTTTCTTTAAGTTTTTTAGTAAGTTTTACGGCTTTTTTATCATCTTCAACAACTTTGGTTATATCAATAAGCCTATTAAGCCTTGTGCTTATTTGAAGTGCAAGACCTAGTTTACTTCTACCTAGATATAAAAGGTCGTAATGCTTATCGCAAAAACCGAATTTGTTGACTTTCGCGCGTTCTGCGTCTTCCATAACGGCTTCAGATAAATAAAGGTCTGCTATATCGCGCTCTACAATTTGTTTAATTTTACACATAGGGCATTCGCACTCACCGTTAAAGTATCGCCATATGTACATAGTTGAAATATTATAACTCATAAATTTAGTATAGCATACATTTTTCATTTTGCATAGTTTTTATTAAAATTTTTACCGTTGACTTTTATATATTAAGTGTTGTATACTATATAATAGTATATTAGGGGGTTTTATGAAAAATAATACTGCTTCAAAACTAAAAAGCATTTTAGGGGAAAGAAGCCTTTTATTTTATATTTTAATATTACTTGGCGTTTTAAAATCGATACTTATGGTAGGTATGGCAATATCTATCAAAACGCTCGTTAACGCATACGAATACAATTTAGGGGAAAGCGCCGTTTTAAATTCAGCAATAATTTTAATAGCAGTAGTTGTACTTTCGTTTATTGTTGGTATTTTAGATAAACTCGTTTCTTCAAAATACACGGTTATTATTGAAGAAAAGTTAAAAACTAGCGTGTTTAAAAGTTTTTTATCGGGAAGTTATAGTGATATTATTTCAAATTCTAGCGGGGATTTAATTTCTAAACTTTCGGTTGACGCGTTAAGAGTTTCTAACGTTTACGCTAATTTAACGCCTAGTTTGATTTCAACCGTAACACACCTTTTAGGGATTATAGTTGCTCTATTTATTTTAGAGCCCACCTTTACTTTAATTGTTTTAGTTTTAGGCGTAATTGCAATTATCGCAACGCTTTTTTTGAGGAAAATTTTAGTTAAATATTACAAAAGTGCAAGAAGTAAGGAAGCAACGGTTTCTTCGTACGTAAGTGAAGTTTCTAAAAATTCGCTTGTAATTAAAGCGTTAAACGTTGAAAGTAACGTTTCTAATATTTACGATAGTAAAGTTTTAGGCTATAAGAACTTTAAATTAAAGCACGCGTATTTAGGCGCTGTTATAACTTCGGTTACGGCGTTTACGTTTACCTTATTTTACGCTATAAGCGTAATTATGGGCGTAAACGGTATGTTAAACGGAAGCGCTGGAATAAATTTTGGCGTAATCATTGCAGTTTTACAACTTATTACTCAAATTAAAACGCCAATTAATAATATTGCTTCCTATTTTACCGTTTATAATGAAATGCTTATTTCGGCTGATAGGCTATTGTCTATCGCTTATGGTAAATGCGATTTCAATCAAGAATATACTAGTGGTTTTGAAGGCTTAACTATAAAAGATTTAAACTATTCTTACGATGATAAGCCCGTTTTAAAAAATTTAAATTTAACCGTTAATAAAGGTGATAAAATTTTAATAAACGGTGCGTCTGGCGAAGGGAAAAGCACCCTTTTAAAAATTATAACAGGGCTTTATAGTAACTTTAACGGCGAAGTGTATTTAACTGTTAACGGCAAAAAAATAACGCCTAATAATATTAAAGGCGTTTACTCTTACGTTCCGCAAGATAATATGCTTTTTTCTGGTACTATTAAAGAAAATATTACGTTCAATAATATTTATGATTTTGATAAAATAAAAGAAGTTTTATCCATTTGTAGCGTTGACTTTATTTCGCATAACGAAGTAGGTTTAATGACTTATATTGGCGAAAACGGATTAAATATTTCAACCGGTCAAGGTCAAAGAATAGCAATAGCAAGAGGGCTTATAAAGGGCACTCCCGTAATTATTTTAGACGAAGCCACTTCTTCACTTGACGATAAAACTGAAGAAGAAATATTATCTAAACTAAGTAAAATTGAGAATTTAACTATAATTTTCATTTCGCACAAAACTTGCTTTAATAAATATGCCAATAAAGTTTATAATTTAAAAGGTGGCGATTTATTTACTACTTTTGATAATAGCAAAAACGAAAACGCCTAAGTTAGCACCTACTATTAAACCTATAATAATTCCTAAAAACATCTGCATATATTAATTATTGTCTACTTTTTTGCATTTATACAAGTTTATAACTTTTAGCATATACTATGTAGAGGCTAAAAAATGAGTGAACCGTTAATTGCAAAAATATCCTTAAAAAAATTAAAAGCGAACGCTATAAAAGTAAAAAGTCTCCTTAAAAGAAAGGTAAAACTTTGCGCAGTTGTTAAATCTGACGCGTACGGGCATGGAATTGTAGAAATTGCTTCCGCTTTATATAGTATATGCGACTACTTTGCCGTTTCGTTATTAAGCGAGTGTGAAAGTTTAAGAATTAGTGGGATAGATAAGCCTATTTTACTTTTAACTCCCGTAACTGAAAATACTGTAGAAAGGCTGATTTTAAAAGATATAACGCTTGCAGTAAGTAATATAAAAGAACTTTTATTAATTTACAAAACTTCTAAAAAAATAGGCAAAAAAGCAAAAGTTCACCTTGCAATAAATACGGGTATGAATAGGCTTGGGTTTGATTGTGAAACTGAAATAATTAAAGCCGTAAACTTTATAAAAAACAATAATTATTTAGAACTTGAAGGAGCATATTCACATTTTGGTTGTGTAAAAGATAGGATTTACACCGAAAAATGTTTTCAAACTTTTATTAAACTAACAAAAAGCATAGTTGATTTTAATAAGAAAGCATTGCTACATATCGCTTCTAGCGAAGGGCTACTCGCAAGCGAAAAATATCAACTTGGTATGGTTAGAATAGGTCTTCTTTTATACGGATATAGCCCCTGCGTAACAAAAAAAATTGAAGTTGAACCGATAATGCAAGTTTACGCTAAAAATTTGTTTGCTAAATCAGGCGTTAAAGATAAGCGTTTAATGTATGGAGATAAATTATCTACCAAAGATAACGTTTCTATAATAAGGCTTGGCTATGCGGACGGATTTTTTAGAAATAATGCAAAACCGTTTATAAATAACTTATGTATGGATTTAAGCGCGTTTAACGCTACTAGGAATAATTACGTTTTAGTTTTATCTGACGCAAACAAATTGAGTAAAGAATTAAATACAATCCCTTACGAAATTTTAGTTTCGGCAACCAAAAGGGCAATAAGAGAGTATTTTTATTAAATATGAGAATAATTAGTGGAAAACATAAAGGTAAAAAATTAAAAAGTTTTGAAGGGTTTGACGTAAGGCCTACTTCCGATAGGGCAAGGGAAGCCTTGTTTAGTATGCTTATGACTAAGGTTATAGGCTCGGATTTTTTAGACCTTTGTTCAGGAACGGGCGCTGTTGGGCTTGAAGCAATTTCTAGAGGAGCAAACAGCGTAACTTTCGTTGACAATTCTAAAGAAAGTTTAAAAATTTGCGAATTCAATTTAAAATCAATAAGAGAAAGCGCAAGTTTAATTTTTAGCGACGCGCTTGAATTTTTAAAGTTAAATAATAAAACTTACGATATTATTTATTTTGACCCTCCGTACGCTTTTAATGATATATCGAGCGTTTTACAAGTAATTTATTATAAAAAATTATTAAACGAAAACGGGATTTTTATCTATGAGCATAAATCGGACAAGCCGTCAAAAGAAATAGAAAATTTTAAACTTTCAAATACTAAAAAATACGGAATAGCAATTTTAGATTTTTATACTTATTAGGAGATATTATGAAAAAAGCAGTATTTGCAGGCACCTTTGACCCTTTAACTATCGGGCATGAAAAAGTTATAGAAAAGGCGAGCAAACTTTTTGATAAACTTTACGTAGTTATTGGTGTTAACGCCGAAAAAACTCCGATATTTACTAAAGAAGCACGCCTTAAAATGCTAGAAGGGGTGTGTGATAAATTTGAAAACGTTGAAGTTTTATTTCACGAGGGAATGCTCGTTGATTTTATGAAAAAATACGGCGTTAAATACACGGTTAGGGGCGTTAGGAACGACAGTGATTACGCATACGAAAATCATATGCACTTCGTAAATAAAGATTTGTATCCTGAAATCGTAACGCTATTTATTCCTTGTGATAAAGAACTCGTTTCGGTTAGTTCTACTCAAGTTAGAAATGCAGTAAAAAACGGCGAAAAGTTAGACGAATACCTATCTAAAGAAGTAATTGAAATTATAGAAAAAGAATTAGTAAAGTAAAACTTATAATAAAAGAAAATACCGTTTGTAGAAGTTTACCTAATATAAAAATCATAGGCTTTACTTCCGCGCGCTCAAGGTAAATTAAAGACTGCATAATAATAGAAACTCCGCCAAAAGAAATTAGTGCGCAAGAAAGCGATGCTGAAAGAACGGTATTAGTTAAAACTGACAGTTGTTTTGCACCGTTAGTACATTCTATTAAGCCTATAGTAAAGGCTTTTGCGGTTTTGCCGTCGCCACCTAAAAACGAGAATATTATTTCAAATAGTTTTTCTAACGGAAATAAAATTTTCGTATCGTTAAGAATTTCAGCAAAAACGTAAAAAACGCTTATAAATCCACCAACGATTATTGCAGAAACAACGGCGTTATATATGGAATTATATAAGATGTTTTCTTGATTTTTATTTGAAAATAAAACAAAATTTTTATTTATTTCTTTTCCGTAATTTCTAAACGATAACCCAACTAAAATTGCAGATATAATATGCGAAAAGTAAATAATAAGACCAATAATTTTGTCGTTATACATACCAATTCCCACTGCGCCAATTATAAAAAGTGGGCCGGAAGTAGATGCTAAAACTCCAATTTTAGTTGCTTCGTTTTTGCTTATAAGTCCAGAAGTTTTTAAGTCGTAAACTATTCTACTTCCAACAGGGTAACCTGATAATAGGCTCATTAAAAACGCGTAAAGTGAAAGTCCGTTACATTTTAATAAAGGATAAGTTACTTTAGTTGCTTTTCGGCTAAGACCGTTAAGAACTCCGGTAAAAGTTAACAGTTGTGTTAAAAAGAAAAATGGTAATAAAGATGGAAGAACAGTTATTCCCCATAAAGAAATACCTTTTAAACAACTTTCAGTGTATTTATCGGGGAAAATTATAAGCATTACCATAAAAAACAATAATAAAACCAATATTAATAGTTTTTTAAATTTATTTTTACATTTAAAAATTGTTAGTTTCATAATAAAATATAGTAAATTTGAAGGTAAAATATGTATACGCTTTTTGATATTGATGAAAACAATTCTAAAAATAATCACGCCCCCCTTGCCGACAGAATGCGTCCTGATAGTATTAGGGGCTTTTTAGGTCAAGCGGAAATTGCTTCAGAAGGAAGTTTACTTCGTAGAGCGATTATGCTTGATAGGCTTGGCAGTTGTATATTTTGGGGCCCACCGGGAACGGGTAAAACTACTCTTGCTAGAATAGTTGCTAATTCTACTAGTGGGAACTTCGTGCAACTCAACGCCGTAACTAGTGGCGTTGCCGACGTTAAAAAAGCAGTTGAGGAAGCGTCGTTTAATTATAAGGCAAACGGAAAAAAGACTTATTTATTATTAGACGAATGCCACCGCTTTAATAAAACTCAACAAGATAGTTTACTTCCGTCTATTGAAGATGGAACGATAATATTTATTGGTTCAACGACTGAAAATCCTTACGTTGCAATGACTCCCGCTATCATTTCAAGGTGTAGAATATTCGAGTTTAAAAGATTGAGTGAAGAGACCATTGAAAAGGCGTTAATAAACGCGCTAAACGATACTAAAAAGGGGCTTGGAGAATTAAAAGCCGAAGTTGACGCAGAAGCAATTAAGCATATAGCAAATATAGCAGGTGGGGATTTAAGAACGGCGTATAACGCTTTAGAACTTGCCGTTTTAACTACGCCCGTTAGTTCTGACGGCGTTTTAAGAATTACTTTAAAAGACGCTGAACAGTCCATTCAAAAAAAGGCGCTTTCGGTTGATGAAAATCAATATTATCATATTTTAAGTGCATTTTGTAAAAGTTTAAGGGGTAGCGATAGTAACGCAGCACTCTATTATAGTCAAAGGCTTATAAAAGCGGGTTGCGACCCTATGATTATTGCTAGGAGATTAATAGTTCATTCGGCTGAAGACGTAGGCATTGCAGACCCTAACGCGCTAGTCGTTTCAGTAAGCGCGCTTACTGCTCTTCAAAACATAGGTGTTCCCGAAGCCTTAATTCCACTTTCTGAAGCGATAATTTACGTTTGTGAAGCACCTAAGTCAAATAGTGTAGTAGTTGCTATGAATTTAGCGTCGAGCGATGCGGAAAACGTAAGAGACGACAATATTCCTTCGCACCTTATAAATCCCGTGTATCTCAGCAAGGAAGACAAGTTGAAAAGTGCCGAATATAAATATCCGCATAATTACGGTGGATACGTAGAGCAACAATATTTACCTGATAAACTTAAAAATAAAGTGTATTATATCCCGTCTAACAACGGATTTGAAAAGACGGTGAAAGACATTAGAAAAAACAAAATGGGTAAATAATCAAGTTATATCTTGACTATAAGTATAAGTTGTGTTAAAATATTAAATAAGTATATTTATATTATATAAATAAGAACTTTTAAAATTAGAGGTAAAAAATGGAAGAAAAAGTAGAATTTGAAAAAACTTTAACTATTTCAGATATCGTACGTATTATTCGCCAACGTTTTTTATGGATACTTTTAATAATTTTTGTTTGCGTTTTGGTAGGTTACGGATATACTGAGTTATTCCAAAAAACTAAGTATACGGCTAAAAGTTCCGTTTGCGTTCAAGCGAACGACTACGTTATTACTGATAGCGACGGTAAAGAAATTACGTCTAACGTTGCAGAACACACTAAATATCAATTTTCTGCACTCCTTGCTCCTGAATACGGACCGGTGTTAAAAAGTAACGAAATGGCAAACGCACTTAAGAGCCAAGATGTAGACATTAATATTTCGGCATTATCTTTTAAATTTACTGAAGGCTCTGCTTTCTTTGATATTTCTTACACTTATAGCGTTCACGGTGGGGACTCGGCTGTTATTAAGCAACAAGTGGCAAACACTCTTAACGAATATGTAAAAAAGAGCATAGAAGTTATAAACGACGAAAACAGCGTTTACCCAACCTACTTAAAAGATAAGCTTATAAATTATTCTATCGCTTCATCTGAAAACGTTTCAGTTAATACGGGAGTTACTAGAACTTTACTTTTAGCATTTTTAATTGGCGTAATTTTATCTGCAGTTTTAGTAATAATTTTATATTTTACTGATAATACGATTAAAGACAGGGAAGATTTTGAAATATTAACGGGCATTAGCAACTTAGCGGTTATCGACTTATATACTAACCAAACTATCGGTGAAACAAATACTGAAGTAGGGGGTAAAGTGTAATATGTTTTCTAGAAAGAACAAAAAAACTAAAATAAATTCCTTCGTACCTAAAATAGTGGTTGGTCAAAAACACGGTGAAAGCGAAAGTTATTATAGGCTTAAAGATAACGTTTTATATTATTCCGATAATGGCAAAAATAAAATTTTCCAAATTGAAAGTTCTATTTCTGGGGAAGGAAAATCAACGGTTATTATTAATTTAGCAGTTGCACTTGCTAAGAGTGGGAAAAAGGTTTGCTTATTAGACCTTGACTTTAGAAGACCGCAAATCCACCGTGCTTTTAATATAGTAAACGTTAATGGTATTGCCGAATATATGCTTGACGAGTGTTCTAAAAAAGAACTTATTAAAACCACTCCTTATGGGGTTGACGTTTTAAATCGTGGAAAAGCGACTCAAAATGCTTCAATTATTTTTACTTCTGAGAAGTTTAAAGAGTTAATTTCTTCACTCAAAGAAGAATATGACGTTATTTTATTCGACTGCCCACCGGTTTTAATGGTTTCTGATTATATTCATATTTCAAAGTTGTCTGACGCGGTAATATTCGTAGTTTGCGCAGGCGTTACTATTCGTAGTTACTGTAAAGAAGCCGTAGAACTTTTAAGGCGCAACAACGTTAAAATTTTAGGCTCGGTAGTAACTTATAGAAATCTTCGCAAAATAAGTTCTAAATACGGTAAATACTACGGTGGAAGATATTATCGTGGCGTAAACAATTATACGGCGGATTAAAATGGTTGACGTACATTCACATATTTTGCCGTTTGTTGACGATGGAAGTGAAAATTTAAATGATTCCATTGCCCTTGTAAATAAAGAGATTAAAAACGGCGTAGAAAAAATAATTCTAACTCCACATAGCAAAAGTGGTCGCTATGAAGCGTCAAAAGAAGAGATTTTAAATACTTTTGAAAATTTTAGTAATGAAGTTAGAAAAAACAATCTAAACGTTAAGTTGTATTTAGGCCAAGAAGTTTATATTGACGATAAGTTTTACGATAAATTAAGCGAGGGCGATTGTTTAACTATCAACAATACTAAATGCATTTTAATTGAGTTTAACTATTATATGGAAACGGATATCGTAAGGCACGTTGATAAAATTGTTAAACTTGGATATACGCCAATAATTGCACATATTGAAAGATACGTTTATTTTGATTGGAGTATGCTATACGATTTAAAAATGATGGGTGCCTTAATTCAGGTAAATGCATCAAGTCTTGCAGGTACGAGTGGCAAGAGAATGCAAGAAATAATTCTTAGTGCAATAAACGAAAATTGTATTGACTTTGTTTCTAGCGATATTCACGTTGGAAGAAAATCGTTTATGAAAAAAGCATACAAAAAAGTAGCAAGAGCGCTTGGTAAAGATATAGCGCAAAATGTATTTGAATTAAATGCTGAAAAATATTTTAATTTAAATTAAAATCGGTAATTTTTTACCGATTTTTTTTGTTATATCTTGCTCATACTAATAAAATGAAAAGAAAATACGGTTTAGCGCTAGGAAGCGGTGGAGCGAAAGGAATAGTGCATATCGGTGCGCTTCAAGCCCTTTACGAAGAAGGCTTGACTTTTTCATACGTTGCAGGTACGAGTATTGGAAGTATAGTTGCTGGAATGTACGCGCTAGGATACACTGCAAGAGAAATGATGGGCGTTATTGAAGAAATGGGATTAAATAAAACTAAATGGCTATTAGATATGAAGTTAAAAGGCGTTAGTTTGACTGATAAATTAAAAGAAATTTTAGGCGATAAAACCTTTGACGATTTAAAAATTCCGTATAGAGCAGTAGCAACTAATATTGATACGGGCGAAGAAGTAATTTTAAGTAAGGGGGATTTATGCTTGGCAATGGCTGCTTCTTCAGCAATACCACCTGCGTTTAAACCGGTTATTATCGACGGTAATAGGCTTGTTGACGGGGCGTTCACTAACTCTATTCCTGCCGACGTATGCAAAAAAATGGGTGCCGACTATATTTTAGGCATAGATTTAAGTGCAAATAATCCTATGAATTTTTCTGCACTTAGCGTTCTCAATCATTTTTATAAAGATAATAAAATTGAAAAGCGAAGTAGAAGTTATAACGGTTATAGGTTTGCTAGCGTTATTATTGCTCCCGATTTAAGAAAGTATAATATGTTTGCCGTTCAAAACTCAGACGTTTTGTTCGATATTGGATATACGCTCGTTAAAAATAATATAAATTTTATAAAAGAACGATTAAAATTTCATACAAAATAGTTCGTAAGCATATATTTTAATTGTGAAAAATACAATTAAAATAATTACGTGGGCGCTACTTATATGTATCGTTGCTTTTATTAACGTAATACCTAAAAAGACGTCTAACGCAATAGTTGAAGATAATAATTATAAGGCTGTTTTAACTGTTTGGCAAATTGATTCTTTTGAAGGTGGAAACGGCAGTAGAACGGCATTTTTAAGAAATGTTTCTAGTGGATTTTCTAAGAAATATAAAGGAATTTTAACACTCGTTACTTCTCATAGTGTAGAAAGTGCTGAAAAGTCGTTAAACGAAGGTAAAATACCCGATATAGTTTCGGTAGGAGCGTCAGGATTAGATTTTTCTAGGTATCAGACGGAAGTTGGGAATTTGACGGTTGAAGGTGGTGGAATTTTAAATAAAAAAAGATATTTCGTTCCATGGGCTAAAGGTGGGTATTTCAAGTTTGTTAAAGGTGGCGGAGAAGATATAATAATTAGTGAAGGGAAGTATAATTCTTCGCTTATTGCTTTTGCTATCTCTAGTAAAAAATGCGAAAATTATAAAATTTATAATCAATTAGACGCCTTTAACAGTTTTGTAACTAGCAAGAGTGCAACGCTTATCGGAACTCATAGAGACGTTATAAGACTGAAAAATAGGGAAATAGAATGTAGTATAGAACCTTTAGGAGATTTTTGCGATTTGTATCAATACGCAATAATAACTTCTAAACAAAACGCGTATTATTCGCGTTTATTTATCGATTATCTACTCTCAGATGCCGTTCAAGATAAACTTATAAATATATCTATGCTATCAACAGTAAAAGTTGGACTTTATAGTGATATTCAAGCCTTTACTAAATTAGAAAAACAAAAAATAAACCATATTATTTCTCCGTTTACGGATATAAAAACTATAGAAAAGTTAAAAGAAATTGCAAAAGAGACCTTAAAAGGCACTAAAGACTTAGAAGAATTAACTAAACACTTGTAAAATAGTCGTAAATGTTGTAAAATAAGGAGAAAGAAATGAATAATACCGTAAACTATCAAAATTTATCTAAAGACCTTATAGGTCTTGAAGTTAAATTAGACTTCCCGCTAAAAACGCTTACTAAATACGGAACGGGTGGAAATGCTAAAGCAGTAGTTTTCCCAACTAATAGCGATGAAATTAAATTCGTTGTTAACGCTATAAAGGGCAAATATCCATATGCAGTTATAGGTGGAGGAAGTAATCTTTTAGTTTCAGATAAGGGGTTTGACGGTGTTATAATTTCAACTAATAGAGCAAACCGTATTGATATTAAAGGAAATTTACTAACTGCCGAATGTGGAGCAAAAATACATAGCGTTATAAAAGAAATGCAAGATAATTGTTTTGGTGGACTAGAATTTGCTATCGGAATACCAGCAACGATAGGTGGTGCCGTTGCTATGAACGCGGGGTGCTATGGTAAAAGCATTTCGGATTTAGTTAAGTACGTCGTTACAGAAAATGGTGTTTACACAAATTACGAATGTGGTTTTGGATACAGAACTAGTAGATTTTTAAACAATGAAACCATTTTAAAAGTATGCTTATCGATAGAGCCTACTGAAGAAGATATTATTGAAGAAAGAATAAACTCTTATAAAGGGTTTAGGAAAAACCCAAAGGGCAAAAATAGTGGTTCAGTATTTAAGAACGAAGGGTATTTTGCCGGGAAAATTATAGACGAAGTCGGGCTTAAAGGCTACGCTATTGGCGGAGCGCGAGTTTCAAGCGAGCACGCTAATTTTATCATTGCCGACGCTTGTGCGACTTCTCAAGATATATATAATTTAATTAAACTAATAAAAGAAAAGGTTTACCAAAAAAAGCAAATAGAACTCGTTGAAGAAATCGTATACCTTGGAGAGTTTTAATGAATTTAACTGTTGATTATCACACACACACTATATTTAGCCACGGAAAAGGCACAATATTAGATAACGCGTTATCGGCAAAAAACGTGGGGTTAAAAGAAATTGCTATAACCGACCACGGATATGGCCATCACGCGTTTGGGATAAAGCAAAAAAAACTTCCCGAGATGAAAAGATTATGTAGTGAAGCGGAAGAAAAAACGGGGGTTAAAGTTTTACTTGGCGTTGAAGCAAATATTTTAGGTTTAAGCGGTAAAACGGATATGAAGGAAAAGGATTACGAGATTATGGACGTTTATCTTGCAGGCGTTCATAAATTTATATTATACGATAGGTTTATCGAGTGGTTTAAACTTTACGGCGCCAATCTTTATGCAAGAACCTTTAAAAAGGACAAGCCACCCAAAAGTTTAGTAAAAAGAGATACTCAAATATATATAAATACTATAAAAAATAATCCCATAGATATTTTAGCGCACCCTGGTTATTGTTTTTTTGCAGATATGGTCGAAGTTGCTAAATGTTGTGCAGATTACAATACTCTATTTGAAATTGACGCAAGAAAAACTCATTTAAGTGATGAGGAGTGGGTAAAAGTTGCTGAAACGGGCGTTAATTTTATAATCGATAGCGATGCTCATCATCCAAGCAGTATCGGAAGCACAACCGTCGCTACGGAAATGATTAAAAGGACTAATTTCCCTTTAGATAAAATTGTTAATATTGACGGTAGAACTCCTAAAAACTTGCGCTTTAGCGAGTTTAAAAAAAGTATGTAGGTGATTAAATAATGACTTTTTCTGAAAAGGCTAAAAACCAAATATTATCTAAAAAGGACAAGCAACCCTGCTGTTTAGTTGCTTCTTTATCCGCATTTATTAGGGGAGCGGGTACTATTAGCGTAGTTAGAGGGAATATTGGCTTTGAAGTAGTCAGCGAAAATCAATATGCAATAGATTATTATAGTAATATTATAGAAACTCTTTACGGTGAAACTCCAAAAATTGAAGTGATAAATCATGGTAAAAAGCACAAACTTTCACTTATAAGTCAAAACAGTACGCAAATTTTAATTGATTTAGGAATAATGACTGCTAATCAGGAAGGTATTACTATAAATCTTAATATCGATAAATATTTAATCGAAAACGATTGTTGTAAAAAAGCCTATATTGCAGGTGCGTTTATAGGCAACGGCTCGGTAATGATACCAAAAGATATTAAAAATTCTTCAACGAATTATCATTTAGAGTACGTTTTTTCTAAATATCAAACGGCAACGGATTTTGCGGATATTTTGTCAACGCTTGGATTTATGCCAAAACTAATAACTAGAAAGGAAGTTCACGTAGTATATTTTAAAAACGGTGAAGAGATAAGCGAACTTTTATTTTTAATGGGAGCAACAAAATCTTGCTTTGAAGTTAAAGACGTTATAATTAAAAAAGACATAAATAACGAAACCAATAGGCGAATAAACTGCGAAATGGCAAATATTGATAAGCAAATCGTTGCAAGTGAAAATCAAATAAAAAGTATTAACGTAATTATAGATACCGTCGGGCTTGATAGTATACCCGAAACACTTAAACAAACGGCTAAATTAAGACTCGAAAATCCTGAAAGTACCCTTGGGGAATTATCTAAAATATCGGGGCTTACTAAAAGTTGTTTAAACCATAGACTAAGAAAACTAATTGAAATTGCTAATAACTTATGAAATTAACGAAAGGCGCAACGCTAATTATAGACAAATTAATAGAGAAAGGCTTTGAAGCGTACGCCGTAGGCGGTGCTGTTAGAGATTATTATTTAAGTAGCGAGTATTCTGATATTGATATAACTACTTCTGCAACTCCAGACGAAATGCTTGAAGTTTTTAAGGATTTTAAAACTTATTTAACGGGATTAAAACACGGAACTATTACCGTAAACGCACAAGGTGAGTATATAGAAGTTACTACCTTTAGAAGCGAAGAAGGATATTCGGACTTTAGGCGTCCTGACAAGGTAGTATTCGTAAAGAGTCTAGAAGAAGATTTAAAACGCCGTGATTTTACCGTTAACGCAATGGCGTATAATGCTAAAAGTGGTTTACAAGACCCCTTTTTAGGTATGGAAGACTTAAAAAAAGGAATTATAAAAGCCGTTGGCAATCCCGAAGAAAGATTTAGTGAAGACGCGCTCAGAATTTTGCGCGCTTTAAGGTTTGCTTCTAAACTAAATTTTAAAATTGATAAAGAAACTGAACTTGCGCTTTATAAAACTAAGCATTTACTTAAAAAGGTCTCCGTTGAAAGAATTTATAGTGAACTTATAAAAATTTTGATGGGCGACGGAGTAGAAAACGTTCTTTTAAAATATAGAGAAATTATTTTTACTATTATTCCTGAATTAAAAATTTGCGACGGTTTTTTACAAAGAAATAAATATCACGTTTACGACGTTTATACACATATTGTAAAAAGCATAAGCGTTGCTCCTAAAGATAAAATAGTAAGGCTTGCACTACTTCTTCACGATATAGGAAAGCCTGACTCGTTTACAATAGGCGACGACGGCGTAGGGCATTTTTACGGGCATCAAAAAAAGAGTGCAACTATGTCAAATACTATTTTAAGGCGATTTAAAGTTGATAATTTTACTTTAAAAACCGTAAACGACCTGGTTTTACTTCACGATACTAAAACTGAACTAACAAGAGCCGAAGTTAAAAGGTTTTTAAATAAATACGGCTTAGAGTTTTTAGAGCGTTTAATTATGGTAAAAGAAGGGGACGCTTTAGCGCACAACGAAATTTTTATTGGAAGCAGATTAGAGTCGATAAAAAAACTTCAAAAAACCGCTTTAGATATAATTAATAGTAACGAATGTTATACTTTAAAAGACCTTAAAATTAACGGAAACGATTTAAAAAAATTAGGTTACAACGGCGAAAAAATCAAAATTAAACTTAATGAAATTTTAAATAAAGTAATTGAACTTAAACTTGAAAACGATAGAGAAGTTCTTTTAAAAGTGATTGAAAATGACTGAGGAATTAAGGCAAAAAATTAAACTTCTTCCCGATTTACCCGGCGTATACGTTATGCTTGACAAGGATAACGTAGTTATTTACGTGGGGAAAGCCAAAAAATTGAAAAAAAGAGTTACTAGTTATTTTAGAAACGGCTTTAAAACGGAAAAAGTTGCAAGTATGGTATTAAATATAGAAGATTTTTACTATATTTTAACGCCTTCTGAGGCAGACGCTTTATCACTTGAAAACAATTTAATAAAAAAACATAAACCTAAATACAATATTTTACTTAAAGACGATAAAACTTACCCATATATAAAAGTTGACGTAAATGAAACATTTCCAACTTTTACAATATCTAGAAGAATAAAAAACGACGGAGCAAAATACTTTGGTCCCTTTATGTTAGGGGTTAGCGTTGCCGATATTTTAAATATAGTTAAGGAAGCGTATGGTGTAAGACCTTGTAACGTGAAAATTAATCCAGATAAGCCTAAAAAAGAGTGTTTAAACTATCACTTAGGTTTATGTGCTTCGCCTTGCTCAAATAAATGCTCTTCATTAGAGTATCAAGAAAAAGTAAAAAGGGCAATGGACTTTTTATCGGGAAACGAATCGGGAGCAGAAAAACTTTTAACTGAAAAAATGAATTTAGCAGTAGAAAGGGAAGATTTTGAAAGGGCGGTTATTATTCGCGATAAAATAAAAATGCTCTCTAAACTAAAAGAGAAGAAGATTACAAATATTAGTAGATTTATAACTGCTGATATTATCGCTATAAAAGACGACGGCATATTTTCCGCAGTATCGATTATGTTCGTAAGGTCAGGTAGAACTTCGGGCGTTAAGACTTTTGCACTTGAAACTCTTTCGGAAGGGGAAGAAAGGCTAGTTGAATTTATAAACCGTTACTATACTATCGGCAAAGAAGTGCCCGACGAGTTGATTATTTATAAAGAAACCGAGTTTAACGACGGCATTGTTGAATATTTATCAAGCCTAAAAGGTAAAAAAGTGGAGATAACAGTACCTAAAAAGGGCGTTAAATATAAACTTTTAAAAATGGCTGAAGAAAACGCCGAAGATTATTTGTCGCGCCAAATAAATAAAATCAAGCATAAAGACGATATGACTATCGTTGCTTCTCAAAAATTAAAAGAACTATTAAACCTTAAAAAATATCCTAGAAGAATAGAGTGCTACGATATTTCGCATATAAGCGGGGTTGACAAGGTCGGCTCAATGGTAGTGTTTATCGACGGTGAAAAATCTAAAGAAGATTATAGGCGCTTTAGGATAAAAACCGTTGAAGGCAATAACGATTTTTTATCGTTAAAAGAAGTTTTAACAAGGCGTTTATCTAAACTAGGCACGGTAGAAGAAGAAAAATTTGCTAAGCCGGATTTAATTATAATCGACGGTGGCAAAGGTCAACTTACTGCAGTAGAAGAAGCGTTTAAAAACTACGCGCCTGATATTGAATATATTTCGCTTGCTGAAAGAGAAGAAGAAATTTTCACGCCTTATAGTAAAGAACCTATAATTCTACCTAAAAGCGACTACTGTTTAAGGCTTTTACAAAGAATTAGAGATGAAGCGCACCGATTTGCCGTTACTTTTAATAGGTCGCTTAGGGGAAAAAGAACTTTAAAATCCATTCTTACTGAAATAGAAGGTATAGGCGCAAAAAAACGAAACGCGCTTCTTAATACTTTTAAAGATATTCCGTCTATTAAAAACGCATCAATAGAAGAACTAATGAAAGTAGACGGAATAGGTGAAAAACATGCAAAAAAAATAAAGGAGTACTTTTTAAATGGAAGTTGTTAATACAGAAAAATTAGATATGTCAGTTAACGCCGAAACCGTATTAATAAAAAAATTTGCCGAAGCGTTAAATTTAGAAATAGTATACGAGGGAAGGGGAAGTTTGCTTTTGAATTCTATAAGCGTTTCAAGGCCCGGACTTCAATTAACTGGATATTTTAATCATTTTGACCATAATCGTATTCAACTTATAGGTAACGCGGAATACGAATATCTTCTTTCAATGAAAGAAAGCGAAAGAGATAAAAATTTAGACGAACTTTTTAAAAGAGATATTCCTTGCATTATTTTAGCAAATAATTTAAAGGTTTTACCTTCGCTACTTAAATATGCTAAAAAGTATAATTGTCCGTTTTTCTTATCGAAACAAATTACTACCGTTTTAGCGCACGAACTCACGATATATCAAGAAGAACTTTTAGCGCCAACCCTTATATCTCACGGCGTTTTAGTTGAAGTTTTCGGCGTAGGCGTTTTAATAACGGGTAAAGCGGGTATCGGTAAAAGTGAAACGGCGCTCGACCTCATTACAAGGGGGCACCGTTTAGTTGCTGACGATAGCGTTGTTATTAAAAATATAGGCGAAAATTTAATGGGTAAATCTCCCGAAAAAATTCAATACTTTATGGAAGTTAGGGGGATAGGCGTAATTAACGTTCAAACTATGTACGGACCTGGTGCTATTAGACCTAAAAAGACCGTTGATTTAATCGTAGAACTCGTTAAATGGGATGATAAGCAAAATTACGATAGGCTTGGCGATATTAAGTTTAAAGAAGAAGTTTTAGGCGTTTTAAAGCCAAAACTTACTATTCCCGTAACTCCCGGTAGAAATATTCCTGCAATTATAGAAACTGCCGCTAGAAAATATCGTTTAGACGAAGCAGGTTACGACGCAACACAAGAACTTTTACTTAGAACTTTTGGAGATAAAATTAAAAAGTAATTAGGCTTTAACGAAAAATCCGTAATTTCCCGTAAAAGCAACTATTATAATATACACGTTTATAACGATAATAATAGGAATAACTATCATTAATAATAGGCTTTGCAAACGGTGCGAAAAAACGAACATCGAAACGTAAACTCCAACTGCACCGCCAAGCATTGCGCTCATAAAAATTTTACTATCTTTTACGGATTTTTCTCGCATTTCTTCTACTTGCTTTTTTTGAAAATAAATAAGTAAAAAACCATAAACGTTTATTGCTAAAATATAGGTTATTACTATTGCTCTTATTAAAATTAGCATACATAAAGTATGTTCAAAATTTAAAATTTTATTATGTTTTTACCAATTTCTAAAAAATATTACAATAAAGACCAAATAGATTTTATACTAATTTCTTCCGATGCGTACGTCGACCATCCAACTTACGGGCACGCCGTTATTTCTAGACTAATTGAAAGCGAAGAGTTTACAATAGGAATTATTCCGCAACCTATAAACGATGAAGATTATTTCAGTTTACCTAAGCCGTCTATTGCCTACCTTATTTCAAGCGGTGTGGTTGACAGTATGGTGAATAATTATACGGTTGCCAAACTCAAAAGAAAAGGCGACGTTTATTCCCCTAAGTCAAAAGACGGGAAACGCCCGGATAGGCAAGTTACCGTCTATTCTAAAACTTTAAAAAGGCTATTCCCTGACGTTCCGGTTGTTATTGGTGGAATAGAAGCGTCGCTTAGAAGATTTACTCATTACGATTATTGGATTGACTCGATTATGCAGTCTATTTTAATCGATAGTGGTGCAGACCTATTAATTTACGGTATGGGCGAAAACCCTTGGTGGGATATTTTAGCGCTTTTAAAAAAGGGAGTTCCTATAACGAAAATAAAAGACGTTAGGGGAACTATGGTTAAACTACCCAATTCTTCTAAAGAAGAACTACTTAAAAAGGGTTATAAGCGTTTGCCGTCGTATAGTGATATTTTAAACGATAAAAAAAATTACGCAATATCTTTTAAAGAAGAAAGTAAAAATACCGACGCGTTAAATGCCGACGTTTTGTTTCAAGAACAAAAAAACGGAGAAATTGTATTACAAAACAAACCTGCTTTTCCTTTAACTGTAGAGCAAATGGATAAAATTTATTCTTTCCCATATATGCGTACATATCACGATATTTATATAAAAGAAGGTGGAATAAAGTCTATCGAAGAAGTCAAATTTTCGGTAGTAAGCCATAGGGGTTGTTTTGGTAGTTGTGCTTTTTGCGCTATTAACTATCATCAAGGTAGAAGAATCCAAAAGCGTAGCGACGAAAGCATTTTAAACGAAATTGAACTTTTAACTAAAGATAAAGATTTTAAAGGATATATTCACGACTTATCGGGCCCGTCGTCTAACTTTAGAGAGCCTGCGTGTGATAAACAGTTAAAGTGTGGGGTTTGTAAAGATAGGTATTGTATAGGGAACAAGCCTTGCCCAAATTTAAAGGTTGACCATACGAGTTTTATAAATCTACTAAGAAAGGCGCGAAAAATTGATAAAGTTAAAAAAGTATTTATAAGAAGTGGACTTCGTTACGACTATTTAACTTACGATAAAAACTCAGACTCAATACTTTTAGAACTTTGCAATCACCATATAAGCGGGCAGTTAAAAGTTGCTCCCGAACATATTTCAGATAACGTTTTAAAGGTGATGAATAAACCGTCGTTCAAAGTTTATAAGGATTTTGCAAATAAGTATAAAGAAGTAAATAAAAAGGCGGGCAAAAATCAATTTTTGGTTCCGTATCTTATTTCATCTCACCCAGGCTCTACTATAAGCGATGCCGTTAAACTTACCGAATATTTAAAAAGCATTGGATATATGCCTGAGCAAGTTCAAGATTTTTATCCGACTCCGTCAACAAGGGCAACTTGTATTTACTATACAGGGATTGACCCTGATAATTTAAACGAAGTTTACGTGCCTAAAACTGCAAGCGAAAAGCGTATGCAAAGGGCGCTTTTACAGTATAGGCTTCCTAAAAATAGAGAACTCGTTAAAAAGGCGTATATATTAGCAAATATTAAAGATAATAATGTCAATATTAATAATAAAGCAAAAGATAAGGGCGTTTATCTTAAAAACGGCGTGTATAGAAAGGGGCTTTCAAGTAAAAATCGTAAATAAATAAAAAAATTATTAAAATAACTTCCCAAAAAAATTAAAATATGTTACACTATTGGGTAGTGAGGTGTACTATGAAATGTATGTACTGTGGCTTTTTAGAAAGCAAGGTTATAGATTCTCGTTCAACCGATGAAAATACGATGATTCGCCGTCGCCGTGAATGTATTAATTGCGGTAGGCGTTTTACCACTTATGAAACCGTTGAAACTACGCCAGTTCTTGTAATTAAAGCGAGTGGCGACCGTGAAGCGTTCGACCCAAGTAAAATCAAAAGTGGTATTATTAAGTCTTGTGAAAAACGTCCTGTTCCTATGTTTAAAATTGATAAATTAGTTGAGGACGTTAAAAAACAAGTTTACAATTCTTTAAACCAAGAAGTTACTTCTAAAGAGATTGGCGAAATGGTTATGGAAGGCTTAAAGGAAATTGACGAAGTTGCTTACGTTCGCTTTGCTTCAGTTTATCGTTCTTTTAAAGATATTTCAACCTTTATGCGCGAACTTGAAAAATTAACCAAAAAATAAAAGTAGGATATAATATGAAAAAGTTTATTTTTACAGATAATAAAAAAATATTTAATAGAGTTTTAATAGGGGTTTTAACGTTTATAATTTTAGTAGCGTTAGTATCTACTACTTTTATTGTAGACAGTTTTGCTATAGCAAACCCAAAATGCTATCACAAGTTCTTTTTATCAACTTTTAACGGCTCTTACGACGCTGAAAATATGCCGTCAACTTACTGGCAAGTAAAATCTCTTGAAGATAGTGAAGGTAACGGTTTAAAAGTAAAAGCGAAAGTGGAACTTCCTATAACTAATAAAAGCGAGAGAGTTTTAGGTCAAATTTGGATTAACGTATCTGACTTTGCAGGCGATAAACTTGAAATTTTTTCATACTATGGAACTAGTGAGTATGCGCTTAATAAAAATGAAAAACCTTTTGTTATAACTAAGAGTGATATAAAAAATTCTCAAGACGGTTGGTTTAAAGTTTACGATTTTGAAGATACTGAAAATTTCGCTAAAGCGTCAACTTATACTGACGATTATTCAATAACTTTTTCTTCAGGTATCCGTGTAAGAGAAATGGTGTTTATTGATAGTGAATATGAATTAATTGAAAATATTAAAGTTATTAACGAATATATTGACCAAAACCTTAATATGGAAGATAAAGAGAATCCAATAGCGCTTGCAGTTGACGAAAGTAAGTATTTTGATATGAGCAAAGTTAATAAAAAGTAAAGTATAATTAAAAGACAAAAAAGAGTAGGTTTTTACAAAAACTACTCTTTTTTTATTGTCAATATTTATTACAATTTATCTATGCAGGTTTATATTGAATACGCCTTTTTAGATAATTTTATAATTGATTTTATTTTACTTAAAATTAGTTTAAAATGTGCGAAAATCAAAACTAGCACGTTAAGATTAATTATAGCGTCTATAATAGGTACAATTTTAACTATAATACTTTCACTGTTTAGTTTTAAAAGTGGGTTTTTACTTCCAATAAAAGTGCTTTTAGGATTGTTTATAGCGTTTTTGGGTGGAAGTTACGTAAAAGTTAAAGATTACTTTCTCGGCTCGCTATACTTTTTTTTATTTACCTTTTTGTCGGGTGGAACTATAATTGCACTGTTTAATCTAGCGGGAATTTCTTATGAAAATTATTTTTTAGTTAATTACGACTCGATAATACCAATAGGCGTTACGTTTTTAATTATATATTTATTTACTAAAGGATTTGCTTTGCTTATCGAAAATATTATTAAAAGTAAAGAAAATGAAAACTTTTTTAGAAAGTGTGAAATCGTAATAAAAGGCAAAAAGTTAAAAGTAATGGGCTATATTGATACGGGAAACAAACTTTACGATAGTTTAACGGGATTACCTGTAATTATAGCATCGAAAAATCTTATAAAAAGGCTTGCAGATATTAGCGCGTTACCTAATACTTATAAAAATTTGAAAGTTGAAACTGTAAACGGTTCTTCGATAATAAAAATTTTTTATATCGATAAACTTTTGATATATAAAGGCATCAATATGAATATATATAATAACGTACTATTAGGTGAAGGAGTTTCAAATTTCTTTATTGGTGAAAGTTGTGAATTACTTCTTCACTCGACGCTTTATTAAAAGGAGTAATTATGAAAATAATAGAGTTTTTTAAAAAATTAATAGGCATATTTAAAGTAAACGAAAATAAGGTTTATTACGTTGGCAGTCAAGAAACACTTCCTAAAGCATATACTCCTGAAGAAGAGCAAGAAAAAATATTAGAACTTCTTAGTGGAAAAGAAGGGGTAAAAGACGAACTCATTGCCCATAATTTACGCTTAGTAGTTTACATAGCGAGAAAATTTGATAATACGGGAGTTGATTTAGACGATTTAATTTCAGTCGGCGTAGTTGGTCTTATAAAAGCAGTTAACACCTTTAAAAATGATAAAAACATTAAACTTGCAACGTACGCTTCAAGGTGCATTGAAAACGAAATTTTAATGCATTTAAGAAAAATATCTAAACAAAAAGGTGAAATTTCACTTGACGAACCACTCAATATCGATTATGAGGGCAATAAACTTCTTTTATCCGACATTTTGGGAACCGACCCTGAAATAGTATATAAAAATTCTGAAAATTTAGAAGAGAAAAAAATTTTAAAAGAAGCAATAGATAGGCTTAGTTTTAGAGAAAAACAAATTATGAGTATGCGCTACGGTTTAGACGGGGAAGACGAACTCACCCAAAAAGAAGTTGCCGATATGCTTGGAATTTCGCAGTCTTATATATCTAGGCTTGAAAAGAAAATAGTTTCAAGACTCAAAAAAGAATTCAGAAAGTATAGTTAATAATTGGCTCCATCACGATAACGGTTAATAAAGACCAAATGAAACACGGTGCAATACTTCGTTAAAGCCACTTGTCAATAAAAATTGTTAAAAAAACGCTATCGCATTTGCGATAGCGTAATTTTTTAATTTTATTTGCATTCATCTGCTTTGCCAGCACAACCTAAAACGTTGATAAGTTTATGTCTAACAATTTCTTTAATGTTTGCTCTTGCTGGTTTAAGATATTCTCTTGGGTCGAACTTGTCAGGATGTTCTGCAAAGAATTTTCTTACCGTACCAGTCATTGCAAGACGAAGGTCAGAGTCAATATTAATCTTACATACTGAAAGTTTAGCAGCTTCGCGAAGTTGTTCTTCAGGAACACCGATAGCGTCAGGCATTCTACCGCCGAAATCGTTTACCATTTTAACGTAGTCTTGTGGAACTGAAGAAGAACCGTGTAAAACGATTGGGAAGTTTGGAAGACGTTTAGAAACTTCTTCTAAAATATCAAAACGAAGTGCAGGTGGAACTAAAATACCTTTTTCGTTAACAGTACATTGTTCTTTTTTGAACTTGTATGCGCCGTGAGAAGTACCGATAGCAATCGCAAGTGAGTCAACACCCGTTTTAGCAACGAATTCTTCAACTTCTTCAGGTCTTGTATAAGAGCCTACTGCATGAGATACTTCATCTTCAATACCAGCAAGTGTGCCGAGTTCGCCTTCAACTACAACGCCGTGGTCGTGAGCGTATTCAACTACTTTTTTAGTAACTTCGATGTTCTTTTCAAATGAATGAGCAGAACCGTCAATCATAACTGAAGTGAATCCACCGTCAATAACTGCTTTACAAGTTTCAAAGTCAGGACCGTGGTCAAGGTGAAGAACAACAGGAATATCAGGGCATTCCATAACTGCTGCTTCTACGAGTTTAACAAGGTAAGTATGGTTAGCATATGCTCTTGCGCCCTTAGACACTTGAAGAATAACAGGTGCTTTTTCTTCTTTACAAGCTTCCGTAATGCCTTGTACGATTTCCATGTTGTTTACGTTGAACGCGCCGATAGCGTAGCCGTTCTTGTAAGCAGATTCAAACATTTTTTTACTAGTAACTAAAGCCATTTAAAATTCCTCCAAGAATTTATATAATTTTTTTAACTTTTTTAATTATACAACAAAAAAACGTAAAGTGCAATTATTTTTAACCGTTTTATTGCTAATTGACTTGCTAATTTATTATTTTTATAATAAAATAATCTTGTTTAAATAACGTTATAGGCTAGTTGCGGATTGCATTGACTTGCTTAGGTGAAAAATGAAAAAGATTTTATGTTTTTTAATATCAATACTAATTTTAATTTCAACGGTGTCGTGTAAGGAAGAAGAAACGGTTAATCTTTATATCGTTGACGGGGCGCCAACTCTATCAGTTTTAAAAATTATTAGCGATAAATCTTTAAATGGGAAAGAAGTTAAGGTTAATATCGTTTCAAGTGTAGACGTTTTGAATAGCGCAATTATAAGTGGCAATGCAGATATTATAGTAATGCCTGTAAATAACGCTTTAAAACTTTATAATAACGAAGTTAAAATTAAACTTTTAACGGTTAATATTTTTGGTTGTTTATATGTAGTTGGTAAAGGCGAAAATTCTACTTTTTATGATTTTATAAACAGTGAAATAAATCTAGTAGGCAAAACGGGTACGCCCGATATTTCGCTTAAATATTTGCTTAACGAAAAGGGGATAGAATATAGTGAAAGCGTAAAAGAAAACGCAGTTACTTTAAAGTATATTCCAAACGATACAGTTATTTCGAGTTTAAAAGCAAATTTAATAGACTACGCGCTTATAGGCGAGCCGTTAGTTTCTAAAGCAATAGCAAAAGTTGGCGGTTTAAAACCACTTATTGATATTAAAAAAGAGTGGGAAGAAATAACTGACGGTAAAATCTACACTCAAGCGGGCGTTGTTGTAACTGATAACTTAATTGAAAGCGACTTAAATTTAGTAAAAGAACTTTATAGTAAACTTAGTGAAAATAAAAGTTTTATTTACGAAAAAGTTGATAGTTTAAACGCTGTCGTTCCAAGTGATAGTGCTCTATCTAGCATGGAGTTTAATAGTGAAATTTTAGATAGATGCAGTTTAGATTGCAAAAGGGCTAGTGATATAAAATCGGATATAGAATTTTACTTAAAAGCAATGGGTGAAAACTATAACGAAGGCTTTATTTATAAAGGTGATATTTAGTATGGAAAAAACTAAAAACAATGCTATAGCACGGTTTTTACCACTATTTACGGTTTTAGTAATAGTGGCTTTTTGGCAAGTTCTATCTATCGTTATTGATTTAGAAATCGTATTGCCGTCGCCACTAGTTACCCTTAAAGAATTTTTACTTTGCTTTTTAGATAAAGAGTTTTATCTATCTTGTTTAACTACTACTTTAAGAGCGATAGTTTGTTATATTGCGTGCTATATATTAGGAAGTAGTTTGGGGTATTTAGCGTATAAATTTAATTGGTTTAGGCGTTGCTTTTTGCCAATTATCGCGCTTTTTCGGTCAATTCCGACTATGAGTATAATTTTACTAATTTTACTTTGGGTAAACTATGAAATTGCGCCTATAATTATTGCGTTTATAGTAGTTTTTCCACTATCTTATTCAAGTAGTTTAAGTGGTTATGAAAGTTTAGATTTAAATCTTTTTAAGATGGCTAAAGTTTATAAAATAAGCGATAAAGTAATGTTTAAAAACTATATATTTCCAACGCTTATAGACAATTTTTACAATACTTCGGTTAGTGAACTTTTGCTTTCGTTTAAAATAGTAATATCCGGAGAAGTTATGGCAGAAACTGCAAAAGGTATAGGAGCACTTATAAAAATTTCTAAATACTCTTTAAAAACGGGTAAACTTTTTGCTTACACGATTACTGCGGTAATTATCGGCGTTTTATTAGAACTCGCCTTAAAACTTATCATAAAAATTTTACTAAAAAGGAGAAAGTTATGATAGTTTTAAAAAATATTTCTAAGAGTTTTGACGGCGCGAAAATTTTAAACGATTTAAATATAACTTTTAAAAAGGATAAAATTACTTGTCTTTTAGGGTATAGCGGAATAGGAAAAACCACTCTACTTAATATTTTAGCAGGGATTGAAGATTACGACGGCGAAATTTTAAATTTGCCAAGTAAAATTTCTTACTCTTTTCAAAACCCTTCGCTTATACCTAATTTAACGGTTAAAGAGAATTTATTATTAGTAAATTCTAGAGCAACTAATGAAGAAATTTTAAATTATTTAAAGCGCTTAGATATAGAAAATTTAGAAAATAAACTTACTAAAAACCTTTCTTTTGGCGAAAAGCAAAGAGTGAATTTTTTAAGGGCTATACTATATAGCCCTGAACTGCTTTTGATTGACGAAAGTTTTTCTTCCCTTGATATTAAAAGCAAACTTTTATTAGAAAAACTATTAAAAGAGTATAAAAGAGATAATAAAGTAACGGTAATTACCGTTACGCACGACCTTAATTTAGCATTTTCGCTTGCAGATGAAATAGTCGTAATGACTAAAGGCAACTCATTAAGTTTTAATTTAGATAGAGATAGCTTAGGAAATTTAACGGGCGATGAAAAAGAACTAAAAGAAAAATTGCTTTTATTATTTAACGTATAAAAAATTTTTAAATTGATAATAATCTTTTTATAAACTTTAACGCCCTAAAAACTTATTAACATATAATATATAGGGGCTTATACTTTCGAGGTTATTATGATTAAACGTGGTGAGTTGTATTATGCGGATTTAAGCCCTGTTGTTGGCAGTGAGCAAGGTGGAATAAGACCCGTGCTTATCGTTCAGAACGACGTGGGGAATAAATACAGCCCAACCATTATTGCAGCGGCGGTTACGAGTAAAATTAATAAAGCGAAACTCCCAACTCATATAGAACTTGCCGCGCTTGATTATGGGCTTCAAAGAGACTCGGTCGTTTTACTTGAGCAAATACGAACTATTGATAAGCGTAGACTAAAAGAAAGAATAGGAGAACTATCTGAAAATACTATGCTTATGGTTGATAACGCCTTGCTTATTAGTCTGGGCTTTACGAAAACAAGTTAATCCTTCGCATTTTGCGAAGGGTTTTTTAATTTTTCGTTTAAAAATATCACATTGTTCTTTAAAATATTGCAATTTAAAAAATACTGTGCTAAAATTATATAAAATATAAACTATACTAAATTAAATCTTTTGCTAAAGCAAAATATTTGCAAAACTATCGTTTTGCCATAAAAACTAAAGTTTTTATACTTCTAGTTTGAAATACTTCGAAGTTATCCTTGTGTGCAAGCACTCAGATATAACTTCTAGTATTATAATTTAATGTAATTTTTTAAGGAGAATATTATGAAAAAGTATAATGGTAAAGATATAATAATTTCTGCAATAGCACTTATTTTCGTAGTCGTAGTAGCAGGGGTTTTGGGCGTACTTAAAAATCTTGAAGTTATTAATATAAACGCTTCTGCGTTCTTAGTTACGCTTGCAATTTTAACTTTAGGCTTTGGCGCTTACGTTATAGGGTTTTCTATCGTTAAAAAAGGCGGTTACGAATATGCAGTTGGCGCAATTTTATTTGTTATAGGGGTATGTTTAACGCTTGTTTGTTTTGAAGTAAACTACGTAATTAATATTATAGTTACCGGCTCGCTCGTATTAATCGCTATTATTTCAGCGTTTTTATTTAAAACTTCTTCATTAAAATTCGTTACTACCGATAAAGAAGAAGGATACGTTTCCTATATGGAAAAGTTAAAAGAAGAAAAAGAAAATGAAGTCAAAGAAGAACTTCCTGAAATTAAAAGTTTTAAAGATTAAATACTAAAAGGTGAAAAAATGAATAGAAATTTAACACTTATGACAGACCTTTATCAACTCACAATGATGAACGGTTATTTAAAGAATAACAAGCATACTGAAAAGGTTATATTTGACGTGTTTTTCCGTCAAAACGAACTCATTACTTATTCGTTGGCTGCTGGTTTAGAACAGGCAATAGACTACGTTTTGAATTTAAAATTTACTGATGACGACATTAGTTATTTAAGAAGCCTTAATTTATTTGGGGAAGATTTTTTAGATTATTTAAAAAATTTAAAGTTCACAGGTGATATTTATTCCGTTCCCGAAGGAACTATGGTTTTCCCTGGCGAGCCGATTTTTACTGTTTGCGCTCCAATAATGCAAGCGCAACTTATCGAAACTGCAATACTTAATATTATTAACCACCAAACGCTTATAGCGTCAAAAGCGGCAAAAGTTTGCTATTCCGCTAAGGGTGATACGGTTATGGAATTTGGGCTTCGCCGTGCGCAAGGTCCAGATGCCGGTATTTACGGCGCGCGCGCTGCAATAATTGGTGGGTGTAATTCAACTAGTAACGTAATTGCGGGCAAAATGTTTGACGTTCCAATTTCAGGAACTCACGCTCACAGTTGGGTTATGAGTTTTCCTAGCGAATACGAAGCGTTTAAAGCGTACAGTGAAGTTTATCCTGACGCTACGCTTTTACTCGTTGATACTTACGATACTTTAAAAAGTGGTATTCCAAACGCAATTAAAGTTTTTGACGAGTTAAAGGCTAAAGGCAAAAAGCCTTTAGGTATAAGGCTTGATAGTGGCGACCTTGCTTATCTAACTAAAAAAGCGCGCCAAATGCTTGACGATGCAGGTTATAAAGACGCTATTATTTGTGCTAGTGGAGATTTAGATGAAAAACTCGTACAATCTCTTAAAATTCAAGGCGCTAAAATAAATAGTTGGGGAATAGGCACTAAACTTATAACTAGTGCAGATATGCCGGCTCTTGGCGGGGTGTATAAACTTGCCGGCGTTGTTAATGACGACGGAAGCGTTACTCCTAAAATTAAAGTTTCTGAAACGAGCGCTAAAATTACCAATCCTGGTTTTAAAAAGGTCGTTAGAATTTACGATGGCAAGACTAATAAAGCAGAAGCCGACCTTATTATGCTTAAGGACGAAGTTATGGATACTTCTAAGCCTTTAACTATAACTCACCCAATTGAAACTTGGAAGAAAATTACTTTTGATAATTATTCTATTAAGGAACTTACTTGTGAAATTGTAAAAGACGGCAAACTCGTTTACAATATGCCTAAACTTAAAGAAATTAAAGAGTACGCTAAAGGCGAAATGGCAACTTTTTGGGACGAGTATTTGAGAATTGATAGTCCACATATTTATAAAGTCGACTTATCCGATAAACTTTTATCACTTAAAACGAATATGTTAGAAAGTATTCGTAAAGGAAAGGGGAAAATTGAGTAACGAAAAAATCGAAATTCAAAGTGAAGGCTCAAAAAATGCTAGAATTCGTGCTAAAATAATAACGAGTGCGGCAAAAGAGCAGTACGAAACTGAAGTTAATAAGTTAAAAATATTTATTGAAAAGTTTAACGTATATATTAATGACGTAGTTTGTAATTATCCGTCTGATATAACGCGTAAAACGGTTGCCGTTGGACAAATGATAAAAGATATTTTAAATAGAGAAGAATCTATAGAATATACTTCTAAAGATAAAGTTGCAGAAGTGTATACGCTTATAAAAGACTATAAACCACAAAAAAAGAGTTTATATGGTGAAAGTGAAAACGGTTTTAATATGGACGACGTGTTAAATCCTAAAGAAACTCTCGACTTAGATACTTTACTTAAAGAATTAGGTGTTAAAAAGTAAGGATTTTTAAGTAAAATATTTGAATACAGTGCGTGTAAAACGTATTTCAAATTGTATTTCTAGTAGTTTTAAAAATATATAGTAGGTAAATATGATATATATAATTTGTTCGGTAATTGCTCTTATAGTGTTTGGGCTTGATATGTTAACTAAGCATTTAGCGGTATATTATAGCGTAAATAAGGTTATTATCCCTAAACTTTTAAAATTTAAATTAACATATAACACGGGTGCTGCTTTTAGTTTTTTGGGCGAACATTCGTGGGCAATTACTTTCTTTGTAATTTTAACTATTATCGTTCTAGTAGGTATAATCGCTTTTATGATTTATAATATCGTTAAAAAGCATAAAATTTCAAAGTGGTTTGCTATTTCTTTAGCGCTTACTTTTGGTGGTGCACTTGGTAATTTAGTGGATAGATTATTGCTAAAAAAAGTTAGGGATTTTATTTTCGTGCTTTATGATACTAAAATTTTTCCTGCAATATTTAACGTTGCCGATATTGCACTCGTTGTCGGGGTTATAATGATATGCGTTTACTTATTATTTTTAGATAAAGACGCTGTTTTTAAGGTTAATAAAGAAAATAAAGATGGAAAAGAAGACAATAAAAATTGACGTTGATAACGAGCGGATGGACGTTTATTTAGCGTCAAAATTAAATTTTACACGCTCAAAAGTCAAGAATTTATTAGATAAAGAAAAGTGTACGTTAGACGGTAAAGTCGTAAAACCACGAGATATTACTAAAATAGGTGATATCGTAACTATTGAAATTGAAAATCCTGTTTTGTTAGAAGTTAAACCCGTAGAAATTCCACTTGATATAATATATCAAGACGAGGATTTAGCCGTTATTAATAAGCAACAAGGTTTAACGGTGCATCAAGGCAGTGGAACTGACGATAATACGCTAGTCAACGCACTACTTTATCACTTAGATAATTTAAGTGGAATTAACGGAGTAATTCGACCTGGAATAGTTCATAGAATTGATAAGGATACGTCGGGTCTACTAGTCGTTGCGAAAAACGACGAAGCGCACGTAGAGTTATCTAAACAAATTGAAAGCAAAACTTGTAAACGCACCTATTACGCTTTACTTGAAGGGGTAGTAAAACAAGATGCCGGAGAAATTGATACTTTTATAGATAGAAGTAAAAAAGATAGAACTAAAATGGCTGTTAGTAATTCTGGAAGGCGTGCAATAACCAAGTTTAAAGTAGTAAAAAGATATAAAGAGCACACTTTATGCGAATTTAATCTTTTAACGGGTAGAACACATCAAATAAGAGTGCATGCAAAACATATAGGCCACCCAATAGTTGGAGATTTAACCTATGGTTTTAAATCTCAAAGATTTAAACTAAACGGGCAACTTCTACACGCTATAAAACTTGAGTTTATTCATCCTAGAACTAAAGAAGCCGTTAGTTTTAATGCTCCGCTTCCCGATTATTTTAATAACGTTTTAGAAAAATTAAATAATAAAATCAAATAAAAATTAAAAGTGTATTGACATTTTTGTAAAGTGATTATATAATTTTTATAGTAAGTCTTTAATGAAGTACCGAGATGCTTTAAGGCGAGATTTTTGCTAGTTTATAACGTGCCTTGCTTACGCAAGGCTTTTTTTGTAAGTGAGGCTAATATGAAAGAAAAAACTATTATTATGGACGAAATGGCTAAAGCCCGCGCTCTTTTTAGAATATCTCACGAAATTCTTGAAAAAAATAAAGGTGCTAGCGATATAGTAATGATAGGAATTTTAACTCGTGGCGTTCCTATGGCAAAAACGATAAGAGAAAATATTAAAAAAATAGAAGGGGTAGAACTTCCTTTAGGATACTTAGATATAACGCTTTATCGTGATGATTTGTCGGAAATAACCGATATGCCTAAAGTTAGCAAAACAAACGTAGAATTTGATATAAAAGATAAAAAAGTTATTTTGTGTGATGACGTTTTGTTTACGGGTAGAACTGCAAGGGCTGCAATAGAGGCAGTATTAAGTTTAGGTAGACCAAAGTCTATTCAACTTGCAGTGATAGTCGATAGGGGGCATAGAGAACTTCCAATTCGAGCAGATTACGTAGGGAAAAGTATTCCAACGTCGCTAAATGAAACTGTTTCGGTTAAATTTTTAGAAACCGACGGGGAAGATAGCGTTAAACTTTACGAAAAATGATAAGGAAGTAACGGCAAAGCCGTGAAATAAATAATTTTTACAAGGAGATAAAATTATGAAGTTAACTTACAAAGTTAATGAGAAAGCACCTTTTGGTAAAAACTTAGTGTACGCTTTCCAACAACTCTTGGCAATTCTTGCCGCAACGGTACTCGTTCCACTTCTCGTAAACGGGAATACTGAAACAAACTACTTAAATCAAGCATCGGCATTAATCGGTGCAGGCGTAGGTACTTTAGTTTACTTACTTTTTACAAAATTTAAAAGCCCTGTATTTTTAGGTAGTTCATTTGCATTTATAACACCACTTTGCACAGGCGTTGCATTTGGTTATTTAGGGGTTGTTTTAGGTGCTATTTTCGCAGGTCTTGTTTACGTTGTAATTGCTATAATTATTAGTAAGGTTGGAGCAAATTGGATTAAAAAACTTATGCCTCCGGTTATTATCGGACCTACAGTTGCACTTATCGGTTTAAGTTTATCAGGTTCTGCTATCAATAACGTTATGAATACAGCAGGAAATTATAGTTTCTCTCAAATTGTTATGGAAAATGGAATTCCTAAACTTGATGAATTGGGTAAAATAGTTACTGAAATTGTAAACGTAAATAATTATAATCTTCTTCATATAGCTATTGCCGTTATTACTTTCCTTGTTACAGTTTTAGCATCGGTTAAAGGTACTAAAGGTATGAAACTTATTCCTTTCATTATCGGTGTTGCTGCAGGTTACGTTGTTGCTGCTATATTAACTTTAGTAGGTTATCATTTATTTGAAAATCCTTATTTTATGATTATTGACTTTAGCGTTTTTGCAAAAGTTGTGGATTTCAAAAATTGGATTCCTGACATTACTATAATCGGCGCAATTAAAGAAATTGCTAACGGTAACGTTTTAAACGGTCAAGGTTTTGCTGGAGTATTATCAATATTACTTGCGTTTGCTCCAGTTGCTCTCGTTGTATTTGCTGAACACGTTGCAGACCATAGAAACATTTCTTCAATTATTGAAACTGACTTACTTGAAGAACCAGGTTTACATAGAACTTTACTTGGCGACGGTGTTGGTTCTATCGCAGGTGCATTTATGGGTGGTTGCCCTAATACTACTTACGGCGAATCAGTTGGTTGCGTAGCAATTACAGGTGTTGCTTCAGTTTATACAATCTTCACAACTGCAATTATGTGTATTGTTCTTGCGTTTGTTTACCCAGTAATGCTCTTTATTCAATCAATTCCTGGTTGCGTAATCGGTGGTATTTCTATTGCTCTTTACGGCTTTATTGCGGTATCTGGTTTAAGAATGTTCAAGCACGTTGACCTTGATGATTCTAAAAACTTATTCATCGTAGCCGCTATCTTAGTTACTGGTCTTGGTGGTCTTAAGATTGTTGTTGGTCCTGTTGAAATTTCTTCAATTGCTTGTGCTCTTATTTTAGGTATTATCGTTAACCTTATTTTAAAACCTGCTAAAGCAGAAGTTAAAAAAGAAGTTTCTTATGAAGAAGGTAAAGAAGTAGAAAATAATATGTTCGGTACCGATGTAAAGGACAAATAATAACTCAACTAAATAAAATTAGATAAAACAAAAAGGCTATCTTCGGGTAGCCTTTTTGTTTGACTTTAAAAAATTAGTAATGTATAATTTGTTTTATGGATGCTTTTATTGTAATGCTTAGAAACGTTCTGGTATTTTTGGCTCTCGCCGTACCAGGATATTTGTTTGTAAAATTAAATATTATAAAGAGAGAAGATACTCCTCCTTTATCTAAGGTGCTCGTTAAAATAGGTCTGCCAGCACTTATTTTTGCAAATTCGCTTTCAATGAATTTAAAAGGCGATGCTGTAATTTCTTTAGGCGTGGCTGGTTTAGTTTCGTTTGCTCTTGTTTTAGTAACCGTATTAATATCTGCATTTGCTACTAAAGGAATGAAAGAGGATAAGGTTAGAAAAACTGCTAGATACGCAATGAGTTTTTCAAACTCTGGCTTTTTAGGTATTCCACTTGCTGAAGCAGTTTTTTATAATTCCCCAGTTATAGACTACGTAGTCGTTGGAAACGTAGTATGTTGCATTTGCTTAAATACGATAGGCGTATATTTATTTACTGGCGATAAAAAGGAAATTTCAGTAAAAAAGATACTTATAAACCCTACGTTTTTAGCATTTGTTTTTGGTATAATCTTTAATTTAGTTGGTGTTTTAAATTACGTTCCTGAGATTGGACTCGTTGCAAATCACCTAAAGGGTGTAGTAACGCCAATTTCTATGATGATAGTTGGTATTAAGTTTGCCGAAATTAAGCCAATTGATATATTTAAATCGGGCAAAATGTATATGGTATCGCTCGTAAAACTTTTAGTTCAGCCTATTATTATCGTTGTAGCAATGCTTATTGCGTGTAATTTTGTAAGCGTTCCGTCAGCAATGATTATCGGTATTTTTATGACGTTTGCTATGCCGTCGCCAGGGACTACTACTAGTTTTGCAGATATGTACGATGGAGATTTAGACGGCTCTGTTATATACACGTTAGGGACTACTATACTTTCGGTAATTTCAATTCCAATACTTTATTATTTGCTTACTTTAATAATTTAATAAATTTTAAAAGTCGCTTTTTAAGCGACTTTTTTTATAACAAGTTTTCAATTCTAAAAGAGTAAGTTTTAGGGATTTGCTCTATAAGTTCTATAACGACGTCTATTTTAGAAATTGCGTCTTCCTTTTTATCGCTTTCAACTAGCGTTGATGACTCTGCAAGCCAAAGGTCTATTTCCTTTATATCATTATGAGGAATAAATATATGCAGTTTTTCCTTTTTTTTAATCCAAAACTTTTGAGCGGTTAAAATATCTTCCTTTGTTGCCGTATCGTTTTCTATTTTATCGTAAACGGTTATCATAATTTTTTTAAACTCTAAAAAAGTTTTATTTATATAGTACTGTTCGTATAGACTAATAGAAAATAATAAAACTATTGCTACTAATAACGTAATAATTGATTTTACCACTTTGTGCCTTCCTTTAACGGCAATTTGCCCGTTCTAAATTTTTTGCCGTATTCTTGAATATAATAATTTCCGCTACCGTCAACTGTAAAAACACCGATGTTGTTAATTTTATAACCTTCTTTAGTTAAAAAGTTTTCTAATTCATCAAAAGAATACTTAATTATTTCTAGATTTTTAACGATAGGTTTTCCGTGTTTTAAAAGAAGAATTGCCATTTCCATTTCAACTTCATTGTCGTTTGAAATAGCGGAAAGCGTTCCGTTTGATTCGTATATTGCGTATTTAATAGAGGGGAGAGAATAATATCCAAGCCCCCTTAAACTTTCGAGTAAATCGTCAACGTCTAAATTGTTAGATTTAAGTTCTTTAAAATTTATTCCGTTCTTGTTAATAACTAGCGACGGCTTACCCGATACGATAAACTTCATAAATCTTCCAGATTGTTCGATTATCGCTATTAATTGATGAACGATAAAAACTGCGATTATAGCCGAAATACCGTATAAAAGTGGAATAGATACGTCTGACATTGGTATACAAGCAAGTTCTGCAATAAGTAGAGTTACAACGAACTCAAAAGGTTGCATTTCGCCTATTTGGCGCTTGCCCATAAATCGCATTACGATAAGAAGTATAATATACGTTAGAAGCGAACGGAAAAATATTATTGCCATACGATTATTATTTATAAAGTTTTAATAATTATGTATATAAACTTTACAAACTATTAAAGTTATGATATTATGATTTTAGCAGAGTAGCCCGAAAGCGTTAAGTGTCTTGAAATGGGATGTTGTTCAAGAACGAAAACGAAAGTTGCGGTTTGAGGGCGCGTCCGTTGCTATGTGTTTACATATTTTCGGACCTCTATACGTTTAGGAGGTTTTTTATTTTGCAAAATTTAGTATTTTCAAGGTTTTTAAAAGAAAAATCGCACGCTAAAAAGGTCGCTTATTTAGGACTTTTAACGGCGATTAACGTTATTTTTAATTGTTTTTTAGAATTTAAAACGTTAGACGTTCAATTTTCTTTCACTATTGTCGTGTCGGTTATAACCGGTATTTTTTCAGGAGCATTTAGTGGTTTTATAGTTTGTATGCTTGCTGATTTTATTGGTTATTTAATTAATTCGTTCGGCTACGTTTATATGCCGTGGGTTGGACTTTCAACGGGGTGCTTAGCCTTATTTTCTGGTCTTATTTTTATCAAAAATAGCGATAAAATAGTAATTAAAACTATAATTATATGCGCTATTTCACTTTTCGTTTGTACTATACTTATAAATACAACCGGTTTGTATTTTTATTATAAAGCAATAGGTTTTACTACTTCAGTTTTAAATTACGTAAACGAATATTTTGGCAAAAACGTAAGTTATTTTACGTATATTTTATATCGTTTAATTTTTAAAGGGCAAATTATTAACAGTATTTTTAATTTTGTAATATTATTCGTTATCTTACCCGTCCTTAAACGATTTAAAATTATTTACTAACTTTTAATTAGTGCTTTTATATCAAACAAATCAAATACTCTATAAAAAGTGTAGTTAAATAAAACAACTACGATGCTACTTAAAATAACCGTAAAGGGAATTGAAATGAAATTTAACATTATATTTTTAAGTAGATAACCAAGTAGTGTTGACGGTATTAAGAATACGATACTAGTTATTATAAATATTTTATACCTAGGTGGGCTTTTACAAGTTTTTTTAAGGAGTCTAAGGTTGAAAATGGAAGTTATTAAATAACTCGCCATAAGCCCGATAATTAACGAATAAACGCCTATATATTTAGGTAAAATATAAATTGAGCCCACTAAAAAGAGAGCGCCTAAAAGGTAATAAAGTAGAGTTTTTCTTTCTAGATTTAGGCTATTTAACATACTAGTAGTTATCATAGTAATACTCATAGGGAACATTATGATGCAGGAATTTCTAACGTAAATTCCTGCATTTTTATTAGCGTACATCATAATCCCAATTTCTTCTCCCATTGATAAAAATACAGGGATTATCATACAAGCAATAAAAATAGAACATTTAACTGCTTCTTCTATATTATTTCTTAAAGTTATTAGTTTTTTAGAGTAAAAGTTATTAGATAGTTCGGGAACGAGTACGAGTGCAATCGAGCCGATAAGTGACGACGGAATATTTATAAGTGGAATACTCATACCTGAAAGTTCGCCAAATTTTTCCATTGCGTCCGACTGAGTAAGTCCACTAAGAATAAGCCTTGCAGGAAGTATTATTGCAATAAGCGTATTTATAAGTGAAGTTGCCGTTCTCATTAGAGTTATTGGCGCAGAAGAGATTATTAGTGGTTTAAGTTCTTCTTTAGGCGAAGAAAATCTTCCACCGTTTATTAAAAAGAATATTATAGCCGTAACAAAAGAAAAGACGTACGATATTAAAACGGCGTAACTTGCCTTTATAGTGCCGTCTTCTATATTTACCATAGTATTTACTAGTATTACGCCTAAAATAAGCATTACTATTTCTTCTAAAAGTTCAATTAAACTATATGTAAAAAACTTTCTTCTTCCCCAAAAAAAGCCACGAATTACTGCGTAAACGGAAGTTATAATAACTCCTGGCAGTATTATTTTAAGTAGAGTATAGCAACGTTTATCGGCAAAAATAAAAGTTACTGCATTTGGGAAAAACAATAATAATAAAACTAGTGGAATTGAGATAATTAGCGATAATATTATCCCTGCAGATACCGTTTTATAAATAAGGGAGTTTTGTTTTTCCGACTCGTGCTTAATCATAATTCTTGAAACGGTTATTGGTATGCCTGATGCAGTTATAGTCATGAGTAAACCTATAACCGATAGCGTTATTTGATAAATTCCAACGCCTTCTGCACCTAGAGTTCTTGATAAATATATTCGATAAATAAATCCAAGCAATCTTTCAACGGTGGAAAACACCGTTACGATTGCCATAGTTTTAACAATTTTTTTAATAGTATCACCTCAGTTACATTGTATTAAGATTGTGGTGATTTTAGAATAATCTTAAGGCCTAGAAAATATAATTTATTGTGGATAAATTAAGTTATATTATTGACGGTTTAAACGAAGGCTTGTATATTGTAGAAGACGGCGATACCCTAAAAAGCATTGCAAGTAAGTTTAAAACTACTAAAAATTTAATAATTATGGATAATTACTTGACAGATGAAGTAAAAAAAGGCGATTATTTATATATAAAAAAATATAATAGATTATACGTTGTAGAGCCAAGCGACAGTTTAGAGAGTATATCAGAAAAATTTAGCATATCGAAAGAGGAAATTTTAAGAGTAAATAAGATAAAGTATATATATCCTACTCAAAAAATTATAATAGACTAATGAAAGTAAATTATAAAAACATTTTAAGAGAAACGCTTTTTAATTTAAAGTGGAGATGTAACGCTTGCGATGAAGAAAATTTCAACGGCAAGTACTTTTGTGACAACTGTATAAAAATCCTTCCTATAATAAAAGAAAATAAATGCGACCATTGCGGTAGATTAACTTATTATTCTACGCAGTATTGCGACTCTTGTATTGATAAAAATATCTATTTTGATAAGGCTAGAAGTTTATATTCGTACGAAGAGCCGATAAGCGTTATGGTTCAAAATCTAAAATATAACAAAAAACTTTATTTAGCCGATATTTTTTGCGATAATTTCTTAGAAATTTTCTTTTCAAATTTTGCTGATACTGATTTTATTACCTTCGTTCCTACGACTAAAAAATCTTTAAAAGAAAGGGGTTATAATCAATCTCAAATATTAGCGGACAGGCTCTCGGAAAAGTTAAATTTACCCGTATATTCTACCGCAATTAAAACTAAAGAAACTATGCATCAAGTAACGCTGAATTATTACGAAAGGAAAGAGAATTTAATTGGTGTTTTTGAGTTTGATAAAGTAGATATAAAAGGCAAAAATATTTTACTTATTGACGACGTTTTAACCACCGGTACAACTGCCGATAATTTAGCAAAAATTTTTAAAAAGAATAAGGCGAACAAAGTATACGTTTTAACTATTGCGTCGGTTTCCAAAGTAAAATTTAAAGCACCATAAACTTCGCATTTCTGCGTTTACTGCTACGCGTTTTACCTTCGATGAACAAAAAGTTCTATCTCAACTAAAACGCTTGGGAGCCTAAGGCAAGAAAGGATACTCCAAGCCTTGCCTTAAAGGCGTATATTAGGCGCCTTACGGTAAAAGTTCCATTGTAGTATGTAAATACAACTTCAGTCACTTTTACCAAAATCCACACAAATCTACACCTTTAAGGTGCGAAGCAATTTAGGGTTAGCAAATTTTTAGTTTAGACAAGGCAAAGACCGAAGATAATAGTATAGTCTATTATCAAGGGGTTTAACGCAGTATAAACAAAAATTAGCAACCCCAAATCAATGCTTGAAATATTCTTTCTTGCCTCTACTCGTTTCTAGTGCTTTAAATAAGTGCTTTGATTAAGTAAGTAAAAATTTAAAGCGTATTTCTGTGTTAACTGCTTCAAATTTTAATTTCGATGAAAGAGCAAGAAGGAATTGCTACTATGTAGCATAAATTGAAATCAAAGATTTCATGAATTGAGCCTATCGGCTCATGAATTGCACTAAAGTGCATTGTGGATATTTTTATATAAAAACAACTATAATGTGGCGTAGTCACAATTCATGCCAAAGGCAATTAATGAAAGTAATACTTTCTATTCATGCAAACATTAGGTTTGCAATTCATTATAATTAGAGCCTTGCCTCTACTCGTTTCTAGTGCTTTAAATAATTGCTTTATTTAATTTATCGTTTATTACAAAACAATTAATATTTCTTGACAACAGTGCATATATTTGTTATAATTTTATAAAGACGCTATGGAGGAAATTGAAATGTCTAATTTTGAAAAAGTTAAAGGTATGCTCGTTGAAAAACTTGGTATCAGCGAAGATAAAATAACACTTGAAAGCGAAATCGTTAAAGACCTTGGTGCAGATTCGCTCGACCTTGTAGAAATGCTCTTATCAATGGAAGAAAACTTTGGTATTACTATTTCTGACGAACAAACTGAAAATATAAAAACCGTTAAAGATATCGTTGACATTATCGATAGTCTTTAATACGTAATTATCTTAAAAACCGCGCTATAGCGCGGTTTTTTTGATTTTTTAAAAACTTATTAATTTTAAGGTTGGTTTTGATTTGAAAATTTTTATAAAAATTTTAGAATATGGCTAAAATTATTATTGCGAAAGTATTTAAAGTATGTTAATATATACTTAGTATATTATTTTATAGGGGCTAAAATTGAGTAACGGAATTAAAGGAAAAGAACAAGATAATAAATTTTTTACGGTAGAATTTTTCGGGGTAACCTTGATAATTTCTTCCTTTTTGCTCTTAGTATGCTTATTGTTTGGCGATAGCATACTTTTTGAACTTGGCAAAGAAATTCAATGTTCACTTCTTGGATTATTCGGTTATTTTTCTTATCCACTTTTACTCTCCGTTTTAATCGTTGGGTTTATGATGCTTTTTGGCAAAAAGCCATCTAAGTCGTCGTCTATTCTTACGGTTTTAAGGCTCGCTTTTACTCTCGTTTTAATTTTATGCTTGTTTACTACGATAACGAATTTATCAAAGCCAAGCACTTTAGAAGAGTATTTATCTAACGCTTATAATAGTGGTAGGTTAGGTCTAGAAAAAACCGTAACGGGTGGTGCACTTTTTTCACTTATTACTTTTTACGCAGTTAAGTATTTAACTTACGTTGGAAGTATAATATTATTTGCGCTTATGCTCCTTATAAATTTAATCATTTCATTTAAGCGCTTTAAAAAATCTTTAACTAATCCTAAAGTTAAAGTTGCTAGTGAAGAACAACCTCAAACTTCTCAACCAATGCAACAGGTACAATCTGCTGAACAAGTGCAACCAGCCTTTTTTAATGCACCTAATTACAATTCTCAAAACGGCTACCCTTATAATAACCCAAATTATCAAAATCCAAATCCACAATATAACCAGCCTAACGATTTTAATCACGGGTCGGGTTATTACGGTGGGTTTAGTGTTCCACAGTCAAATTCTAATCCGTACGTAAACGCTCCATCGAAAGAAGATGCAATGCGCATATTATACGGCAACGCTCCTCGCACTTATTCTAGCGAGTATAATCGTTCGTTTATGGAAGACAAGGTAAGGGTAGGTGGCGCAAACGTTGAGCCGAATAAATTTAATAGCGACGGTATGATATCTTCACCAATCTCTAAAGAAGAAATTAATCCTACCTATACTTTTGAAGATAAATCTAATTCGTACGAGTCTATTGACGAGTATGAAGATAATAGTTTTGTAGACGTTGATAACGATAGTTTAAAATACGAGCCGTCAGCAAAATCTCAACCTAGTTTTTTAAGCGACTTTTTTAAAAAGGCTACTAAAACCACTGAAGATAATGAAGTTACGGTTTTGGATTTGCACGATACGGAAGAAGTTGGTTATGATAAAACTTCAGAAATAATTGAAGAACCGCCAAAGCCAACGGTTAAAAAAGTAGTTCCTACAATTTCCAAACCCGTAGTGGGAAAACCCGTTGTTGAAGATAGCGGAGTAAACGAAAGTGCTACCTTTACTAGTGAATACAGCAAGTATTTGATTGAAAATATGCCACTTAATATCAAATACAATAAACCACCGGTAACGCTTTTGAGCCCTGCAGAAAATGTTGGGGACGATTATCAGTTTGAAATTTATAAGGCTGAAATTAAAAATAAGATTTTAGAAACGCTTAACAACTTTGGCGTAACTACTCAAATTGCCGATATTCACCGTGGTCCTGCGGTTACTCGTTTTGATATTGAAGTTCCGCCTTCTATTGCAATGAATAAAATTACTCAAAGGCAAGGGGATATTAACCTTAGGGTTGCGGCAATTAGTCCAATTCGTATGATTGCACCCGTTCCAGGAACTTCTTACGTTGGTATTGAAGTTGCTAATAGGAAAAGGGATAAAGTTGCTCTTCGCGATATAGTTAGTTCTGATTCATTTATAAGCGCCGAAGACGACTCTATTACTTTTGCTCTAGGTAAAAACATAATCGGCGAGCCGGTATCTTTAGATATAACTAAAATGCCACACCTTTTAATTGCAGGTTCGACAGGCTCTGGTAAGAGCGTTTGCTTAAACTCTCTTATGGTTAGTTTACTAATGAAGTATAGTCCTGAGCAGTTAAGGATTATTATCGTTGACCCTAAAGGGGTTGAGTTTGATTTTTACGAAAAAATCCCACACCTTTATTTTGGTGAAATTGTTAAAGACGATATTCCTTTAACTAACGCCGTATTAGGTTGGGTAGTTGAAGAAATGGCTAGGCGCTACGCTGAATTTTCTAACTTTAAAGTAAAAGATTTAAAGAGTTACAATAAAAAAGCGCGTTTACAAGGCGCTAAAACCATGCCTAGAATAGTAATGATTATCGACGAGTTTGCCGATATTATGCTTAAAGATAAAAACGGTGCCAACACTAAAATTTGTCTTTTAGCACAAAAGTCAAGGGCGGCGGGTATCCACCTTATATTGGCAACGCAACGTCCGTCGGCAGATATTATAGAAGGGCCTATTAAAACTAACTTGCCGTCTCGTATCGTATTTAAAGTATCTTCTAATTACGACTCTATGACTTGTATGGGCGAGCCTGGTGCTGAAAAACTTTTAGGTTATGGCGATGGGTTGTATAAAACTGAAGGTATGTTTGCTTACGAACGATTTATGGGTGCGTATTTGTCGGACGATGAAATTGTTGAAGTTGTAGATTACGTAAAAGAACACAATAAAGGTTATTTCGATTATAACGCTTGGTCTAAAATTCTTGCTAGCGTTAATCAAAATAACGATATTTCTAGTGAGTCCAATTACGACGGTTCGGATAGTGGTAGCGTTGGTGGTAGTGATACAATGGACCCGCTTAATATAAAAGCAATGCAAATCGGCTACGATTCAGGTGGCCTTTCAACTTCCTTTTTACAAAGAAAGTTGGGTGTTGGCTATCCACGTGCCGCTAAAATTATAGATTGGCTTACCGATAACGGCTATATTACTCCTAATTCGGTTAGTGGTAAAAAGCAAATGATTCTTCCAAGAGAAGAGTTTGAAGAAAAGTTTGGTGGTGGAAGTTCCGCGGTAAACGGTGATACAGAAGATGTCTAAAGTTAAAAAAATTGGAGTTATTTCTTTAGGTTGTGATAAAAATAGGGTTGACTCGGAAAGAATACTCGCTTTTGCCGATTCTAAGTACGAAATAACTAACGATATTAACGAAGCGAACGTAATAGTTATTAACACTTGTGCTTTTCTAGAGTCTAGCAGGATTGAAAGTTTGGAAACAGTGTTCGACTGTGACAAATTAAGAAGTAAAAACCTTGAAAAACTCGTTTTGACTGGATGTTTACCAGAAAAGTTTATTGGCGACCTTTTTGACGAACTAATGGAAGTTGACGTGTTTTTAGGTGTTTTTGATTACGACCTACTCCTCGAAGCGCTTGACCTTGCTTATCAAGGAAACCGAGTTAACTTCGTAAAACGCAATAAAAAAGTTTCAATAAAAAATAGAGTTTTGACAACACCTTGTCATTATTACTATCTTAAAATAGCAGACGGATGCAACAATAAATGTACTTACTGCTTAATTCCGTCAATTAGGGGAAAGTATACCTCAACCCCTATTGAAGAACTAATTGAAGAAGTTAAAAGTATAGGGGACGCAAAGGAAGTTATTTTAGTTGCGCAAGACGTAACTAGATACGGCGTTGATTTATACGGTGAGCCTAAATTAGTTGAACTAATTAAAGAACTTTCTAAACTTGAAGAAGTTGAAAGTATAAGGCTACTTTATTGCTATCCCGATATGATTAACGATAGCCTTATAAACGAGTTAAAAACTAACGATAAACTTTTAAAGTATATTGATATTCCTCTTCAGCACGCGTCGGATAGCGTTTTAAAGCGAATGAATAGGAAGGGAACTGGAGCGAGTTATCTTGAACTTATAAATAGGCTTAAAAGAGAAATTCCGGGAATTGCAATCCGTTCCACCTTTATAACGGGTTTTCCAGGGGAAACGGAAGAAGATTTTAATTATTTAATAAATTTTGTAAAGCAGTCAAAACTGACTAATTGTGGTTTCTTTGCATATTCGCGCGAAGAAGGAACGCCTGCATATAAACTGCCTAAACAAATTGATGAAGAAGTTAAAAAGTTTAGGGTAGAGCGACTTTATGAAGTGCAAAAGCAAATAAGTTTAGATTTTACTAAGTCTATGCTTAATAAACAAATAAAAGTTTTGTGTGATGGAATTGATTACGATAAACAGTGTTTTTACGGTAGGGCGTATTTTAATGCGCCGGATATTGACGGAAAAGTTTACTTTACTTCAGGCGACGTTGTTAATCAAGGCGAATATTATACCGTAGTAATTGAACAAGTTGACGAATACGATTTGTACGGGAGAACTATTTAGATGAATTTACCAAATAAATTAACGGTTTTAAGAATATTACTTATACCTATTATGGTTGTGGTTTTTTATATTCCGCAAATTCCATATCGTTTTACTATTTCTGCAATTATATTTTTAGTTGCTTCTTTAACGGATTTTTTAGACGGTTACATAGCAAGAAAATATAATTTAGTTACCGATTTAGGAAAGTTTTTAGACCCAATAGCAGATAAAATTTTAGTTTTAGTCGCTTTAATTATTATGCTTACCGAACCTCAAATTTTTGGATTATACGGTTTAACAATCGGTAAAATAGCAGGTGGCGTAGGCGTTTCTATAATCGTTGCTAGGGAAATGATGGTTTCGGTTTTAAGAATGATTTCAGCAACCAAAAACAAAGTTTTAGCAGCGGAAAAAGTGGGCAAATATAAAACTTTTTTTACTGACGTTGCTATTGTAGTATTATTAGTTGCTACCGACTTTACTTTCTTATCTAACGCGTTATTCCATGTTGGTTTTGCGCTTTACGTTATTTCAGTAATTTTAACGGTTTATTCGGGAATATTTTACATTTTAAAGAATAAGGACGTGTTTATTTAATGAACGTTACCGTTATAGAAGTTGGTTTTGGTTGTTTAACGAATAGCGCCTTTAATTTGGCTTGTGATTTAAAACAAAGGGCTGTTAATATTAATGAAATTTTAAAAATTAATAACGTTCAAAGCGTAATAGATTTAGCAAAAGAAACTAAAAGCATTTACGCAGTTATTTTAACTCAGTCCGAATATATATCGTTTATAAAAAATACAAACGATATAAAAGAGTTAAGCGGTGTTTTTAGATGTGGACTTTCAATAATTTTCCCAATCGTAAACGGGAAAAATTACGAAGATTTTATAAAGCCGATAATTGAGTTTAAAGAAAAGTTTAATAAAGGAAATGCTTTTACGATATATAAACTTTTTAACGTAAACGCTAAAAAAGTTAAAGGGTTTTTTGAACTTAAAAAATTAGATTTTAACCTTTGTTTTGACGGACTTATAACAACCGTAAAATTTAATATTTCTAAATTAAACGAAGAAGAAAAATGGGAAATTTTAAAGAATTTCGTATTAGAGTTTAAGGATTATATCTACGCAGAGAGCGACATTTCACTTGCCGAGCAATTAATTAAAATTTTAAAGATGAGAAATCTTAAAATGTCGACGGCAGAATCTTTCACTTCGGGTGGAATTGCTTCCTATATAACTTCGGTTAGTGGAGCGAGTGAAGTGTTTTACGAAGGCATAGTTTCATATAACGAAAACTCAAAACAAGATAGACTAAAAGTTGCCCCTAACACTTTAAAACTTAAAAGACCTGTTAGTAGCGAAACTGCTTACGAAATGCTTAAAGGCGTTTTAAGTGAAGGCGTAGATATTGCAGTAGCAACTACGGGGCTTGCAGGCCCTAATTCTGACGGTTCAGGGCTTCCGGTTGGGCTGGTTTTTATAGCGGTTGGAACGGCTGAAAAAATTTCCGTTTACAAATATAATTTTACAGGCTCTAGAAAAGATATAACAAATATGGGAATTGAAACTGCAGTATTTTTACTGATAAAAGCGTTGAGAGACGGTTCTTTTAACGTTTAAAATAAAAAAATAAAAATTAATTTATGAGGGATATATTTATGGATGAAAAACAAAAAGCACTTGAGCAGGTATTAAGTCAAATAGAAAAACAATACGGCAAAGGTTCTATTATGAAACTTGGTGCTGGCGCAGCGGATACTAATATCGACGTGTTGCCAACAGGCTGTTTAGCGCTTGATATTGCTCTTGGCGTAGGTGGTGTGCCAAGGGGAAGAATTGTGGAAGTATACGGTCCTGAATCGTCAGGTAAAACTACCGTTGCCCTTCACATTATTGCTGAAACTCAAAAGAAAGGTGGTATAGCGGCGTTTATTGACGCTGAGCACGCGTTAGACCCGTCTTACGCTTCTAAACTTGGCGTTAATTTAGACGAACTTTACGTTTCTCAACCAGATACGGGTGAACAAGCGTTAGATATAACTGAAAGTTTAGTAAGAAGTGGTGCAGTTGATATCGTCGTAGTTGACTCGGTAGCAGCGTTAACTCCTAAAGCAGAAATTGAAGGGGATATGGGTGATTCTCACGTTGGTCTTCAAGCAAGACTTATGTCGCAAGCACTTAGAAAACTTACGGGTATAACAAATAAGAGTAAAACTTGCGTTTTATTTATTAACCAACTACGTGAAAAAGTAGGCGTTATGTTTGGTAATCCTGAAACTACTCCGGGCGGTAAGGCTTTAAAGTTCTACGCGTCTATTAGAATTGACGTTAGAAAGGCCGACGCTTTAAAGGATAGCGACGGTTTATACGGCAATAGAACTAAAGCGAAAATCGTAAAAAATAAAGTTGCTCCACCATTTAAAACTGCAGAGTTTGATATTATTTACGGCGAGGGTATTTCTCAAGACGGTTGTATTTTAGATATGGCCGTTGAATACGAAATTATCGACAAGTCTGGCTCGTGGTTTAGTTACAACGGTGATAAGTTTGCTCAAGGTAGAGAAAAGGCTAAAGAATACCTTGCTAATAACGAAGAAATGAAAAATGAAGTTGAAGCAAAAATAAGAGAAAAATTTGCAAATAAATAACTGATATTAACAATTAGCGTTGCATAAAACAAGCAACGCTAATTTTTTTTGTTTAATTGAAAAATATTAGTCTAGATTTATATAAATATATTGACATTTTATTAAGTTTATTATAAAATAATATATATTAATATATAATGCGCGAATTTTTTCGTTATTTTATACTTAATAAAATTTATTTATCTTAGGAGGGCGTTATGGCATATAACACAACCTTCCTGTTACTTGTGGCTGAGGCAGTATACGCAATAGTCGGCGCTATTGGTGGAATTATCGTCGGCGTATTGGTATTTGTACTTATTTCAAAATTTAGAAGTGGTAAAAATCTTAACAAAACTGAAAGATTAATTGCCGAAATGAAGTCTAATGCTGAAAACGAGTGTAAGGCACTTAAGAAAGAAGCAATAGTAGAGCTTAAGGAACAGGAATTAAAACTTAGAACAGAATTTGAAAAAGAGTCAAGAGAAAAGAGAGCGGAACTTCAAAAAATGGAGCAACGCTTAAATCAAAAGGACGAGACTTTAAATAAGAAAGACGCAAATCTTTTAAAGCGTAACGAAGAAGTTGAAGCACTTGCAAAATCTCTTGAAAACAAGCATTTAGAAGCAGACCAACTTATCATTAAACTTAAAACTCAACACGAGTTATTCGTTGAAGAACTTGAAAAAGTTGCTCAAATGACTCAGGAAGAAGCAAAGGCAATGATAGTTGAGGACGTTAAAGACGAGGCTAGAAAAGAAGCGTCTTTATACGTTAGGAACCAAGAACAGCAAGCGAAAGAAGAAGCAGATAAAAAGGCTAAAGAAATAATTAGTTTAGCAATCCAACGCTGTGCCGTTGACCAAAGTAACGAACTTACCGTTACTACGATTTCTATCCCTAACGACGATATGAAAGCGCGTTTAATTGGTCGTGAAGGCAGAAACATAACTGCTCTTGAAAACGCTACGGGTATTCGTTTAATAATCGACGATACGCCTGAAGTTGTAGTAGCGTCGGGCTTTGACCCTGTAAGGCGTGAAGTTGCACGCCGTGCGCTTGAAAAATTGATTAGCGACGGTAGAATTCAACCTACTAGAATTGAAGAAACCGTAGATAAGGTTAAAAAAGACCTTGACGTTATTATTAAAGAATCAGGCGAAAACGCCGTATTTGAAATGGGATTATACGGAATTCACCCTGAACTCATTAAAATTTTAGGTAAACTCAAATTTAGAACTAGTTACGGTCAAAACGTTTTACAACACTCTTTAGAAGTTGCGCATATTGCCGGTTTAATGGCTCAAGAACTTGGCGTAGACGTTATGCTTGCTAAACGCGGTGGTTTACTCCACGATATTGGTAAAGCAGTTGACTTTGAAAATGAAGGCACTCACATCAATTTAGGTGTTGAACTTGCTAAAAAATATAAAGAGAATAAATTTGTTATTAACTGTATTGAATCTCACCACGGCGACGTTGAACCTAAATGTATTGAAGCGGTGTTAGTTCAAGCGGCTGATGCTATTTCTGGTGTAAGGCCAGGCGCACGAAAGGAAATTGAATCTACTTACGTTAAAAGGCTTGAACAACTTGAAGATATTGCGTCTAGTTTTAAAGGCGTTGAAAAGGCTTACGCTATTCAAGCGGGTAGAGAAGTTAGGGTTATAGTTAGACCTGAACAAATTGACGATAGTCAAGCGTTATTCTTAGCAAAAGATATCGCTAAAAAGATTGAGGCTTCTATGGAATATCCTGGTCAAATTAAGGTTAACGTAATTAGGGAATCAAGAAGCGTAGAATATGCAAAATAATATTTAGGAGCCTATGGGCTCCTTTATTAATTCAATTTAAAATTTAGTTTCGGTTAAGATTTTTATTTTATATTTTTATAATAAGGTAAAAGTTTTAGAAATAATACAAAGGTTAAAATAATATATTATTTTAGTATAATTATCCAATTTATGTTAAATATAACATTAAAGGTGAATTTATGAATAAAAATAGAAAGTTTTTAATATTTTTTTTATCAATACTTTTAGTATTTGCAACGCTTTTAACTGGTTGCACCGTTCAAATGAATGGAGATGGTAGAAGTATCGTTTCTATAACGAAAACCAATACGGTAGGGCTTGTAGATACGTATACTATCGTTTATTCTGACGGAACTAAAAGCACGTTTACCATAACTAACGGCAGTAATGGTCAAAACGGTTCTGACGGTCAAAGTTTAGATATAGATACTATTTATCAAAAATGGCTTGAAGAAAATCCAAACGGCAGTTACGAAACTTTCTTAAAGCAGGTTTTAGACGTTGAAAATTCTGACAATACTTTAATTATTAATAAAGCGTTATGTTCATCTTTAAAAGTGTATTCTGAATTTACAAGAACTGTGCAAATTTCCGCATTTAAATCTGAAAATACTATAGAGATGGGTGCTGGTTCGGCAGTCGTTTATAAAATCGATGAAGAATATACTTACTTTATAACAAACTATCACGTTATTTATAATCAAAATCAAAATACCGATAGTAAAATCGCATCAAAAATAACTTGCTATTTATACGGCAGTGAAAGTGTTCCTATTGAAACCGAAAAAACAACTGACGACGGTTATCAAATTTACGATTACGGCTTTGGCGCAATTAATTGTGAATACGTTGGTGGTAGTGCTATTGCCGATATTGCCGTATTAAAAACTTCAACTAAAACGATTAAATCGATTAATCCAAACGTTAAGGCTGTAGAGTTTGCTTCCGAGTATCACGTTGGTGAAACTGCTATTGCTATAGGTAACCCTGATGATGACGGTATTAGTGTAACTCAAGGAATAATTAGTATGGATAACGAACTTATTGAACTTTCAGTTGACGGAATTACTAGAACGTATCGTTCAATAAGAATTGACACTCCGTTATATGCAGGTAATTCTGGCGGTGGATTATTCAATATTTACGGCAAACTTATAGGTATTACTAATGCAGGTAATCTTCAAGACCAAAACGTCAATTATGCAGTTCCTATTCATATAGTAAAACCAGTAGTTGAAAATATTTTATTTTATAGTAACGGCTCGGCAAATAAAGTAACGCTTGGCGTAACCGTTCAAAAAGGTGATTCAAAGTACGTTTACGATGAAGAAACGGGTTACGGTAAAGTAGTTAGCGATATTTTAGTTAAAGAAATTATTAATTATTCGATTGCGCATAATATGGGTCTTAAGGTGGGCGACAAAATTGTGTCAATTAACGTAAACTCTACCGAGTATTCGTTAGATAATTATTTAATTATAGGCGACGTTTTATATACCGTTAAAGCGGGCGACGTTATAAGTTTTAACTTAATCAGAGATGGTAAAAACGTAATATCTAACGATTATAAGGTAAAACTTTCTGATATATCAAAAATTGCATAAGTTTATCGGGATTATAACGGTAAAAAATTCACAAATATTTTGTGAATTTTTTATATTTAGTATATAATTGACAAATATTATAATAGTTTGATAAAATGTTAAAAATACAAATGATTAAAATTTTTTTTAATATAACTCAATGGTGAAATAAATGCTAAAAAGATTGTTAAAATGCACTAAAGGATATAAAACTCAAACGATTTTAACGCCAATTTTTATGCTTGGCGAAGTCGTTTTTGAACTTTTAATTCCTTTTTTAATGTCAACTTACATATTATCGTATTTAGATGAAATTAATAGAACGGGCGCTTCTCCAGATTTTACTTATCTTTTAATTTGTGGTGGCGTACTAGTTTTATGCGCTTGTTTTTCGTTTACTTTCGGTAGTTTATCTGCAATATTTTGCGCTAAAGCAACGGCAGGTTTTGGAAGTAATTTAAGAAAAGAATTATTTTATAAAGTGCAATCTTTTTCATTTAAAAATATAGATAAATTTTCAACTTCTAGTTTAGTTACTCGTTTAACTACTGACGTAACTAACGTTCAACACGCCTTTATGATGATTATAAGAACGGCAGTTCGTTCTCCGCTAATGCTTATATTTTCACTTATATTTTCTATAAGGCTTTATAGCGACGTTGGCAATATATTTTTTATAATTATTCCTATTTTAGTTATAGGGCTTGGAACTATAATGCTTATAGCAATTCCTTTCTTTAATAAAATTTTTAAAAAGTATGATGCTTTAAACGAATCCGTTCAAGAAAACGTAAAAGGTATGCGAGTTGTAAAGGCATACGTAAGAGAAGATTACGAAAAAGATAAATTTGAAAAGGCTTCTAACGAAGTTAGAAAAAACTTTACTAAAGCCGAAAGTATACTTGCGTTTAACAACCCCATAATGATGCTTTGTATGTACGGAATGATTATAAGTATAATCTTTATATGTGGCAGAGCAGGAATTATCGATAACGATCCAAATATAGTTTCTATTCTTCAAACGCTAATATCATATTCTTCATCAGTTCTTATGTCGCTTATGATGCTTTCAATGATATTTGTTATGATAACGATGTCGGTTGCTTCTGCAAAGCGTATAGACGAAGTTTTAACTGAAGAAATAGATATAGTAAATCCTAAAAACGCAATAGTTGACATAAAAAATGGTGATATTGATTTTGAAAACGTTTACTTTAGTTATAACGGAGATATGGACAAATGTGTTTTAACTGACCTTAATTTGCATATCAGTTCGGGTGAAACTATAGGTATTATTGGCGCTACGGGTTCGTCTAAAACTACTATTGCAAACCTAATATCAAGGCTTTACGACGTGTCGAGCGGTAGCGTTAAAGTCGCAGGGGTTGACGTTAGAGAGTACGATATAGAAGCGCTTAGAAATCAAGTTGCAGTAGTTTTACAAAAAAATCTACTCTTTTCAGGCACTATTGCCGATAATATTAGATGGGGCGATGAAAACGCAAGTTTAGAAGAAGTAAAAAGGGTTTGTAAACTTGCCGTTGCCGACGAGTTTATCGAGTCTTTCCCCGATAAATACGATACGCATATCGAGCAAGGTGGAACTAACGTTTCTGGTGGTCAAAAGCAAAGGCTTTGTATTGCTAGAGCGCTACTTAAAAAGCCTAAAATATTAATACTTGACGATTCTACTTCGGCAGTCGACACTAAAACTGACGCTAAGATTAGGCACGCTTTAAAAACCGAAGTTCCTAGTACTACTAAAATAATAATTGCGCAAAGAATTGCTTCTGTTAAAGATGCGGATAAAATAATAGTTTTAGATAAAGGCAAAATTTCTGCTATCGGCGTTCACGATGAACTTTTAAAAACGTCAAGCATTTATAAAGAAGTATACGATACGCAATTTAGACCTGATGAAGAAGGGGGTGAAGACTAATGCCACCAATGGGACCAAGAGGGAAAAATCAAGGTAGAGGACCTAAACCTAAAATTCAAAAGGGAACTTTTAAAAGGCTTTTAAAAGTATTAATTAAAAATTATAAATGGCAATTAGCACTCGTATTACTCTTTATAATTATATCGTCGGTAACGACTGCTTCAACCGGTATTTTTTTAAAAAACGTAATTACGGCAATAACTTTTAAAGATTATAACGCGCTTATTAGTATAGTTTTATTAATGGCAGGGCTTTATATAACTTCAATACTTTCCGACTTAACAAGGTCGCTTATTATGGCTAGAGTTACGCAAAGTTTTTTACACGATATTAGGGTAAAAATGTTTAGCGATATGCAAGACTTGCCTATAAAGTATTTTGATACTCACAACCACGGCGATATTATGAGTATGTATACTAACGACGTTGACGCTTTACGTCAATTAGTTTCTTCTGGCTTGCTTACGATGATTCAAACTGCAGTAAGCGTAGTTTACATTTTTGCAACTATGCTATATTTTAGTATTTGGTTAACGCTAGTAGTTGTAATTTTCGTAATAGTATTTAGTTTAACCGTTAAAAAGATAGCGGGCAATTCCGCTAAGTTTTTCGTAAAACAACAAAAATCTTTAGGTGCTTGCGAAGGTTTCGTTGAAGAAGCGATGCACGGTCAAAAGGTTATTAAAGTTTTCACTCACGAAGAAAAAACTTGCAATGAGTTTGATAAACTTAACGACGAACTCCGTAAAAACGTAGAAAATGCCAATATTTTTGGAAACATATTAGGACCTATTACGAATAATTTAGGGCATTTCTTATACGTACTTCTCGCTCTTGCAGGTACTTTTCTTGCAGTTTCTAACGCGCCTTATTGGTTTAAGAGTTTCTCTATTAGCGGTGAAGCAATAAGCATTGCCATAATTATTGCATTTTTACCTATGGGTAGGAATTTTACTAGGAATATATCGCAAGTATCAAACCAAATAAATATGATATTTATGGGTCTTGCAGGCGCGCAAAGAGTTTTTGGGTTAATAGATGAAAAACCGGAAGAAGATAACGGCTACGTTACGCTTGTAAAGGCAAAATTAGAAGAAGACGGCGAATTGGTTGAAACTGATGAAAAGGACGGAATTTGGGCTTGGAAACACCCTCATGGCGACGGTACCGTTACTTACACTAAATTAGAAGGCGACGTAAGATTTTTTGACGTTGACTTTGGCTATAACGAGGACCACGTAGTTCTTCATAATATTACGCTATATGCAAAGCCTGGTCAAAAAGTAGCGTTCGTTGGTGCTACCGGTGCTGGTAAAACTACTATAACCAACCTTATAAACCGTTTTTACGATATTGCGGACGGTAAAATTAGGTACGACGGTATTAATATTAATAAAATTAAAAAAGCGGATTTAAGACGTTCACTTGGCATCGTTTTGCAAGACGTAAGTTTGTTTTCAGGTACGGTTATGGATAACATTAGATACGGTAGATTAGACGCGACCGATGAAGAGTGTATTGAAGCCGCAAAACGTGCTAGCGCAGACGACTTTATTTCTAAATTACCTGACGGATATAATACTTATATAAAAGGCGACGGTTCTAATTTCTCGCAAGGTCAACGCCAACTTTTATCAATAGCAAGGGCGTCGATTAAAAACGCGCCTGCAATGATTTTAGACGAAGCGACCTCTTCAATCGATACGAGAACTGAACTTTTAGTTGAAAGGGGAACTTTTGAACTTATGAAGGGTAGAACGGTATTCGTTATAGCGCATAGGCTTTCAACCGTTCAAAATTCCGACGTCATTATGGTGCTAGATAAAGGTAGAATTATCGAGCGTGGTAATCACCAAGAATTAATTGAGCAAAAAGGAGAATATTATAAACTTTATATGGGCTCAATTGAACTAGAATAGAAAAACGCCACAATCGTGGCGTGTTTTAATATATTAAATTATTAAAAATTTAAATTTTACGCTTAAATAATATACAAAATTAAAAATATGTGTTAAAATAAGTTATATTTTAATATGGAAGCGTATCGAAGTGGTCATAACGGCCCTGACTCGAAATCAGGTATACGGCAACGTATCGTGGGTTCGAATCCCACCGCTTCCGCCAATTAGACTAAATTTGTTGCAAAAACAACATTTTTAGTCTTTTTTTGTGTCAAAAAACGGTAAATGGGGGTTAAAAAATCGTTTTTTTTGAAGTTTTTTTTAGTATTTTTTTAGTAAAATACGTGGGTTAGTATAAAATACTACTTGCAATTTTTTGTTGATATTCTAACGGGTAATGCAAATAAACTTTACTACTCATATCTTTTCCTAAAGTATGTCCCGACCAATAATTAACTAATTCGTTCGGTGCTTGTATCATACAATAGGTTTGAAAAGTATGCCTTAACCAATTTAATCTTCCTAATTTGGCAAATTCTTTATATGAACGCTCTAATTCGTTTATTGTAATCTTTTTCCATTCTCCGTTTAAAATATCGTTTTTAAAGGGTAGTAAAGGCGTTAAAATTGGTATTGTTCTAAATTTTTCTTTTTGGTGTTGCTTTAATTTTGAATTTTTGATTTTAACTGTATTGTTATCAAAGTTGAATTCTAAAGAGTGATACTCTGAACCACGAACGCCGGTGTAAAGAAGAATAAGGAAAGGTATTTTATATTTTGTGTTTTCAATTGCGTTTTTTAAAGTTGTAATTTGTTCTGGTTTTAAAGCGTTTCCGTTAATTCTTTCATGGCGTTTAACTTTAACTGCTCGCATAGGGTTTACTTTGATAAAAGCGTTTCCGACAGAATATTCAAAAATTTGATTAAGCAAAGTTTTAACGTCTTCGGCAACTCTAGTAGAGTATTCAGTAAGTTCTTCAAAATATTTTTGTAAAATTATAGGTGTTAAACTTGCAATTCTATAATTTCCTATTTTAGGTTTAACGTGTTTATTGTAGTGTTTAACAAGTGAATTGTAGTAAGTTTCCGATATAAAAGGTTTTTTTAGATTTTCTAGATAAAATCTAGCAATAGTATCTAAATACTGTCTTTTTACTGGGTCTGCAGTTTCCTTAAATTCTTGTAAACACTCTTTTGCTGCAGCGATAAGTTCAGTTTTACTTTTTCTTGTAAAAGATTTGCGTTTTCCATCGTATGCAACTACTCCTACGTAGTATTTATCTTTTTTATAAATGTAGATATTTTTTAATTTTGGCATAATTTCATCCTCCTTGCTTTTAATAGGTGTAGGATAAAATGCTGAAGTTTTAGAACTCTCACCCCCTTGTTTTGTTAGTTCACCTTGTAATGCTCCAATAACTTGCGCAATAGCATTATCAATTTTAGTTAGTGCTTCGATATAATGTTGAATTTCCATAGTTTTATGCTCCTTAAATTTTTCTTGATTATATCGCAAAAAATATAGTAGTAGCATAATAGTAGTTTTAGAAAAAATACAAGGTATATTTTCTATAAAAAGATTAATTTAATATACGTACGTTATAAAAAAAGACGGAAGAAGATTGCGGACAAGCCTGCGCGCAATTCTTCCGTCTTTTTAATATGTTTTAATCTAAATTTAATTCAATTTTAAAATGTTCTTTTGATAAGAATTCGACTTCTTCTATTATACTTGACATTAAACTTTGAGTATCTTTTATATCATCTTTCTGTATTTCTATTAAAGGCAACTTGTGTTTTTTGTATAATTCCAATTTATCTGTTTTATTTTTGATATAATCTGGTGTATTCATACCCCAATATTCTATGTATATGCCTTTTGTTTCACTTAAAATTGGAATAAACCAATCACAATAAACTGCTCTTTCTTTTATTTTGTTTACTTTATTGCCATAACTATGAATTAATCTTATTCGATATAAAATTTCATCTATTTGTTTTTCACCATCGCTTTTAACTCTATGACCGTCAGCAGTTCTTATAATTTCTTCTGCGTAAATGTCAGTTTGGTTTTTGCTGTTTATAAGTTCTTCGTCATTTTTGTTGTTAGTATTATCTTCTGGTTTTTTTCTTTCAATAAGATATTCAACGTCTTTATAAACTCTATCAATTAAAGATTTATCGTTATTTACTTTTTCGTTTAATAATGCAATTGCTATAAGTCTATTGCAGTTGGCTTTAACTTTATCAAATGCCCACATTCTATAAATTGCATCTTTTAAATTAAAATAATGTTCTCTAAATTCAAATGCTTGTGCATTTTTGTTTAAACCATTTAAATGTTCTTTTGTTTCATTATAGCAGTTTTTACATTGTTGTTTACCGTGAGAAGGCTCATCACAAATTATACAAAAACTTTCTTTTGCTTCTTTTGTGTTTTCATTATTTGTTTTTTCACAATCGCAAATATCATTTGCATTGTACCATTTCCCGCATTTAAAACATTTTTTTAATAAGTTTTGTTTTAGCATATCTTTATGTTCTCTACATAGTCCATCTTCTCTATATGTTCCAAAATATTGACTTGTTGGTTTTCCACAAATTGGGCATTTAAATTCTTTCATAATATTCTCCTTTTAATATGCTAGTGCTTGAGCAAAGCCAATAAGTTTATGTTTATCGTGTTCGTTTAAAGAACGGAATAGTGTAATTAAGTTGTCTTCAATTTTAGTTAATTGGTTTTGCGATTCAATTATTCCGTATTCATTTTCTCTACCTAGTAAATAGTCTACAGAACAATCAAAATAATTTGCCAATATTATTAGTTGTTCTGCTGATGGTAAAGAGTTTCTTGTGAAATAACATGAAATAGTTCCTTGTGCTATTCCAGTTTCTTTAGATAAAATTATTTGTTTACCGTTACATTTTGATTCTATTAATTCATTTAATCTTTCTTTAAACATAGATTTCTCCTTTTTATTGCAATTGTAATATTTTTTTAAAAAAACTACTTGACAATTTGCAACTGCAATATTATAATAATGGAAAATATAGCAATTGCAATATTTTTAAGTGTAAACGGTAACTAAAGGAGAAAACGG
>JAZUMP010000021.1:0-2323 GCA_045603725.1 Christensenellaceae bacterium
GCGCTGCTTTAGACCAAAACGAATTGTTGGTATTATATCGCCGTGAAGTACCTGAAGAACTAATCCAAGAGTACAACAAAGAGATTGAACTACAACAACGAGAAGAAGAAAAACTCAAATTAGAGCTTGAAGAAGCTTAGTGTCAAAAAAGTGTCAAAACCTAATAACGATGTTTAATCCACATTATGTAGTGTGTTTTATTGGGTGGTTTTGCACAATATCTTGTGGTGTGGGTGGTGTATATTCGGGCTCATAACCCGAAGGTCAGGAGGTTCAAATCCCCTCCCCGCAACCAAAACACGAAAAACAGCCCTTTTTTAGGCTGTTTTTTGCATTTTAAATGAAAAATAAAAGACTTTTTGTCCCCAATTTTGCCAAAAGTGTCAGAATTTAGTGTCAGAATTGGCTAATTTTAGTGTCAAAAAACGCTGTTTCAATAGTCAAATTTAGCCATTTCTTCAATCAAGAAGTCTTCCGACAAGCTTGTGTAGGTGTTTCCCAACGCCCCCAAAGAATGTCCCATAAAATAATTTATGGCGTGCATTGATATTTGACACTCTTTGCATCTGGAATAAAAAGTCGTTCTCAAATCATAGAGTTTATGGTTCGGCAAGATTTTTCTAACAGTTTCCCTTAATATTTTATAATTTGGTATTACTAACCCATTGGCAATGTATGGCTTCAACATCTTGCTAATGGGTATTTTTTTATATTCTAATTTTCTATTTTTTCTTTTTGAATTTATCGCAACAATAAAATTCCCTTCAATTTTAGCCGTGTAGAGTTCGTTAGGTCTTAACCCGGTATAAAGCGCAAGCATAAAAGCACTTATGTAGCGATTGTCTTTTAGTGCGTTCTTAAACAACCTTTCTTCTTCTAATGTTAAAGCAACACCGTGTTTCTTTTCGTGTTTTACATAGAAAATGATGTCAAGAGGGTTGTTTTTCAATATATTGTGCTTAATTGCCGTTTTAAAGATTACCGACAAAAGAGAATATATTTCGTCTGCGGTTTTGCCTTTTCCTTCGCCAGATATTTTATCAATTAACTCCTTGCATTGCATAGGAGTTATTTTTTTGATGGGCGTTTCTTTAAACCAAGGCAATAAATAGTTCTTATATCTATTCGTGTCGTTCTTATAGGTTTTAGTAGAAACTTTTGGCTTTCTAAAATTCTCAAAATAATATACGGCAAACGCATTAAAGGTCGTTGGAACGCTATTGCTAACACTCTCTTTTTTCAGTGTAGCACCATTTTTTAATTGGGTTTTAACCTTGTTTGCGACTTCTTCTTTACTCCTCCCATAAAAATATTTTTTTACCCCGTCAATAACGATATATCCTTGGAATCTACCGTCTGCACGAGGTTTGGAATTAATTGAAATCCCGGGTATATTAAACATTTCGTCGTTCTCCTTTTGAGTGGACGAAACACCGTTATTCTTGTTGAGTTCTGCGCCTTCGGGAACAAGCTTCCCATCCACGCAGACCACACGAAACAATTGTCTTCTTTTATACCGTTCTTCTGTGAGTAAGGCAATTGCCATCGTTATATCTTCGTTTAAATTCTTCAAAAATTCTAAAACATCCAAAAATTCTTTTTTTCCATTTCACACTCCTAATATAGTTTTTTGTTTTTTCCTATATCTTTCTCAACCAACTTTTCCACCATTTCCAACACATAGTCTTGCATTGGGGGAATTAAACCGTTAAAAGCGTCTAAAAGGCGCGTTTCTTTTTTTGTTAAGGTGTTTGTTGACTTTTCATCTAATGCGGCTGTATTCACGTTTGATTGGCTGAAATCAATACCAAGCGCTTTTTCTATTGCCTCAACAGTGTCAATGCGTGGGTATTTGGTCCTTCCAGACATAATGCATTTAATTGTTTGCAAAGGAATTTGTGTTATTTCTGATAAGTAATTTTGAGTTATTTTCTTTTCCTTCATTATTTTTTTGATGTGTTCAATGTCCATAATGATGCTCCTCTTTATATGTTGTTTAATTATTTGTTTTTATCTCTTGTAAGAAATTGATAGTTCAAAGTTTATAATTCCAGCCCTCTTTTTCTTTATTATATAAAAAAAGTATGATTTTGTAAACTTTTTTTTGCAAAACGCTTGACAAGTATGAAACTTCATACTATAATAAGAGGCGTAAAGTATGAAATATCACACTAAAAACCACAAAGGAGTTTTATATGTATTCAAAATGGATTAAAGAAAAGAGAATAGAAAAAAAGCTTTCGCAAAAACAACTTGCGAAGCTTATAGAAGTAAGCAATCAAACGATTTGCAACTATGAAAAAGGTTTACAGCACCCAAGACA
>JAZUMP010000022.1:0-6712 GCA_045603725.1 Christensenellaceae bacterium
TACTCTTTATTCAGAACTTAAAACTTATTCTGCTGTTGCGAAGCAAATGGGTATCTCACCTTCAACCGTTTCTCGTTACATTAAAGCGCAGCAATCAGTAAAAACATATTCTACTTCAACCATTGTACCGCGGCCAATGGAACAAATTTCGCCGCAAGAAATTCGCTCATACGGCACTTTAACTCTTGAAGAATTTCAAAACTATAAAGAATGGATTAAGGAGTTTAAATAATGAAGTATGTAAAAATTGAAGAAGTAGAAAATATGTATGCTCTTTATTTTACTGATGCTTTTTATGAAATTGCTTCGCCGCTATATAATAACGAATCATATTTTAATATCTATTATCGTTTATTTGGACTGCTTCCAAAAGATTTTTATACATATATTGGTTCTGAATATCACGCTGTATTTATTCCTTGTCCTTTTCTACAAGATTTTGTTTATACTCGTTTTAAAACTAAACAAGATATAACAAAATTTGCAGCTGAAGTCGATAAGCGTATACAATATTTTGTTAATCGGGGAGATTTTAGTTAAATCTCTCCGATGTTTTATTACATATAATATGAGAGGACATGGGCGAAGGAGGTGAGGCCGATGGAGCAGTTCGCCGAATGGCTTTCTCATAATATCATTCAAATTATTGTTATCGGTTCTATTTTTATTCAAATTACTCCAATTAAATGGAATCCAATTTCTTCTCTTGTAAAATGGCTTGGAAAATTATTAACCGAGAATGTTTCAAAGAAAGTAGAAGATTTAACAAAAGAAGTAACTGAAAATGAAAAAGACCGTATTCGTTGGGAAATTCTTGATTTTGCTAACTCTTGCCGCAATGGCAGAAAACATACTCACGATGAATTTAAACATATTATAACTTTAAATGACAAATACAAAAAATTATTAGAAAAAACACACGATAAAAATGGAGTCTTTGATGCTGAGTATGAGTATATTAAAAAACTCTACACAGAACGACTTGAAAAGAATGATTTCTTATAAGGAGGAATTAGAATGAAAAATTTTAAACGTTGGCTTGCGGCCGCGGGTGTTCGCGCAATTAAAACAGTGGCCCAAACCGCAATTGCTGTCATTGGCACCTCTTATGCTCTCCATGATGTTGATTGGGCTTTAGTTGGCTCTGCGGCTTTACTCGCGGGCATTCTGAGCTTGCTTACTAGCGTTGCTGGCTTACCAGAAGTAGAGCAAGCTGAAGCATTAGATTTAATTAATAAAGAATAATATTTGACTTTTCTTTTATTTTATAGTATAATTAAATAAAAGAAAAGGGAGGTCAAAATAAATGGAGAAACGCAGCAACGCAAGAGTTATAAATCTAGAAATTTATACAGATGGTTCTTGTAAAACTACTGGAAAATTGACTTTTGGCGGTTGGGCTTTTATTGTTACTCAAGGCGGCGTAAAAATTTATGAAGCGGCGGGGAGCGAGTATGGAACAACAAATCAAAGAATGGAATTAACAGCAATTCTTGAGGCTTTAAGATATGCTCGTTCTGTCCGCCGCCCTTCCGAAAAAGTAATAATTTATAGTGATTCTGCTTATGCTATTAATTGTTATAAACAAGAATGGTATGTAAGTTGGATGCACAACGGCTGGACAAATAGTAAAGGAGAAAATGTCGCAAATCAAGACCTTTGGGAAGAAATTATTCCATTTTTTGATAATTTTTGGTATTCTTTTGTAAAGGTTGAAGGCCACAATGGAGTACTTTGGAATGAACGCTGCGATGAAAATGCTCAAAAGTCCGCTGAAAAATTAAAATTAAATTGGCGAGGTAGCAAAAATGACCATAAGTGAGATTTATGAAGTCTCTCGTGATGAATATATTGGTTTTGTTGAACAAATAAAACCAGAAGCACGGCGCGTTGAAGTAGAACATTTAGATGATAATCACGTCGCCGCAAATATTTATAGCACTACTACAAATAAACATTTGTGTGCAAGAGTTGCTTGTTGTAACGAAAATTTACATGAACCAGAGCGATATTATGTTATTGAAATGCCAGAAGATTTTGAAAGAAAACCACCAATTCCTAAACGAAAGATTGTCTTAAAAACCAAAGAAGAAGTTCAAGCTTTATTTGATTATTTATCAAAAAAGCAAAAGGAGGAAAAGGCGAAAAATGAAGGAAATTTTTGAAAATATTCCTGAGCAAGTGCGGCAGCAAGCTAAATTTTGGGTTGATATGGCACTATTACAGCATAGCATCCCAACAGCAATTAGAATGGTTAATGAGTATATGAATTCTTGCGCTAATGAAGAAGAACAAGAATTTGTAGATTTTTATTTTAGAAGTCGTATGGAGAGTTTATTAGAACATGCAAGTAATAATGATTAGCGGCAAAAGTGCTTCTGGAAAAGATACTTTCGCTAATTTTTTACGTGAAAATCTAGAAGCAGAGAATAAGAAAGTATTAACCATTCATTTTGCTGATTTAGTAAAAACTTTTGCTACTCAGTATTATAATTGGAACGGTGAAAAAGATGAAAATGGCCGCCGTTTGCTTCAAACTATCGGCACGCATAAACTACGTAGGTATTTCCCCACTTATTGGGGTGAAGTAGTTAGTAAATTTATCGCCGCAGTTCAAGATGATTTTGATTATACTATTATTCCAGATTGGCGTTTCATTAACGAATTAGAAACAGTAGATATGTATAATAAAAATATTACTACTATTAGAATTAATCGTTATGAAAATGGACAAGAGTATTTAAATCCAAATATGAATGAAAAGCAAAGTCATCATATTAGTGAATATCAATTAGATGATTTTAATTTTGAATGGATAATTGATAATATTGGTGATTTAGATGATTTGCGGTTTAATGCCAGTGTAATTACTAGTTATCTTATTTGATTTTTCTTTAATTTTATGATATAATAAAAAGAAAAAGGAGAAAATAAAATAATATGGATTTATTTTCTATGGAGCCAATGCGCTATTGGAGCCCTTCATCCACAATGTCCGCAGAAACTAAACGCCAACATTTAGACCAAATGATTGCAAGCCATCAATATATTTGGTCTGAAAAATTTGATGGTAATTGGTCAAGAGCGGTTATCACCGCAGGCCGAGCCGCACTTCAAACCCGAGGTATCAGCAAAAAAACAGATACATATGGAGAAATTCAAGATAAAGTTTTCTTTTGGGATAATGTAGTAAAAGCTTTTAATAAAGGCGACACAGTAATTTTGGGAGAAATTTATATCCCCGGTTGTATTGATCGACAGATTGGAAGTATTCTGCGTTGCCTTACGCCAAAGGCTATTGAACGTCAGAAAGAAAAGAAATTGGAATGGCGCGTCTTTGACGTTTTAATGCTTGATGGTATTAATTTAATGAACACGCCAGTTGATGAACGTAGGCGTTACATTGATGAAGTAGTTCGCCGCATTAATAGTCCGCTTGTAGTTGGCGTAACATATCACGAAATGGATGAAAATTTTTTTGATGATTTAAATAATATATTTTCTAAAGGTGGAGAAGGCGCAGTTTGTTATAAGAAAAATGCACTTTATGTACCTGGAAAGCGTGGCCCTTCGGCTTGGGATTCTTGTAAAGTTAAACAAGAAATTAGTAACGACATTGACTGTTTAATTACTGGTATTGAGCCTGCGGTTCGTAATTATACTGGTAAAGACCTTGAAACTTGGCCTTATTGGGAGGATATGCGGACGGGTAAGAAAATTCAAGGTCAATATTTTTCTGATTATCAACTTGGAAAAACTATCCAGCCAATTTCAAAAGGATATTTTTTTGGATGGCCAGGTGCCATTTATACAAGTGTTTATGACCAAAATCACGAACTTGTGCCGTTATGCAAGGTATCTGGTTTAACAGAAGAATTTAAAAATGAATTACGAGATAATTTTGACGATTGGTATTTATGCCCCGTTACTATCGGGGGAATGATGATTTCAGACGCAGGTAACGGCATCTCAATTCGTCATCCATACTTAAAAACAATTCGTAAAGAAGATATTTCTCCTGATGATTGCACTCTAATCAAAATTCTCTCTTAATATATATTAAAATAAATTGAAGTTGTCCTTGACAACGAGGAGGACTTATGCCTGAATTTAGCTTTTTAGACTTTGCAGAAGAAGTTTCTAACCTTGATCCAGTTGCTTATGCTTATTTTGATGGTATTCTACGTAATAGAACCATTATTTTAAATGAAGAAATTACTGAAAATATTCTAGAAACTGTTTTCATTCCTTTAAAGAAATTTGAAGAAGATGAAGATAAAACTCCTGTAAAGCTTATTTTAAACACTCCCGGTGGTTCAGTAGCAGACGGTTTAATGCTTTGCGGGCTTATTGATAATTACAAAAAGCCATTGGAAATTTTAGTGCCTGGCTATGCTTGTAGTATGGGAACAATTATTTTGTGCGCAGGCAATAAAAATCCAAATGTTATTAAACGTTGCTATCCATTCTCATTCGCTCTATTTCATTCTGGTCAAACATATGTTGGCGGCGAAAGTACTTCTGTAGAAGATGTAATGTTATTTAATAAATCTACGGACGAGCGTATACGCAATTATATTCTAACCAATACAAATATAAGTGCAGAAGTATATGATGCTCATCACCGTAAGCAATGGTATTTAACCGCAGAAGAAATGAAAGACTATGGATTGGTTAATGAAATTATCGGAAGTGATAGCCTATGATGTTTTTAGATAGCTCTGCTATTTTAAATGGATGTTTAAATATCTATCAAGATATTTATGTTAGCCCATTGGTAATTGCTGAGTTAGAAAATATTAAGACCTCATTAAATAAAAGCGATAAAGTGAAATTTCTCGCGCGGCAAGCCGTGCGGGAGATTCTTAATTCCTCTACTATTCAAACTTATCCTCTTTCTCAAAAAAAAGTAGAAAAATTATTAAATAAATATAAGTTTCTTTCAAATATTAATGACCATCGACTATTATGTGAGGCTTTACTTTTAGCAAAAGAACAACAAATTTCTTTTGTTACTAGTGATGGAGCGTTATATATTTTTGCTAAACAATTTCCGCAATTAAACGCAATTTATTATGATGATTTTAAAGAGAGCCAAAACGATGAATATTGCGGTTGGGGCAAATATTATCCTGATGACGCAACTTTCGTTTCTCTGTATTCTCACCCAGAAAAAAATATCTTAAATTTAAAAATTAATGAATTTGCTGAAATTTACGAAGGCGATGAGTTAAAAGATATTCTTTTTTGGGATGGTTTTAAATATAATAATTTAAAGTATAAAGATATAAAAAATCCTTATACAAATGATGTAGTATCGCCGCGCAATTTAGAGCAAAAAATGGCTTTTCATTTACTCCAAAATTCAAATATTAAAGTTAAATTATTAATGTCTGCTTGGGGTGGTGGTAAAACATATATTGCTTTAAGTTACGCACTAGAGCAAGTAGCAAAAGGTAATTATGCTAAAATTGTATTTGTCCGCAATAACATTATTGCCGCAGGTACTAATGATATTGGTTTTCTTCCTGGAAGCGTAAGAGAAAAATTATCTATATTTTCTAGATGTATTGCCGACCACGTAGGCGGTGAAGAAGAATTAGATAGATTAATGGATGAAGGAATTATTGAAACCGTTCCACTTTCTCATATTCGCGGCCGCAGTATTAAATCAAGTATCGTTCTTTGTGATGAATGTGAAAATATGGACGATAAGTTAGTTACACTTTTAATGAGTCGTATTGAAGAAGATAGCGAACTAATTTTTTGTGGTGATATTGCTCAAATTGATAAAAAAATATTCCAAGAGCATAATGGTATCCGCTCTATGATAAAAAATCTTGCGGGCGAACCACTTTTTGGAATGGTTAAATTAATAAAATCAGAGCGTGGCCCCGTCGCCAAACTATGCGACAGGATGATTCCACCAAATTAAGGAGGTAAATTATTATGTTACGTGACAATACTGGTTTTACCGATTCTCGTGTTGAAATTCTTTCTGCTTTACTAAATAATTCTGAAATTAGTAAGGATGCTTTTAATGGTTTAAAGTCTCTCGTAGAGGATTTAAACGTTAAGACAAAGGACGATGAAGCGTTTAATGCATTCGTCTCTCGTCTAGTTGGCGAGTCTGAGGCGGAAGAAGAAGAATCTACCACTAAAAATAGTGTATAATTTAAAGGGCGCGAAAGCGCCCTTTTCTTTTTATATATTTGACTTTTTTTGAAAATTGTAGTATAATAAAAGAAAAAAGGAGAATAATGTCTATGTGGTGCGATGGTATTGATTATACACCTATCACTAGTTTTTGGGATGATTTTTCTATTGCCGAACCATTCGGAGAAGACGCAATTATTGATACGGCAAATAGAGCATTTAAAGAATGGAAAGATAATTATAAATATCTTACTGAACTAATTATGGTAATTAACCATAAAAGTTGGTATTGGCATAGCCGTAACAATGATGATTTATCTTTATTTTATGCAGATTTATACTATAAATATGATGAAATGGCAATTACTTATTTAGAAAAAAATCGGCCAGAAGAAGAACTTACGTATTATTTTAGAACATTAGATTAGGAGATTTTTATAATGAACGATAATGGAAAGCAGCCACTTGGGTATTTAGGTGGCGATATTATGTCTTTTGGTTCTAACCTTGCCCGCGAATATGAATATGAAAGTTTTAAGAAAGCAAATATTCCCGG
>JAZUMP010000023.1:0-7581 GCA_045603725.1 Christensenellaceae bacterium
TTATTTATGAAAATGGGGATAGAATTAATCTTGAAGATAATAAGTTAATTGATCTATTAAGTAGAAATGAAAAAATAAAAATACATATGGAAGAAGTGCCTATATATGGTGGTTATAAAGCAACGTATTTATTTGAAGTAAAAAATGATAATTTAACTTCACTTTATTCCGAATATATAAATTCATAAAAAAAGTACCTTGCGTAAAATGCAAGGTGCTTTAAGTTTTTTAATTAAATTTTTCTTATTTTAATAATGCCGTCAATTTTAGATAACGCGTCAAACGCAGTATCGTTAATTTCAGGAATATCAATAATAGAATAAGCGAAGTTTCCTTTACTTGAGTTAACGAAGTTTTCAATGTTTATGTTGTTATCAGCAAGAATCGTAGTAAACTGAGCAATCATATTTTGTTGATTTAAGTGAAGAATAGAAAGCCTTACGTTAGAATTTCTTGGAGCAATGCAAGTAGGGTAGTTAACACTATTTTTGATATTTCCGTTTTCAATATAATCAATAAGTTCCTTTGATGCCATAATAGCGCAGTTGTCTTCCGCTTCTGGAGTAGATGCTCCAAGGTGTGGAATACAAATAATATTTTCAACGCCTATTAATTTTTTATTAGGGAAGTCAGTAATATATCTTGAAACTTTTCCTGAAGCCGTTGCTTTTAAAATAGCGTCTACATCAACGAGTTCGCCACGAGCGCAGTTAACTACGACTACGCCTTTTTTCATTAAGTTTAATTTTGCTTCGTTTATCATATTGCGATTACTTTCAACGAAAGGAACGTGAATAGTAATATAGTCGCAACTTTTATAGAGTTCGTCAATATCCGAAGTAACTTCGATATGGCGAGAAAGGTGAAGCGCGTTTGCAACCGAAAGATAAGGGTCGTAACCTAAAACTTCCATACCTAAACTTATTGCAGTATTTGCAACCCTAGCACCAATAGCACCAAGACCAATAACGCCGAGTTTTTTGCCATATATTTCTTGACCTACGAATTCTTTTTTACCTTTTTCAACGGTTTTTGAAAGATTTTCATCATCTTTTAGAGTTTTAACCCAGTCAATCGCCTTAACGATTTTTCTCGAGCCCATAAGTAGAGCAGTTAAAACGAGTTCAGATACTGCGTTTGCGTTAGCGCCGGGAGTATTAAATACTACTACGCCACGCTTAGCGTATTCTTCACAAGGAATATTATTAACGCCAGCGCCCGCTCTAGATATTGCAAGAACGGAAGACGGTAAATCGTAACCGTGCATATCGTAACTTCTAACGAGTATGCCAACAGGGTTTTCTACGTTATCTGAAACGTTGTAATCAATACCGAATACTTTATCAATTTTATTGCTAATTGCATTTAATGTTAAAATGTTTTTCATAATTATTTATTTTCCAATTCAAATTTTTTCATAAACTCAATAAGAGCTTTTACGCCTTCAACTGGCATAGCGTTGTAAATACTTGCACGCATACCACCTACTAAACGGTGACCTTTAATAGAAACTAAGCCGTTTTCAGTTGCTTCTTTTGAGAATTTAGCGTCAAGTTCAGCGTTTGCAGTAACGAAAGGAACGTTCATAATAGAACGGTCGGCTTTATTAACTGGGTTAGTGTAGAAAGAAGAATTATCAATAAAGTCATAAAGTAAGCCTGCTTTATATTCGTTAATCTTTTGAATTTCTTCTACGCCACCTAACTTTTTAAGGTGCCTAAACACGAGCATAGCCATATAAATAGGGAAGCAAGGCGGGGTGTTATATAAACTATCGTTTTTTGCTTGAATTTGATAGTTGAGCATAGTTGGGCAAATATCCATAGCCCTGCCTAAAAGTTCGTTTTTAATAATAACGATAGTTACGCCTGCTGGAGCAATGTTTTTTTGTGCGCCTGCATAAATTAAGCCAAAATCAGATACGTTAATCTTTTCACTTAAAATGTTTGATGACATATCTGCAACGAGTGGTGCTTTGGTTTTAGGTAATTTAGTATAACGCGTACCAAAAATCGTGTTGTTTGTAGTTATATGAACGTAACTTGCGTTTTCGCTAAAAGTAAGACTATCAACGTCAGGAATATAAGTATAGTTTTTATCTTTAGATGAAGCGACTATGTTTGAAATGCCGTACTTTTGCGCTTCTTCTTGCGCTTTACTAGCAAAGTTACCAGTAACGATATAGTCTGCAACGCCAGTAGTCATAAGATTAAGAGGGACTGCCGCAAATTGTTGCGAAGCACCACCTTGAACGAATAATACGCTATAATCTTCAGGAATATTTAAAAGTTCACGAAGAAGTGCGTTTGCCTCGTCATTAACAGCCATAAAGGTCTTAGTGCGATGGCTCATTTCAGTAATACTCATACCAGAATTGTTAAAATCTAATAAATCCCTTTGAGCTTCTTTTAATACTTCATAAGGTAGCGTTGATGGACCTGCAGCGAAATTAAATACTCTCACGATAAACTCCTTTTAATATATTGAGTAATATATATTTTAATTTATAGTTAATAATTTAATATTATATAACAAAGCATTTTTAAATACAAATGTTTTTAACACAAAAACAATATTTTTAAAAAATAAATACACTTTTGGTTAAATTGTTAATAAAACGTGAACAAAATTGAAGCCGTTGCTAGTTGCAACGGCTTTTTGATTAATTAACGCTAAATAAAAGTTTTGTATACGATGGGAACGGCCAATATTTTTCATCGGTAATTTTTTCCGCATCGTCAACGAACGCTCTAAGATTTTTCATAGATACTAAAACCTTATCTTTAAAGAAGAAGGCTTTTTCTTTAGGATTAGCAATAGTCTTTCTAAGAGATAATAAATTTTCAAGCACTAAAACTTCGTTGTAAATATTTACGTTAAGTGAAGAAAGTTTTTTGGCGATTTGAGTATCGGTTTTATAAACGGCGTTTAACGCTTTTTTTGCCTTTATCGTTTTAGAAAGCTTTAATACGTAATCGTTGATTGCAGGGTAAATTTGTTTTTTAGCCATTTCAATCATAGTAAGCGCTTCAATTCTTATTATACGGCAATAGTTTTGGAACATAATGTGTTGCCTTGCAGTAAGTTCAGTTTTTGATAATACTTTATGTTTTTCAAAAAGCGCAACGTTTTTATCTAAAGTTAGGGTTTCAAGTGCTTCAGGTGTAGAAGAAAGGTTAAGAAGCCCTCTTGCTTTTGCTTCTTCAAGCCACTCACTTGAATAATTGTTGCCGTTAAAAAGTATGCGCTTATGTTCTTTTACAGTATCAACTATAATATCGTGCACTGCTTTTTGAACGTTTCTTGATTTTTCAAGTTTATCGGCAAAAATACTTAAACTTTCAGCAACTATCGTGTTTAACGTTACGTTAGAGTCAGCAACCGAATCGCTTGCGCCAACCATTCTAAATTCAAACTTATTACCCGTAAACGCGATAGGAGAAGTTCTATTTCTATCAGTAGTGTCTTTAGGAAGGGTAGGGAGTATTTTAGCCCCTAGTTTCATAGTACTTTTATTCTTGTTTTTATAGCCGTTTTCTTCAAAGGCAGTTAAGCAAGAATACAAATCGTCACCTAAATAAATAGAAATAATAGCAGGTGGGGCTTCACTTGAGCCTAAACGATTATCGTTACCAGCACTAGCGATTGACGCGCGAAGCAAATCTTGATAATTATCCGTCGCTTTAATAACGGCGCAAACAAAAAGTAAAAACCTTAAATTATCGTCAGGAGTTTCGCCAGGACTAAATAAATTAACGCCAGTATCAGTCGTTATAGACCAGTTATTGTGCTTACCGCTACCCGAAACGCCTTTAAATGGTTTTTCGTGAAGAAGACAAACTAAATCGTGTTTGTCTGCAATCTTTTTCATAAGTTCCATCGTAAGTTGGTTATTATCAGTTGCGATATTAACGGTAGTGTAGATAGGAGCGAGTTCGTGTTGAGCGGGTGCCGCTTCGTTGTGTTCGGTTTTTGCTAATATGCCAAGTTTCCAAAGTTCTTTATCAAGTTCTTCCATAAAACTCTTAACTCTTGGTTTTATAGCACCGTAATAATGGTCGTCAAGTTCTTGACCTTTAGGTGGTTTAGCACCGAAAAGCGTTCTACCTGTAAAGATTAAATCTTCACGCTTATTCGCCATTTCTTTATCGATTAAGAAATATTCTTGTTCAGGGCCAACCGTTACTTTTACGTTTTTAACTTCCGTGTCGCCAAGGGCGTTTAATACTCTTAAAACTTGTTTGTTAAGTGCTTCAGACGAGCGTAAAAGTGGAGTCTTTTTATCTAGAGATTCTCCGCCATACGAACAAAATGCAGTTGGAATATATAAAGTGTTATCTTTAATAAAAACGTAAGAAGAAGGGTCCCAAACGGTATAGCCACGCGCTTCAAAAGTTGCGCGAGTTCCTCCGTTAGGAAGAGAGGACGCGTCCGACTCGCCTTTTATAAGTTCCTTTCCGCTAAATTCCATTATAACTTTACCGTTTTTTGTTGGAGAAATAAAACTATCGTGTTTTTCGGCAGTGATACCCGTCATTGGTTGGAACCAATGAGTATAATGCGTTGCGCCTTTTGATATTGCCCAATTCTTCATAGCGTCAGCAACCTTTTGGGCAACGCTTAAATCTAACGATGCTCCGTCATCCAAAGTGCTTTTAAGTGAATTGAACACGTCTTCCGGCAATGTTTTTTTCATTACTTCTTCATTAAAAACGTTTTCTGCAAAAATTTCAGGTATGTTCATTTGCTTTCTCCTAAACGAGTAAAATTTACGCTCAATATAATAAAATATATAATTATTATAAACAACTAACTAAAGTATGTCAACTTTTTTTATTTAATTATAGTTTTAATACGAAATTTGTTAAGTTGACTAAATAATATTATCGAATAAAAGATTGGCTTTTAAAATATAATTTTATATGAACGCTTTAAAAAAAATCAAATATAAATTAACGGCTCTTACGCTTGTGGTTATATTTATTGCAACTTTTGTATTGATGATTGAATTAAAAAATATATCTCAAAACACCTTTCATAATACTCCAATCTCGACCTATAGCGTGGTTATCGACGCAGGTCACGGTGGAATTGACGGTGGAGCATCGGGAAGTTTAGGAGTGTTTGAAAGAGAGATAAACCTGCAAATTTCTTTAAAATTAAAAGAAGCGTTTGAAAGTAAAGGATACAAAGTAACGTTAACAAGAACCGACGATAGCGGGCTTTACGACGACACTTCTCCCGGCTTTAAACTTCGAGACCTTAAAAAGAGAGTTGAGATAATTAAAAATGCTCGCCCTAGCATATTTATATCCGTGCATTTAAACACTTATTCTTCGCCTAAACGGCGGGGCGCGCAAGTCTTTTATAAAAAGGATAGCAATAACTCAAAAAAACTAGCAGATAGCGTGCAATTAGAACTAAATTTACTTAAAGAATCTAAACGTATGTACGATGCTCTTTCGGGCGATTATTATCTTCTAAATTCCTTAGATATTCCGTCAATAATCGTAGAGTGTGGGTTTTTGTCCAACCCTGAAGAAGAAAAGTTATTGCTTAGCGAATCGTATCAAAAAACCTTAGCAAAGGCAATATATAACGGAACGATAAGATATTTTGCTAATTTGTAATTTATATGCTTGTAAAGATTTTTAGAATATGCTATACTTATATATATTTTATTTATTTAATGGGGTGGTATTTTGTTTAATTTAGATGACAAATTAGACGTAAAATCTGCTAAGCAATTAAGTTCCGTAACACTTGCGTTTATAGGAGATGCAGTACACTCTTTATTCGCTAGGGAAAAATTGGTTTTTGATAAAGACGATAAAGGGTCTAATCTTAATAAAAAGACGTCGGAAATTGTAAGGGCGTCTAGCCAAGCGAATTATTTTGATAAAATCTGCCATATTTTAACTGAAGAAGAAATGGAAGTTTTTAAAAGGGCAAGGAACACAAAAAAAGGCACTCGTGCTAAGAACGCATCGGTTGGAGAGTATAATAAGGCAACGGGCTTTGAAGCGCTTGTTGGATTTTTATATATTACGGGAAATACCGATAGGCTTAACTACTTATTAAATTACGAAGAAAGGGAATAAAAATGAAAATTGAAGGAAGAAACGCCGTTTTAGAACTTTTAAAGACGGACAAGACTATTGATAAAATTTTAATAATGAACGGAATGCGTGATAACGAGTCAAGAAGCGTACTAAACGCAATTCGCTCAAAAGGTTGCAAATTTCAATTCGTTGAAAAGGCGATTATGGATAAAGAAACGGAGACTAGGCGCCATCAAGGTTTTATCGCTTTCGTTTCTGATTACGTTTACGCTGATTTTGACGAAATGCTTAATAAACTACAAGATAAAAAGGACGCGTTTATCGTTGTTTTAGACGGTGTTGAAGACCCACACAACTTAGGAAGCATTTTAAGAGTTAGCGAGTGCGCCGGGGTTGACGGGGTTATTATTGGCAAAAGAAGAAGCGCACAAGTAAACGAAACGGTTATGCGCGTTTCCGAAGGTAGCGCTAATCATATTGACGTTGCTAGGGTAACTAATATTAATAATACGATTGACGCTTTAAAGGAAAACGGATTTTGGACTTACGCGTTAGAAATTGGCGGTAGCAATATTTATAAAACCGACTTAAAGGGAAGAATAGTAATAGTAGTTGGTGGAGAAGATACGGGAGTAAATAGGCTCACTAAAGAAAAGTGTGATGCCATTATAACAATTCCAATGCTAGGCAAAGTAAATTCATTAAACGCTTCGGTTGCGTGTGGCGTAGCCGTATTTGAAGCGTTAAGGCAAAGATTGTGATAAATTATAGTGATGAAGAATTAGTTCAACTTTATAAAAAGGGCGATGCTAACGCTTTTAACGAACTTTACCTTAGATATATGCAAACGGTAAAATATTTTGCGCGCAATTTGTTTTTGCTTGGCGCAGGGTATGAAGACCTTTTACAAGAAGGTATGCTCGGGCTTATAAAAGCGGTAAACTCGTATAAAAAGGAAGAAAGTTCTTTTAGAACTTTTGCTACGCTTTGCATAAAGTCTAGTTTATATACTGCAGTTAAAAAATATTCGGCAACTAGTTTTTCTCCACTTAACAATAGTGATTCTTACGATATTTTAGATAGATTAGGGTTTTCCGATAAAACTCCCGAAGAAGAAACTATTAAAAAGGAAGGAGAAAACGAACTTATAAGATTAATTAGTGATAATTTATCTAAAACAGAACTAGAAATTTTAAATTTATATTTAGAAGGGCTATCTTACGAAGAAATTTCTAAAAAAGCAAATAAAAATTTAAAATCTATTGATAACGCTTTACAAAGAGCGAGAAAAAAGATAATTAAGTGTTTAGGCAAGTAAGACCTTTACATAGGCAAGTCAATATAATCCAAAACTTGCCTTAAAGAACGTATATTTAAGCATCTTACGACAAATACTCACTCGTTGTATGTAGAATACAACTTCGGTCGTATTTATCAAAATCTACTCAAATCTCCGCCTTTAAGGTGTGAAACAATTTTGAGTTAGAAAATTTTGATTTAGTCGAGGCAAAGCCCGACG
>JAZUMP010000024.1:0-3734 GCA_045603725.1 Christensenellaceae bacterium
CTTTTTTTTATTTCTTATTATTTTTAGAATATCTATCAATTAAATGTTTTGGCATATCTAATTGTTTATTATGTACGCTAAATAATGTTTTTGGATGTTTAGATGGCTTTTTTAGATACATAGGACGCTTGTCCATTTTGTATGGATTAGGCTTTATTTCTTCATAATCTTTCTTATAAGAATGAGTTGCTTCTCTATGAACGTAACCATCTACAAGTTTTTTAGATTTTTTATTTAAAACTTTTTCTTCATCTATAACAAGTGTAGTTCTATTTTTACTAATTTTTAATCTTGCCCAGAAAGGAAACTTTGTGGGCATTTTCTTTTTATTTCCCATACTTATTACCTTTATATTTACCTACGTAGTTATCGGTTCTATAACGGTTTCTTACGCCTTTACCAAAGCCTTTAGTTGCAGAATATCTAGCACCAAACTTATTAGGTATTTTATGAGCCTCGTCCCAGCCTATTTTATAACCCATATCGTAAGCGTCTTTTAAACTTTTAAAAGGCGTTTTTTTAGTCTTTGTTTTAACCTTATTAGTTGAATTAGAGAAAGTTTTATTCCTCTTCATTGTCATTGTTGTCATTGTTACCTCCGTTAACGTCATCGTCGTTTAAAGTTTTAAATTTATTCTCAAAATAATCGTTTAACTCTTTGTCTATTTCATTACGTAATAATTTAAATGCAGTATTTTTAAAAAATAAGAACTTTGACGGAGCATATCCACTAAATCTCATTTTCAAAGCATACAATACACCCTTATCTTCAATCTCTTTTTTCAAAGAAAGTTTCGAATATTCGAGTTTATACTGCTCGAAAAGTTTCTCTTGCATAAAATCATACTGCTTACGCGATAAATTTTCAGTATTCTCACGAATGCTACCGTACAATTCAAAAAATCTCTCGTTTAAATCAAATAATTCGTTTAACATTATTCTCTACGTCTCCTATAACCATCTGGCATTGAAAAATCGTAATACTGCCTTAACTTATCTTCTATGTAAGCAACAGTTCCGACTTCACTCTTATGTTTTAAGTATAAATAATCACTTTCCTCATTAGGAATAAACTCTGATTGATAGTTATAACTATCATAAGAATTAAAAATATTACCATAGTGATAAAATTTTTGTATTTTCGGTTTTTTCTTTCCGTTACCGTTTAAATAGACGTCAAATTCTTCCCACTTCTCAAATACGTGGCAATTCCACGTTGTAGAAATAATATTGCCCATATTATCTAATTCGTGTTTCATATCGCAAACTTCTATAATTTTCGCTGCTAAATCACGAATATTTAAATCAAGAAGTCCAATACGTTGCAAGTCTAAATATATATCGTAAAAATTATGACGATGCATTTCAAATAGCCTACTAACAAAATCCGGTAAACTCTTTGATTTACGGCTATCATAATAACGTTGTACTTCTGATAAAAAGACCTTACTAAACGGTGGAACGCTTAAAACTTTTAAATCTTCATTACTTAAACCGAAATAAAAGCCGTTTAAAAAATACGTTGAATAATGCTTTTTGTAACCTACTAAAAATTTTACTTCAAAATCACTATATATAGGCGGTTTTTCGGGTAACGTTAACTTATTTTTTCGGTCTTCATTATATCTATTAATCATACTGCGAGCACTTTGTAATAAGTGTTTACCCTCACTAAAATAGATACTTTTTATAAAACTTGCCATAAGTGAACTTTTACCCGAACCCGGCAAACCACAAACTACAGTAATCATTTTTTAATCGCCTTTATTATTGATATTGCAGTGAACGTTAAAAATAATATTACTGCTATAATTAACGCCCACTTTGTATAAGGAACCCAAGCAAGCAAAAATTCATAAGTTTTTGCAAGTTCACTTACACTTAAAGTTAAAATACCTGCTATTATTAAAATTAAAAATGATACGAACATTACAATTTTTCTCCTTTAAATATGCTATATAACACTATACCTAATACCGATAAACTTACACCGATTATTGCATATATAAGCCAAGATAAATCAACAAAAAACTCTGGCTTAGGTGTTCCCGGACCTATACCGTCTATAGGACTAGAAACAACTGGGTAAATTATAGTATTATCGTCGTTTGAAAACTCTAAATGAATAATATCAAAATCTAAAAATACCGTTTCTTGAAAAACGTAACCGTCGTTACCGTCTAAATTTGCTACTGTATAATCGGTATTTGCAAAACGGAATAAAAACGTTTTTTTATCATTTTGAGAATAATAGTAATTATGTAATTCATTATAAAACGAACTATCAACTAATAGATTTCCCTCTATGCCTTGAAAGTCTGAAGACTTAATTTCATATATTGGCTCGACGTCTTTAATACTTCCTTGTGTTGGAACTTTACCTAATAACTCACCTAACAATCCATAATCTAAATATTTTTGCCACCAACTATTAGAGTCTTTATAACTCAATAAATCAAAAGTATCTTCTGAACGTATAGTCTTGCAGTTATAACCTAAAGAACGGCCACTATCTACTTCACTTTCAAATAAATCTGCGCTTACGTTACCGTCTTTAATCGGTAAATAGCCGTTTACAGCAGATTTATTATAATCATAAATATAATTTGTTAATTCTTCAGTTGATAGTTTATAATCGCTATAGGCTTGTCCTTTAGTTGAAAATAAATAATTAATAACAGTATCGTGATTACGAACTAATACAGGATTTAAATTAAAAATACTATTATTAGTTGTATCTACGTTATAGCCCCAATCGTAAATATGAGTTGTAACGTCTGAAATTACCGGCTCATATCCATAAGTTAAATCATACAAAATATTTTCATTATATTTTCCTATATCAACGCCTACGTAGTTCTTTAAACCGTTATATTTTTCTTGATTAGTTAAAACTACTACCGGATTTGTTTTATACTCGTACCACTCTGCTTTTACACCGGTTAAAGTATAGTTGTCTTTAAAATAAACTTCCGGTATTGAAAAATAAACTGAATTTAATTGGTGTTGATATGCTAAAGCGCCGTCGTTTTTATAAGGTTGTGTTCGATACCAAGCATAATGAACGTCTAATTCTATCGAATTAATAATTTCTTGCTTATGCTCGAAACCACTATCTTCATAACCACTATAAATATATTTAGTATTAACTGGGTAATCAACTGCAAGCCTATCTCCAACCTTTAAAAGTTGAATACCGACTACGTTGTACGTTCTTTTCCCAAATAATGAATTTTGGCGTTTAAACGCCTTTTCTAACGCTTCAGTTTCGTCTACTATACTAAATTTATATATACTATTGTCAGAAGTCCTTGACAAAAATTTTAATTTAAAATTGCTATATTCTAAAACGTTATTTTTATCGTCAAATTTACTAGCCATATTTATAACGTTACTTTGAGTATTTTCATTTAATCGTTGCTTACTTGCGTTATAAACGTAAACAGTTAACGTATAATCACTTGTATGAAAACCAGTTTCACTAAAAGCAATAATAGTTGTTTTACCTAATTCTTCATACTTAGTTAAATCAACGTCTTTAAGTTCCATTTCTATATCGTTACCATTAGCATATACAGTTGTCACGTTTACAAAACCAATATTAAAAACTAATAATAACGCCGTTAAAATATACGTAAGTATATATTTAAAACTTCTCATATATCGTCCTCCAACCATTCTATTTTAAAATTGTAGTAGGGGTCGCCGTTACAACCTTTAATATTAATGGTATC
>JAZUMP010000025.1:0-14340 GCA_045603725.1 Christensenellaceae bacterium
ACTATTATCTTCGGCCTTTGCCTTGTCTAAACTAAAAATTTGCTAACCCTAAATTGCTTCGCACCTTAAAGGTGTAGATTTGTGTGGATTTTGGTAAAAGTGACTGAAGTTGTATTTACATACTACAATGGAACTTTTACCGTAAGACACCTAATATACGCTTCTTTAAGGCAAGGCTTGGAGTATCCTTTCTTGCCTTAGGCTCTTGAAATTTAACGGTTGAGATAGACCTTCTTGGTCATCGAAGACGATAAATTTCATAGAAACGACGCATAACGATGTTTATAGGGCTTTAAATTAGTCTTTACGCCCTGTAAGATGCCCAACCGAATTTAAATCGGGGAAACCATTTTGGCGAAGGGCTTCGTAAAGTGTTATCGCTACTGAGTTTGATAAATTTAAACTTCTAAGTTCGCCCCACATAGGTATTCTTAAAGTATTATCATAGTATTTTTTTAAAAGTGGCTCGGGAAGCCCGTGCGATTCTTTACCAAAAACTAGAAAATCACCGTCTTTAAAAGTGGCTTCGCTATAAATTTTATCCCCTTTAGTTGACATAAAATGAAAATTATCGCCTGTAAAATACTTGTCCATCAATTCTTCAAGGCTATTAGCGTAGTGCAAATCTAAATACTGCCAATAATCAAGCCCCGCTCTTTTTAAATGCTTGTCCGTAATCTCGAAGCCGAGTGGTCTAACTAAATATAGCGAACTGTTAGTCGCTGCGCAAGTTCTTGAAATATTGCCCGTGTTTTGTGGAATTTCCGGCTCTACCAAAACTATATTAAATTTCATATTTCTCCTTTGAAATCAATAAACGCCTACTATTTAAGTCCGCGTTTTTTAAACTGACAAACTCTGTAATTCTTTTTTATAGGAACTATAATTGACGACTCAAAGCCGTAACTACTCCCACAAATTTCCCCTTTCATATCGCTAGCAATAACGCCACTTGACGTGCAAATTACTACCGGAATCCCAAATAAATAGGAATACGCTCTTGAAAGTACGTTAAATTGTTGTTTTTCTTCGCCTTCTATTATGCAAATTATAATATCTGCGCTAAGTAATGCCATTGATTTAACGCTATCTATATCAAAAATATCGTCGTCTACTAAAACACCTATTCTATAAGACTTCGTTTGATAAATTCTATGCCCCGAGCCACTTGAATAAGGTGCTTTATCTAAACAAAAATTCATATCGGAAATGCCTAAAAGTTTACCACTATCAGCAACCAAACAAGATTTTCTAATAATTCCAAAATTATCGGTTATTGCACCCGATAATACTACTTTATTATTTTTTTTACTTAGTCTTGCAATCGTAGATAGATTATTTTCTTCGCCCGATAATTCTTTTTTATAATTAATTTTATCTACTCCGTTAAAGCCGAATACTAAAATACTTTCTTCTCTTAAAGAAGAATTTAAAAAACTTTCAACGCTATTTTTTCTATTAAAGTATATTTTAAGCATTAACTCACCCTATTTATTATACTTTAACTTTCTAAAAAAGGTTAATGCTATAAAGATAAAATTACTTCTTCAATCTCTAAAGAGTTTTTAGCAGAAAAAACTTTTTCTTTTAATCTTTTACTATCTCTAACACCTTTTAAATAAAACGCCATTTGTTTTCTAAAAATTACCGCCGTTCTATCGCTTCCATATCTACTAACTAATAGGTTTAAATGTTTTAGCATTTGTTCTTTTAAAGGTGCTTTTATAGGCTCGCCTAAAATTTCTGAAAAAATTTGTGGATTATTCATTGCTCCACGTGCTATCATAACACCGTCTGCACCCGTTTTTTCCATCATTATATCAGCGTCTTGTTTAGTAAAAATTCCACCGTTTGCAATAACGGGAATTTTAACGGCGTTTTTCGCCTTTTTTATTTCTTCATAATTACAATCGCCACTATACATAGCCGTTTTTACTCTGCCGTGAATAGTTATCATATCAGCGCCACCGTCTTCACACGCTTTAGCAAAAGTTTCGGTTAAATATTCGCCTTCTTTTAAACCTATTCTAAACTTGACTGTAACTGCTTTACCACTTTTTTTAACTTCCGATATAATTTTAGATGCTAACTTTGGATTTTTAAGAAGTGCGCTCCCTTCTCCGTTATTGTAAATTTTAGGCACAGGGCAACCCATATTTATGTCAATAATATCAAATTTTTTTAGATAATCAGAACAAGCAATCTCTCCCATAATATCGGGGTCGTTACCAAAAATTTGCACGGCTTTAATCTCTTCTTCGGGGTACGTAAATAAAATATCTTCGGACTTTTCGCTTCCGTACTTTAAACCCTTACAACTTACCATTTCGGTAAAAGCAAGACCTGCGCCGTAATCTAAACAAATAACCCTAAGCGCAGCATCGGAATACCCTGCAAGTGGAGCCAAAAAGACGTTGTTTTTAGTTACGATATTGCCAATTTTAATACTTTTAATCTCCATTAACGCTCTCCGATTTAAGCATATCGTAATATATGTCTAGTTCTTCAATTTTTAAGTCCTTCATATTTTTATTATGCTTTAAAAGATATTCTTCAAGCCTTTTAAAGCGTTTTACAAACTTTTCAGTCGATTTATAAAGCGCGGTTTCCGCATCAACGCCTAATTTTCTAACGGTATTAACGGCACTAAAGAGTAAATCGCCACATTCCTTTTCGATTTCTTCTTTACTGCCCGATTTTACCGCTTGTTTTATTTCTTCAAGTTCTTCTAAAACCTTTTTGTAGGTTTCTTCTACGTTATTAAAGTCAAAGTTGTATTTACCTGCTCTACTTCCCACTTTTTGAGCGCGCATTAAACTCGGTAAGTTCTTAGGTACGCTATCAATATATTCGTAGGCCGAACTATAGCCTTTTTCTACGGCTTTATTTTTATTCCAAGTATCAAGCGCTTCGTCTTTATTAGTTGCTACGTCTTTACCAAAAACGTGGGTGTGCCTCGTTATAAGTTTAGAGCAAATATTAGATATTACGTCAACGGAATTATACCTACCACTTTCTTCGCCAAACAAAATATAAAAGGCTACTTGAAGCAACACGTCGCCTGCTTCTTCGATAATTTTATCATCGTCGCCACTTTCGATTGCGTCAATAAGTTCGTAAGTTTCTTCAATTAAGTTCTTTTCAATGCTAGTTGGGGTTTGAACTCTATCCCACGGGCAACCGTTTTCCGAGCGCAATACTTTTAAAATTTCAATTAAGTCGTTAAAATTAAACCTTTGCTTTTTTGTAAGTTGAGTATATGGAATATATAAAGAAGTTGAATAATCGTAAAATTTAAGTCTATCGAGTTCATATAATGGAATTTTTTTAGTAAAATCGTTAGAAGAGATATAAACTTCTATATCTTCTCCAACTAAATTCATAAGTTTAAGTTTAATTTCGCTTGCAATTTTAACGCTATCTATCGCGTAAATTACAGACGGAAACGAAATTTCTAAATCGCCTAAAACGTCGTATGCTGAGATAGACGCGCACGACGTTTCCACTACTTTTAACCTTTCTAAACATTTTTCTTTAGCCGAAACGCCCGCTATAATTTTAGGATTTTTAACTCTTTTTAAAAGTTCTTTAACGGAAGAGTCTTCCATAGCGCTACCGTCAACTAAATAAGTAACGTTTTCGGTTTTAAGCATATTTAGAACTTCTTTTGCAAGGTTAACGTTAAGCGTGTTAAAATTACGGCTTTTTTCATAAACGTAGTCAAGTGAAGTTACTTTAGCGTTAAAATTTTTAAGAGCATTAAAAGAAAGGGCGCAACAAGTTCTTGCAACTAACTTTTTAGCACCCTTTATTTCGTTTAAAGCGTTTAAGGATAAATCGCCTTCATCAACGCCAAGACCAATTATAGTTAAATCGTACATATTATCTCTCCACGACCTGATTTTTGTTGTTTCTTATAATAATATATACCAAATTTAACAAACACGCAACCAAATAACAAATTATATCGGTTATAATTACTGCAAAAATATTTATACTTTTAACTTTTAAGAGCAAAACTGTTAATACAATTTTCACAACCGACGCCGTAAGTGAAGTTATTGACGGCACGAATATATGCCCGCAAGCAATTAAGCAAGCGTTAAGCGTTTGCATTAAAGGAAGAGTTAAAACCGAAAGCGATTGAACCCTTGCCATTTTTATAGTAATATTTAAATCGTTTAAACTTAATCGGCTATACAGTATTTTAACGGCAAAATTAGATAAAAAATAAAAAGCCGTAGCAAAAATAATCGAACCAATAAGAGTAAAAATTAACGGTTTTTTAATTTTTTTATACTTATTCTCTCTTTCGCTAGATATTATTGGAACTGAAGTTACGGCAATACTATACAGTATTGAAACGGGAACGCCAACTAGCGATTCTACCGCTCCCGAATATAAACCGTAAAGCGAAGTTGCGTTAGATAAATATCCGTTTAAAATATTAAAAATTATAAAACTTTCAACAGTTCTAGTTAACGGCATTATAATTGTAGAAAAGGTAATAGGCACTACGTTTTTTAGTATTTTACCAGCGTTTGAGTAAGTGCTTTTTAAAAACTCAAAACCACCCTTTCGCTTTTTTATATAACACAAATAAGCAACCGTTACGACTTCAGAAATTGTTACTGCAAGCGCCGCCATTGATGCTGAAAGCGCCGTATTCTTTCTAAAACTATACGCTAAACTTAGTCCAAACGTTAATTTTATTAACTGCTCTAATACCTGAGATATAGCCGTTGGCTTCATATTTGAAAAGCCTTGATAATACCCCCTAAAACAAGATATTACGCTAACGGCAAGTACAGACGGCGCAATGTAGATATAACTTCTACTTGCCAACTCGTTACCTTGCAAAAGTGCTATTTTACGAGAAAATACCATCATTATAAGCGAGCCGATTATACCTATTGGCACGAATATTTTAAGAGAAGATTTAAGCGTAACTTCAGCGTCGCTTCCTTCGGCTATAAGTTTTGCTATTCCGTTAGGAACGCCCGTTGACGACACTGTTAAAAGCAAACAATAAAGTGGAAATACCATTTGATATATTCCTATCCCCTCCGAGCCTAGAACGTTAGTTAACGGAATTCTATAAACTGCGCCTATTATTTTAGTGATAAACCCACCTAATGCTAAAGTAAACGCTCCAGAAAAAAGTTTATCTTTTTTACGCATATTATATAAATTTATTTTTAATTATTTCACTTGCAAGTTTAAGTAGCCTAATTTCTACTGCGCCAAATTTTGTTTTTGCATCAGTATCAAGTAAACTTATAATTCCCAAACTTTCTTGATTTTTAGAAACTATTGGAACTATGAGTTGACTTTTAAACCTACCGTCGTCTTTAGAAAAGAGTTTTATCGGCTTTAAATTATCTGCTTCCGATATAGCAAAACTTTTATTTTCTGAAAACACCTTTAAACCGTCTTTAGAAATAACGTCGCCTAAAAATTCTTTTGCCTCACCTTCTGCTGCAATTACCCCTTCACTATCTAGTATTGCTACCGAATAACCGGTTATAGTGTTTATGCTTTTGGCTATTCCTAAAACAATATCGTTAATAGAGTTTATTGGTAAATATTTTTTTAATAAAATTTGGTTTTGCTCGACGAAAATTTCAAGAGGGTCGCCTTCACTTATTCTTAAAGTTTTACGAATTTCTTTAGGCAAAACTATTCTTCCTAAATCGTCTATTCTTCTAACAATTCCCGTTGCTTTCATAATATCTCCTTTTATATTAACCTTTGTAAATTATTGGAAATTATGTAAGCAAATTTAAAAGAGTTCGGTTTTAGCCGAACTCTTTTTTTTAGTTATAAGTTTAATTAGTTATCAAAATTTTTAGAGTTTAATAATTTAACTTCATCAAATAATTTAACTACTTCTTCTTCAGGTTCTTTAGTGCATTTAGAAACGATGATTGAAACTAAAAGACCACTAATAAAGCCTGGGATAATTTCGTATAAACCCGTTACTCCAGATAAGAAGATAAGCCATAATACTGATACGGCAAAACCTGTAATAATACCGGCAACTGCACCTTTATAATTAAACTTTCTAAAGTAAAGTGAAAGGATAATTGCAGGACCAAACGACGAACCAAAAATTGACCAAGCGTTACTTACTAAGCCCATAATACCACCAGTGCCTGGCATTAACGCTATAACAAGTGCTACTACTGAAACTACACAAACAACAACTCTACCTACAACAAGCATTTGTTTATCTGTTGCATCTTTTTTGATTTGAGCTTTATAAATATCACTTGCAAATGCACTTGATGAAGCAAGTAATTGACTGTCTGCCGTTGACATTGACGCTGCGATAATAGCAGAAATTAAGATACCTGCTAAAAGACCTGGAACAAGGTTACGCGCAAGCATAACGAATACTAAAGTTTGATTGCTGTCTGTTACTGTATTACCAAAATATTCGTGTGCAACTAATGCAACTACGGCACTCATTATACAAATAATCGTAGTCCAAGAACTACCAACGATTTGTGAACGGCGCATTTCTTTTTCATTTTTAATAGAAATATATCTAATTAAGATATGTGGCATACCAAAGTATCCAAGACCCCAACCAAGACCAGATAAAATTACTGCAATACTTTCCCAGTTGAAAGTTCCAGACGCTAATATGTTATAGTAGTTTTCAGGTGTAACTACAGTTCCTAATGCAACGAAATCGCCACCGTTCATTACGAACAACGCAATAATAGGTAAAATCATTAATGCAGCAAGCATAAGTAAACCTTGGAAGAAATCCGTCCAACAAACTGCGTTGAAACCACCAAGTAAAGTATAAACTATAACGATTGCAGCCGCAATAATCATACCCCAAGTTTTGTTAATCATACCACCTGTTACAGTGTTGAAAAGTTCACCGCAAGCAGTAATTGAAGATGCTGAATATATACAATATGCTATAACGAAAATTACTGCACAAGTAATTCTAAGCGTACTGCTTTTTGATTTAAAACGATTAGATAAGAATTGTGGAATAGTAATAGAATCGCCTGCTTTTATAGCGTATCTTCTAAGTTTAGGCGCTACAAAAATCCAAGCGCAAATTGTACCTATAACTAAACCTACAGGAATCCAAACTTGACCAACGCCAAGCATACAAATAGCACCAGGTAAACCCATAAGTACCCAAGCACTCATATCCGATGCTCCGGCAGATAATGCGGCAACGAAACCGCCCATATTTCTACCACCTAAAAAGTAGTCTTTCTCGCCTTCTACTTTCTTTTTTCCTCTAAAGTAGAAATATACGCCTATTGCTAACACGACAACAAAATATGCGATAAATGCTACAACTTCCCAAATGTTCATAATTATCTCCTTTTAATATGAAATAAATTCATACTATTTATAACTTGTTTTAAATTACTACTATAATATATTACAATTTTTAAAATTTTGCAACTAAATTTAAGGCATTTTTAAATATTTTATTAAAATAGTTGCATTTTATTTTTTATTGTAGTAAAATAGTATTAATAAAATTCATATTAACGGAGCAACCTATGACTTTAAAGGAATATCAAGCGTTTATTTTATCTGTAGAAAACGGAAGTATATCAAAGGCGGCGGAAAAGGCTAATGCTACGCAATCGGCGTTTACGCACCTTATTATTAATATGGAAAAAGAACTCGGTTTTTCTGTAATGACTAGAAATAAGGGTGGAATAACCTTAACTGAAGAAGGCAAGCGTATTTATCAAACTGTAAAAGATATAGTTGAAGGCGATAAAAAAGTTAAGGTGTTAGCAGATAAAATTAACGGTCAAAATTCTAATAGAATAAATATTGCGACTTTTTCTTCAGTTGCAGTTAAATGGCTACCAAGCATTATGAACGGTTTTAAAAAACTTTATCCTGAAACGCAGTTTTCTATAACTGACGGCAATTATGATGACGTTTCTAAGGCTTTAGAAGACGGGGTTGCCGATATTGGATTTATAACTTTGCAAACGGCTAGCAATATGAAATGCCACCCCCTTGTTAAGGATAGAATACTAGCAATACTTCCTAAAAATCATCGTTTATCGAGTCTTGATAATTTACCCGTTGAAGCATTTTCGACCGAGCCGGTTATTTCACTTCCCGAAGAAACTGACTTTGATTCTAGAAAGGTTTTTACTAGCGCGGGAATTACTCCTAACATTTTATATCGTACTAACGACGATTACGCTATGATTTCAATGGTAGAAAACGGCTTGGGTATTTGTTTAGTTCCCGAACTTCTTCTTGGCGAAAACAATAAAATAACGGCACTTGAAACTAACCCACCGTCGTTTAGAACGATTGCTCTAGCAGTCCCTTACGAAAAACACGCTACGCCACTCGTTTTAAAACTTTCTGACTATATTTTAAATTGGGTGAAAGAAAACTGTAAAAATTCAATAGTATAAAAAGTGCTTCCTTTTTTTAGGAAGCACTTAAATATTTATAGTAAATTGTTATTAGTTAAAAATTCTATTAGTTTAGTAGGTTGAACGGCGTAAGAAGAAAGATAGTTCCCATTTTTATCTCTACCCGTTGCAAAGTTTATTCCACAAATTTGATACTCGTAATTAAATACTGCACTACCTGAAGAACCACTATCGATAGGTGCAGAATGTTTCAAAACGTCAAACTCAACGTTAGAGCCTTCTATAGTAGCGTTTGCATTAGTATCAAATTCCGCTAGTTTTTGATAGCCTATTACTTCTCCAAAAGTTACGGTATTAACAATTCCGTTAGGATTACCTATGCTTATTAGTTTATCGCCCACTTTAGGGTCTTGATTTGCTAGTTCAGGAACGTAAAAAAAGTTATCGTTATTAATTGCGAATTTTATAACGGCTAAATCGTAGTTTTCGTCGCTTTCTATTACTCTTGCGTTCCAAATATCACCGTAAGCGTCCATAACTTCATAACTATATGCATCGTATACGACGTGGTTATTAGTTATAGCGTAATAATAGCCGTCTTCATACTTATAAATAACTCCGCTACCTTGTGATAGTTTTTTGCCAACAAAATTATAGTTTATTATAGTTACGTTTGAAGTAAGTAAGCCTTTTTTATGAATATCGTTAACAATTTCGGTATTATTAGCACTTAAAAAATCCTTAAAATTAATAGAACAAGCCGAAAGCGTTAGAGATATAACTATCAAAAGCGTAATTAATGCTTTTTTAAAAATTCTATTCATCTATTTAAATTCCTTTCTTCTAGCATTTCTTATTTTAGCGTTTTCGTATTCTAGTCTTTCTTCTTCGGTTTCTAAGATTAAACCGGGAACTTTAGTTGGCTTTTCGTTTTCGTCTAGCGCGACCATAACCATATACGCTACGTTTATAAGTTTACGTTCGTGATTTAATTCTTCAACGTAAACGCTTAATTTTACTTCCATAGAAGTTGTGCCGACGTAAGTTATTTTTCCAATAATACAAATAGTATCGTTAGCATACGCTGGTGCTTTAAACTCAAGCATATCTACGACCTTTGTAGTTACGTTTCTTTCCGAGTGCCTTCTTGCTACGACCGCGGCAACAACGTCCATCCAACTCATAAGTTTTCCACCAAATAGCCTATTGTATCCGTTTAAGTTGCCTTGCGTTAAAATATGAACTTGTTCAGTTAATGAATCTTTTACTCTTTTACTCTTCATAATATTATTATTTTATCATAAGTTAAATTTAATAACAAGAAATTAATAAAATTTTGTATTAAAAAAATCCCTTTCGGGATTTTTTTATGCTTCTTTTTTGTGTTTTACTAAGAATAAATCTATAACCGTTGCAATAACGTATAATGCTAAAGTAAAGTACAATACGTTTTGATAACCAACTACTTCACTAGAACTTGCGTTTATTATCACTTCGGCAATTTGATTGCCTGTTAAACCTGCAAACGCCCAAGCAGATAACGCGATTCCGTGGAGCGAAGAAATATTACCCATACCGTAAATATCAGATAAAAGAGTTGGTAAATTACTAAACCCACCACCATAACCAGCGTTTACAATGAATAATAAGATAATGCAAATAACGGCAATAGAATTAGAGATTGCACCCGTTAATACGGCAACGGCAGTTATTGCAAGTTCACTTATTAAAATTATTTTATAAATCGTATTTCTATCTTTAAAATGGTCGCCTATAGAAGAATAAGCAAGTCTGCCACCAGCGTTTAATAAGCCTGTTAAAGTAGAAAGTAAACCAACTAGTGAAGTAAGACCAATAACTCCGTAAATTTGTTTTTCGTGAGAAATAAGTGCTAAACCACAAGTAATGTTAATGTAGAAGACGAGCCATAAACCTATAAACTTAACGTCGCCGAAAATTTTAAATCTACTAAAGAACTTTTTAATATTAAATGGTTCGTGTTGCTCTACCCAACCTTCCGGTTTTTTCAAAAGTAAGTGACCGATAAACATCATAACAAACCAAATGCCCGCTAAAATATATAATGCAAGTTCAACGCCTAAACTAGTTTCTAAAAATTCAATAATTGGCGAGAAAATCATTTTAGCAGCACCAAAGCCCGCTACTGCAAGACCAGTTGCTAAACCCTTTTTATCTTTGAACCAAAGCATTAAAGTTTTTACAGGTGAAAGGTAACCAAGACCTAAACCTATACCCATTATAACGCCGTAAAAGAATATAATTAAAAATGCAGATTTAATATGCACTGCAAAAGCAGTTCCCACAACGCCGAGTGCAAAACAGATTGACGCTATTAAACTTGCTTTATGAATATCTTTTTCAACGAAGTCGCCTAAAAACGCGGCAGACATACCTAAAAAGAAAATTGCAAGCGAAAACGCCCATCCTAAAGTAGACGCGCTAATTCCCGTAGCATCTGCGATATTGCCACTAAAAAGTGACCAACAGTAAACGGTTCCAATACTTGAGTGTAATAAAAGCGCAGGGATTGCTGCCCTAGTCCACTTATTAGAAAGATTTTTCATTTGATACTCCTTTGTAAATTCAACATATATTAATATAATACTTTAAATTTTTAAAGTCAAATAATATTTATTTGTTTTTACACTTTTTCTTACACTCATTACGGTAATTACAATGATTGCACCCTTTATTTTTAACGGTTTTTATTATAGAAAGTAATAACAAAAGTAAAACTACTAATCCAACAATTATGCTCGATAGATTATTCAATATTAAATTCATAGTTTATTATACTAAAAAACGCCGTGAATATTCACGGCGCTTAGTAATATTATTCTTCGTTTTTTTCTTCTATTTGCTTAACGTTAATTTCTAAAACTTTTTTTCTAGTAGTTTTTGAGATTTTAACGAATAAGTTCTTATATTCAAAAGTTCTACCGGTTAGTGGTATTTCACCTAAATGCTCGGTTACCCAACCACCTACGGAATTAGCGTCAAACTCTTCATCTTCGTCTACAAGGTCGAATTTTTCAAAGAAGTTATCAATTTCAGTAGCGCCGTTAATAGTATATGAACCGTCGCTATTTTCTTTGATTTCTATGATTTCTTCGTCGTGCTCGTCGTAAATTTCACCAACGAGTTCTTCTATAATATCTTCAACGGTAACGAGTCCTAAAGTTCCACCGTACTCGTCTAAAACGATAGCCATATGTACCTTTTTAGACTGCAATTTCTTTAAAAGTACTGATATTTTCGTGTGTTCGACTACGAATACCACGTCTTGCATAATGTCTTTAATATTAAATTCTTTTTTAGAATAACTTCTATAAAAATCTTTTTCGTGAATAAAGCCTATTATGCTATCAATATTTTCATTATAAACGGGAAGCCTAGAATAACGCTCTTTTTCAAATACCTTTTTAATATCGCTTTTGTCTGCATCTATTGGGACTGCTATAATGTTTATACGTGGAAGTAAAATATCTTTAACTTCAAGATCGTCAAACTCAATAGCGCTTTTTATAAGGTTAGATTCTTCTTCCTTTAAAGTACCGTCTTCTTCTGCTTCGTTAACGATTGTTATAAGTTCTTCGTCAGTTATAGTATCGTCGGCTTTTAACCTAAAGATTTTTCCAATAAGCCACTTAAAACCACTGAACACGAAGTTAATCGGCATTAATACGTAATAGAAAAAGATAATTCCCGGATAAAACGCCGAAGCAACTTTTTCAGGATAAGTTTTTGCAATAAATTTAGGCGTTATTTCGCCAAAAATTAAAACTGCAACGGTAATTACAGCGGTAGAAACTGCCGATATAACCGATTCTTGACTACCAAATAACACTTTTGCAAATAACAGCATAGATAGCGACGATGCTAAAATATTTACTATATTATTACCTACAAGAATAGTTGAAATAAGTTTATCGTATTTATCGTAAAGCGATAAAACTTTTTCGTATTTACTTTCTTTTTGTGCTAAACTTTTAACCTTAATTACGTTAAGGCTAGTGTAGGCCGTTTCCGTTGCGGAAAAAAAGCCCGATAAAATAATTAATACTACAATCGCTACGAGTAGCTGCGGGACGCCGTCTGGCATTTTTTAAAATTTACTCCTTTCAATTCCGTTTGTATTCTGAAAATCAGTATCGGAATTCTATTTTTTTATATAATGCGTAGTTCTCATACGCTTTTTTCCTAAAATAATTGTTGCCTTGCTTTATAAGTTTTAAGCCTTTTTCATCAATATAATTAATAAAATCGGCTTTCTTTACGCCTTTTTTAGAAAGTTGATTATAAAGCGAATTTTCTAAAACTTCTTCAATTTCACTAGCAACGGTTTTATCACACTTATTAATTTCTGCCTTTATACTGTTAAGAAGTGCGCTCTTTTCCTTTTCACTATTAAAATACGAAGAATAGTCTAAAACATACTCGTCTAAACTCTCTTTAACTAATTTTTTTACTTGGTTTGCTATGTAACTTTGCGGGCGTTTAACGTCAGAATACCTGCCGTTTAAAATTACGCCGTAGTAACCGTTTTCATCTTTAAATAAAACGTTATAGGGATTAGTGAAATATTCTTTAACGTCGTCGGTTTCAGAAAATTTATTAATAAAGTCGTTTTCTAAATCTTTTAATTTTTCGATAAGGTCGCTACTTGCGTCAATTTTACCTACTAAATCTTCAGCAAATTTATCTTCACCGTTTTTGCTTGACATAATAACGGCGTATTTTTTAAATATAAACTCTATAAACTTAACTGCTTTTTCGTTAGAAAAATATTTCTTTTGAGAAGTATTTTCATCAAAAGTACATAAAGAAAGATAGTCAACCACTTGAGTTTCTTCCACTTCTTCTTGAGAAGACGAAAACCCAAACTTGATTTCCTTAACAGGCACTTGCATATGCGCAAGTTCAGCCTTTTCTTTTTTTAAGATTTCTTCAATCTCTTTGTACATTTTTTCAATACAATTCATACTTCACCACTTTAATTTATAGGTATTTTATCATATTTATTAATTTTTTACAAATATTTTAAGGGTTTTTATAAATATATATACTATTTTTTTAAATTTTATTGATAAAAAACAATATTTGTGTTTTATTAACTAAGCACAACAACTAAATTTAAAAACGATATTAAATGTTAATGGATATATTTTACCATTTTTTAAGTAATCTAACTATTATGAATTTAGCAAAAGCGCGAATTCTATAAATGATTAGATTTATATCGTAATTATTTAGTTGTTGTGCGACAATTGGAATTCGGCGTTTTTCGTGCGCTGGCTTCGGTTAGCGCACTTTTTTATTAGATTCTCCGTTAGCCCGTCACGGTGGTAGGCGAAGAATGACAAGAAAAGTTATATATAGATGTCATACTGAAACGCGCTTGCCTTGAACGGCTTTTGAAGTATCTCATCCTTGTCATAACAGATTCTCCGATAGCCCGTCGCTGTTAGTCGGCGCGGAGAATGACAATATAGGCTTTCGTTTTGAGATTCTTCGAGAGAAGTAGCAAGAAGCAACTCTCAGAATGACAAGTGGTTGTTTATTATATAAAAATCGGGAGAGCAATGCTCTCCCTTACGATTAAATTTTATTTCATTAATAGATTCTCCGTTAGCCCATCTCGGTGGTAGGCGAAGAATGACAAGGAGAAATGCCAGGGCGATTGAATAAGCCGTTTGATAAATTAAAAAGGGATTATTACAAGTTAGATTTGGCTTAATCTCGCAGGCAATACTAGCCGTATTGTCAAGGGGGTAGGGATACTACTCTAAGTATTTCACACTTTTTCTATAAGTAAGTTTTATGAAAGCGCCAGGGCGATTGAATAAGCCGTTTGATAAATTAAAAAGGGATTATTACAAGTTAGATTTGGCTTAATCTCGCAGGCAATACTAGCCGTATTGTCAAGGGG
>JAZUMP010000026.1:0-2143 GCA_045603725.1 Christensenellaceae bacterium
AGAAACTATTGCTTATTTATTATTGGAATCACAACAGGTTATCGTATAAGTGATTTACTAAGTTTGAAGTTTTCAGACTTTTTTGAAGATTATAAAACTTGGAAACGTGAAATTGATATTGTAGAGCAGAAAACTAAAAAGAGAAGAACTATACCAATCAGCGATGGTATTAAAGTCGCTATAAATTTGTACACAAAAAACAGAGGTAGTTTTTTATTAAACGAATATCTTTTCCAAAGTAGAAAAGGCAAAAATAGCCCGATAGATAAATCAAGTGCAAGAAAAATTTTCGATAATATGGCAACAGACTTAAATCTTCCGTATCATTGCTCAACTCATTTTCTTAGAAAAACTTTTGCTTATTGGTTTTTGCAAGTTCATAAAAACGATATGTCGGCTTTGGCAACACTTCAAGATATTTTAAATCATAGTTCTGAAAAAACAACACTCAAGTATTGTGGTATAGAAAAAGAACGAAAAGAGGCTATGCTGAAAGACCTTTCTAAACTATGGTAAAAATAGTTTCAAATATCAAGCTGTATTTTACTGTAATAATTTTCAATCGGGTTCCACTCGTGTTTCGAGATTCCGCCACAATCATATTTTTCTTGCAAATTATAAAAGCATTGTGTCAGATATCTGTTGTTATGCCATTGTTTAAAAAGATTTGCTGTTTCAGGTACGGACAATAATTGTGGCTTTTCGAGCCATTTTTGAAACTTTTCGAAGTCACAATTAAAACCACGCTTTTTTATTTCTTCCATGACTATAAATCCGTATTTCCAGAAGTGACTTATAGGATAATTCATTATTTTATTTACTAATATGTGATTAGGTGTGTTATTTATTGAAATATTTCTTGCTATACAACAGCATTCTCGCCATTGTCCAAACAATTGTTGTTGGGGCAAAACTTTAATAAGATCTTTATGCCATAATCTCATGTTGGTCACCTTGTGTTTTTTATCTTGTGTATAATTTATATATAAAAAATTTATCAAATATTTACTTGAATTATAATTATTTTGGTCAAAAGTGGGTGAAAATATTTATGAAACGAATAATTTTTCATATAGACGTAAACAGTGCATTTCTTTCGTGGGAAGCAGCCAAAAGAGTCAAAAACGGAGAATCGGATATACGCGAAATCGCTTCTTGCATAGGTGGCGATCCAACAACAAGAAAAGGCGTAGTTCTCGCGAAATCAAATAAAGCTAAAGAAATGGGTGTAAAAACAGGAGAACCTTTGTCTTTTTCGCTTAGAAAATGTCCTGATTTACAAATATTTAAACCTGATTTTAAACTCTATCAAGTTTGCTCAAAAGCGTTCAAGAATATATGTAAATTATATTCTCCGACTATGGAAGAATTTTCGATTGATGAATGTTTTCTTGATATGACCGGAATAGTTAATAATAATCACTCAGCGATTAATATAGCTTACGAGATAAAAAACAAAATAAAAGACGAGCTCGGATTTACGGTTAATATTGGTATAGGCGAGAACAAACTTTGTGCCAAAATCGCAAGTGATTTCGAAAAACCTGATAAAGTACATACGCTGTTTTTATGCGAAGTGCCTACCAAAATGTGGAATTTACCTGTTCGAAATTTGCTTTATGTCGGAGAAACTTCAGCTAAAAAATTAAATTCTTTAGGAATATACAAAATAGGCGACCTTGCACATGCCGAAATAGAGCTTTTGACAAAATATTTTGGAAACAAAAGAAGTTTGTATATGCATAACTTTGCAAATGCCATAGATAATTCGCCTGTGATTTCAGAAAGACCTGAACCTAAAGGATACAGCAATTCAGTAACACTAGAAGAAAACTTATCGTCATTAAAAGACGCAAATACTATACTTCTTGCACTTTCCGATACAGTAACGCAGCACATGAGAAAAGACGGCAACAAAGCACATTGCGTATCTGTTACTATAAGATTCCCGAATTTTAAAAATCAGTCGCATCAAACGAGTTTTTCAGAACCATTGAGCACGACAAACGAAGTATATAAAGCAGCGAAAAATTTGCTAGAAGAACTTTGGAAAGACAAAAAACCTATTAGGCTTATAAGCATATCTCTCACTAATTTAACAAAATTAGATAGTTACAAGCAATTATCATTTTTTGATAAACCA
>JAZUMP010000027.1:0-21423 GCA_045603725.1 Christensenellaceae bacterium
CAAGAAAGAATATTTCAAGCATTGATTTGGGGTTGCTAATTTTTGTTTATACTGCGTTAAACCCCTTGATAATAGACTCTACTATTATCTTCGGTCTTTGCCTTGTCTAAACTAAAAATTTGCTAACCCTAAATTGCTTCGCACCTTAAAGGTGTAGATTTGTGTGGCTTTTGGTGAAAGCGACTGCAGTTGTATACTATACTATAAAGGAACTTTTGCCATAAGGCGCCTAATATACGCCTTTTAGGCAAGGCTTAGAATATCCTTTCTTGCCTTTAGCTCGCAAGCGTTTTGGTTGAAACTAACCTTTTGGGTTGTTGAAGGCAAAACGCGTAGCAGTAACGACGTATAACGACGTTTATATGCTCTTAGGCGAAGAATGACAAGAATGGGCTTTTCGTTAATAGATTCTCCGATTGCCCGTCGCTGTTGGTCAACGCGAAGAATGACAGGAAGAAAGTTATATATAAAATGTCATACTGAACATTGCCCGCTTTGAACGGCTTTTGAAGTATCTCTTCCTTATCACAATAGATTCTCCGTTAGCCCGTCAAGTAGGTAGGCGAAGAATGACAGGGTGTTTTTGTATAATAAAAATCGGGAGAGCAATGCTCTCCCCTACAGGTTGTTAACATCCGTTTTTGACGAGTGAAATCCACCGCTTATGGATGAAATCGCTTTCGCGATGAAATTTGCCTTACGGCAAGTTATTGTTTAGTCAATATTAAATTCTGCGTTTACTTTTAAATTTTTAACGTATCTAACGTCAAAACCAGCATCTGCTTTTTCGTTAACGTCAAAACGGCAGTTATTAAAGGTAATATCTTCAAGATACACGTCTTTTCTTCCCATTAAGCGTGGCGCGTAATTGGTTTTACTATTAATATTATTAAATTGAATATTTTTAATATAATCGCATTTTGTGATTTCCGACTCCGAAATAACCATATTAATAGGATAACGATGTGTATTATCAATTAAAATGTTGTTAAATGAAAGCCTTTCAATTCTAGTCGTATTCTTGCCAAGGTCGGAAGGAACGGAATAAGGCGGAAGTAAAATAGTGATTGCATCTCTAGAATTAGTAATAACTAAATCAGATAAGACACAGTTTCTAATTAACCCGTCGCCAATCCAACCTATACGAATTGCTTGGCAGTTAGAACTAAGTGAACATCCTTTTATCACTACGTTTTCACAAGGAATATCTTCCCCTAAAGTATTTGTATTTGAACGGATTATAACGGCATCGTCTCCCGAATGAATCGCACAACCTATAACGAATACGTCTTTTGAACTATTAATATGAATACCGTCCGAATTAGGATAATTAGGATTACAATAAAGTTTTAAATTATTAATATTAACATATTCGCTTCCGTTTACCCAAATGCCCCAGCCACCTGCCATTTCAGTCATAGTAAAATCGGAAAGAGTAACGTTTTTACTCTTCATAACGAAAATCATTCTGCCTGGAGTATTTTCGTCGCTAAGTTTTCTTTTCATTCTTTTACAAAGGAACGGGTCGCTATCTGACGTGCTAGGATTAGGGTTAACTTCACAATACGCTTTAGCGTTACAATCAATTTGACCAAGCCCAGTAATTGATACGTTTTCACAATTACCTACGTATATTAAACACCTTGCACTATATCGTGGCGCGGTTTTTACGTCCCACTCGCAAGTAAAATCAGGAAAATCTTCAATGCTTCCAGACATGAAAATTTTTGCACCCGCTTCTATAACTAAATGCACGTTCGATTTCATAAAAATCGTACCCGAAATGTAAGTGCCATTTGAAATAACTACCCTTCCACCACCATCAAGATAGCATTTATCTATCGCATTTTGAATAGCAGTAGTAGATAAACAGCCTGATTTTGCACCAAAATCAATTATGTTATACTCTTTCATGTAATCTCCTTCGATTTTTATTTATATAGTATAATTTATATAGTATAATAATTTTTACTTTAAAAATACCAATATATTACTTATTTTATTAGATTTATTACTGTTTTAAAGACGTATTGAAAAAGTTTTTATTGACACTTAAACAACTCTGGTCCTTGCTTTGACGTGATTGCTAGAGCGCTAAATTGAATAATTTTCTTTATAACCATTTACAAATCAACCAACTCAAACCCCTTATCGGTAAAAATTGCTTTTTTGTTAAACCCTACTTCTTTTGCTAGTTTTACAGCATTTTCTATGCCAAAATCTAAATTTTCTTTACTGTGACAATCAGAATTTATAATAACTCTTCCTCCATGCTTTAAAACTAATGACAAAATTTCTTTTGAAGGATATGGCGTTGTTTTATAGCCTCGAGCCATGCCACCAGTGTTTATTTCAAAAATTTTTACGTCTTTTATAATGTTCACTATAGCGTTTTCAGCATATTTTAAATAATTTTTAGGAAGACTTAAATTTAAAACTTCAAAATATTTTGAAATTAAATCAAAATGACCTACAACGTCGGCATTTGTTTTAACGTACAATTCTTGCAACTGCTCAAAATAATCTTTACATAAACTATCAAAATCGTTTAAATAAATATTTTCTAACAAGTTTTTGAAACTTTCTACGTCTTGGTCTATAGAATAAAATTTTCCGTTTTTTTCTACACTGTGCATAGAACCTATTATATAATCAAAATTATAATTATATCTATTAGAACAAGTATCTTGTTCTATACCCAAAAAAACGCAAATTTGTGATTTATATTTTTCTTTTACCCTTAAAACTTCGCTAATATATTCAGGTAAACTGCTTTTTTTAAGTGTCCAACTATCATCTCCTTCTATATAACTGTGAGATGAAAAACCTAAATATTTAAAACCTTTTTTTATTGCGTACTCTACAATGCTTTCAACGCTATCTTGCCCGTCACAAAAAGTTGAATGAGTATGGTAATTACTTTTTATCATAAAATTATTTAGTCATTTTTTCTTGTTTTACTTTGTGGTCAATAACGTGACGTGAAGCAAGTTCTTTTCTAACCTCTTCAAGCGATATTCCCATTTCAACCATCATAACCATTACGTGATAGCATAGGTCTGCAATCTCATAAATAGTCTCTTTTTTATCGTTTGCCTTTCCTGCAATTATAACTTCAGTGCATTCTTCCCCAACCTTTTTAAGGATTTTATCTATACCCTTTTCAAAAAGATAGGTAGTGTAAGAGCCTTCTGGAAGTTTTTCTTTTCTACCTTGTAATAATTCGTAAAGCCCGTCTATTGAAAATTCATTTTTGTCTTGATTAATAAATAATTTATCATTAAAGCACGACTCCGTTCCTAAGTGACAAGCAGGGCCCTCTTTTTCCACCATTACGATTAATGCGTCTTTATCACAATCTGCAGTAATCGATACGATATTTTGATAATTCCCACTCGTTTCGCCTTTTAACCACAGTTCTTTTCTTGAACGACTCCAAAAACAAGTTTTTTTCTTTTCAAGAGAGATTTTTAAACTTTCTTCGTTCATATACGCAAGCGTTAATACTTTTTTGCTTAAAGCGTCTACGACTATTGCGGGAATTAACCCCTTTTCATCAAATTTTAAGTCTTTTATTTCTATCATATTTAGCCTACCTAACGTTAATATTTTCTTGTTTTAGTTTATATTTTAAGTCTTTAATACTTACTTCTCCAAAATGAAAAATTGAAGCGGCAAGACCTGCGTCTATCGTTGGAATTTCTCTAAAAAGCGTAATAAAATCTTCAATGCTTCCCGCTCCCCCTGAAGCAATTACGGGAACGTTTACTATTTCGCACACTTCTTTAAGTAGTGAAATATCAAAACCTTTTTTAACTCCGTCTGTATCTATAGAGTTAACAACGACTTCTCCTGCTCCGTTTTCTACACATTTTTTTATCCAACTAAGCGCCTCAATGCCCGTGTTCTCCCTTCCACCTTTAGCAAAAACGATATATTTTCCATCTACCCTTTTTACGTCAACTGAAATTACAACACATTGGTTTCCGTACTTTAGCGCACCCTGTTTTATAATATCAGGGTTTTTTATTGCACCGGAGTTTACACTAACCTTATCTGCACCACATTTTAAAACTCTATCAAAATCATCAATCGTATTTATTCCGCCACCTACCGTTAAAGGAATAAATACGTTTTTAGCAACTTCAGTTAATACTTCGGTAAACAATTTTCTTCCATCGCTACTTGCAGTAATGTCGTAAAACACTAACTCGTCTGCCCCACAACTGCTATAATATTTACCAAGTTCTATAGGCGAGTTAACGTCTTTTAAATTATCAAAATTAACGCCTTTTACAACCTTGCCATCTTTGACGTCAAGGCAAGGTATTATTCTTTTCGTTATCATTTCGTAGCCTCCAACGCATCTTCAATTTTGATTGAACCGGTATAATACGCTTTTCCTATAATTGCTCCGTATAAATTAAGATTTTTAAGGGCTACGATATCGTCAAGCGTTGATACGCCTCCCGACGCCGTTATATTTATAGAAAACTTTTCAGATAATTCTTTATAAAGTTCTCTATTAGTTCCTTGCATTGCCCCGTCTTTAGAAATATCAGTACATATAACGTATTTTACGCCAAGAGACTGCATAAGTAGGCAAAATTCAAAACAATTATAATTGGATTTTTCTTCCCACCCTTTAATTGCAACGTATCCGTCTTTTATATCTACGCCTACCGCAATTTTATCTTTGTATAATTTTAACGCTTCTTTCAAAAACTCTTGATCGGTAACTGCTGAAGTTCCTAAAATAATTCTATTAACTCCTGCGTCGAGATAACTTTTTATGGTTTCAAGACTTCTAATTCCTCCACCTATTTCAATAAATAATTTAGTATTTTTAGCAATTTCACGAACTATTTCTATATTTGGAGTAGTGCCGAATTTTGCACCTTCTAAATCTACGATATGAATATACTTAGCCCCTGCTTTTTCGAAATCTTTTGCAACGGCAAGTGGATTTTCACTATATACGGTCATTTTTAAATAATCGCCTTTATAAAGCCTAACGACCTTTTTGTCATATAAATCTATTGCTGGAAAAATATTCATTTTTATACCCTTTTAGTTAAATTTCAGCAAATGCTTTTAAAATTTTAAGCCCTACGTCTCCACTCTTTTCCGGATGGAATTGACAGCCGTACACGTTACCAGATTGAACTATTGCGGTAATTTCCATTCCATAATCTGTAGTTGCTACTACCGATTCTTCGCAATCTACTGCGTGATAAGAATGAACGAAATATACGAAATCATTTTTTTTAATATATTTAAGAATAGGGCTATCTTTTTTAAAGTGAAGAGCGTTCCACCCTATATGTGGAATTTTGTAATTATTAGGCAAATCTATATGCACCACTTTGCCGTTAATTAAATTAAGCCCTTTATATATTCCAAATTCATGGCTTTCAGTAAACAACATTTGCATGCCAAGACATACGCCAAGTAAAGGTTTTTTGTTTTTAACTTGTTCTAAAATAACTTTATCAAGCCCACTATCAAATAGTTTTTTACTTGCGTCTCCAAAAGCACCTACGCCCGGTAAAATTAACTTATCGGCTTTTTTTATTATTTCAACGTCGTCAGTAATTATTACTTCTTCACCTATCGCTTTAAACGAAGAAGTAAGTGAAAACAAGTTTCCAACACCGTAATCAATAATTGCAATCATTAAAGAACCCCTTTAGTCGATGGAATTTCATTAGCATATTCTCTATCAATAGCAACGGCAATTTTTAAAGACCTAGCAAATGATTTAAACAATCCCTCTACTATATGGTGAGCATTCGTCCCCGCCATTTTAACTACGTGCAAGGTAATACCTGCGTGGCGAACAAATGCTAAAAAGAATTCTTCTACGAGTTCGACAGGGAAATCGCCTATTTTATTCGCTCTCGTTGGCAAATCAAATTTTAAATAACTTCTGCCCGATATATCTATCGCAGTAAGTATTAAACTTTCGTCCATAGGAAGAATAGTCGTTCCATATCTAACAATACCTTTCATATCGCCAAGCGCTTTTTTTATTGCTTGACCCAAAACTATGCCAACGTCTTCAACCGTATGGTGATAATCGACGTTAATATCTCCTTTGCAAACAACGTTTAAATCAAATCTAGAGTGGCGAGCAAAAAGTTCTAACATGTGGTCGAAAAACCCACACCCGGTATTTATATTAGACGTACCTTTTCCATCTAAATTGATAGTAAGGTTGATATTAGTTTCCTTAGTTTCTCTTTTTATAGTTGCTTCTCTCATTTTAGTTCTCCTAAAATATTTTTTAGTTTTTCCACAAAAATTTTCATTTCAGAAAAACTGCCTATCGTTATTCTAATAAAATCTCTAATTCTATCTTTATCAAAATGCCTTATTAAAACGCCTTGTTCTTTTAATTTCAAATACAAACTTTTACCGTCTATTTTACTGTTTTTCGCAAAGATAAAGTTTGCTTTAGAGTCAATAACCTCAAAACCGAGTTTACAAAGTTCAGTTTTAGTATACTCTCTATTACTTTGTATTATTTTGGCGTTTTTCATATAGTATTCGTTGTCGATAAGCGCCGTAACTCCCGCTAATTGAGTTAGCGTGTTTACGTTATAGGGATTTGTTGAATACTTTATTTTTTCTAAATCTAATATAATACTTTGGTTTGCAATTGCAAAACCAAGCCTAGCACCTGCCATACTTCTTGATTTAGAAAAAGTATAAACGCAAACTAAATTATCGTATTTTTTAGTTAAATATTCTACGCTCGTTCCACCAAAGTCTACGTATGCTTGGTCGACTGCCACAATACTATCTTTGTTGCTTGTTAAAATTTCTTCTAATTCTTCTACAGAAACTTCTATTCCCGTTGGAGCGTTTGGGCTAGCAATTACTATAAGTTTGTTTTGATTTAAAAACGCTTTATGGTCTAGAGTAAAATCGTCTTTTAAAGGTATTATCGTGCTTTTAATATTGTAAAGCTCGGCAAATACTGAATAAAAACCGTAAGTTATGTCTGCAAAAGCCACGCCTTTTTCTCCGTATGCCATAAAAATGAAGTTTAATATTTCATCAGAACCGTTGCCAACGAAAACGTTATTAGAGTCAACGTTGTAAACGTTAGCAATTTTTTCTTTAAGCACTCGGCAAGTTGGGTCGCTATATAATCTTAAAGACTTAACTGATTTTTTGTTTATAGCCTTAACTACCTTATTGCTAGGTGGAAACGGAGATTCGTTAGTATTTAATTTTATATAAGTTTTATCTTGAGGCTGTTCGCCTGGCACGTAAGCCTCTACGTTTTTTAGATTGTTATTTAAAAATTTACTCATATTTATCTTCAAACCTTACTTTTGCACTTTTCCCGTGTGCATCTAACCCTTCTTTGTTTGCAAAGTAAACGACGTCTTTATATACTTCTTCCAAAGCATCTTTAGTATAATAGGTATATTGTGTTTTTTTAATAAAGTCATCTACCGAAAGAGGACTTGAAAATTTTGCAGTTCCAGAAGTTGGAAGCGTGTGATTTGTTCCGGCATAATAATCGCCCAATGCTTCAGGACAATATCTTCCCATAAATATGCTTCCTGCATTAGTAATCTTGTCTAAATAATCAAACGGATTATCGACCATTAATTCTAAGTGTTCGGGAGCAATTTTATTGCTTACAGCAATAACTTCTTCTAGATTTTTTGCAACAATTATTTTGCCATTCGTGTCAATAGAAACTCTAGCAATATCCTTTCTTGAAAGGTTTTCTAGTTGTTTTTCTATTTCATCTTGAACTTTTATTGCTAGTTCTGTACTGTCCGTTACTAATACGGCACTTGCCATTTTATCGTGCTCTGCTTGAGATAAAAGGTCGGCGGCAACGTGCTTAGGATTGCTTTTAGCATCTGCAATAATTAATATTTCACTAGGTCCAGCAATCATATCTATATTAACTTTGCCAAAAACTTGTCTTTTGGCTTCAGCAACGAAAGCATTTCCCGGTCCAACGATTTTATCTACTTTCTCAATGGTTTCCGTGCCATATGCTAGCGCCGCTATTGCCCCAGCCCCACCAACTTTATACACTTTATCAACTCCTGCAATTTTAGCAGCAACTAAAATATTAGGATCAATTTTCCCATCACTATTAGGCGGAGTCGTTATGCAAATTTCTTTAGAGCCTGCAATTTTTGCAGGAATACTGTCCATTAAAACGGTTGAAGGATAAACCGCAGTCCCCCCAGGAACGTAAAGCCCAACCCTTTCTATAGGAGTTATTTTTTGACCTATAATAACGCCGTTTTGCTTTTTAATTTCAAAACCTTTTCTCAATTGCTTTACGTGAAATTCTCTAATGTTCTCACTTGCTTTTTTCAATATTTCAACAAACTCATCATCAACTAGCGAAAATGCTTCTTCAAATTCCTTTTCGGTAACTAATAAGTTGTTTAATTTACATTTATCAAACTTTTCGGCGTAGTAAATTAACGCCTTATCTCCATTTTTAGAAACGTCGTCTAAAATATCTTTTACAATATCTTCAACGTTAGAATTAGTCTCTTCTCTTGCAAAAATGTCTTCTTTAAGTTTAGAATAATCTAAAATTTTAATCATTTTTTATTGCCTCGTTAAATAACCCGTTTTTTATTTCGTTGATTTGCTTGTTTTTAAAACCGTATGAAGTCTTGTTAACTATAAGCCTTGCACTTATAGGCATTATCGTTTCAAAAGGCACCAAATCGTTTTCAAGAAGTGTTCTACCCGTTTCAACTATATCCACGATAACGTCAGATAAATTTAATATTGGAGCAATTTCAATAGAGCCGTTAAGATGTATAATATCTATATCTCTACATTTTTTTGCGTAATATTCACTTGCAATGTTTGAAAATTTCGTTGCAACCCTTAAAGTTTTAGACTCGTCGTCAACAAATTCTTTTTTAGACGCAACTGCCATTTTGCATTTTCCGACACCTAAATCTAAAAGTTCGAAAACGTCAGGCTTATATTCTTCTAAAATATCTTTACCGGCAACGCCTATATCTGCGCTACCACGTTCTACGTAAATCGTAACGTCTGACGGTTTCACCCAAAAGAATTTGAGTTTCTTTTTAGCGTTTTCAAATATAAGTTTCCTATTATTTTCTTTAATTGACGGACAATCAAAACCAGCATTTTCAAACATTTGATAAACTTTTTCGCCAAGTCTTCCTTTTGGAAGAGCGATTTTTATATACTCATCAGAATTTACTAAATCTTCTTCTAACCTTTCAATTTCATCTAGATAAACAGCAAAGCCTATTGCTCCTGATTTCCTATTCATCTTTTTTAGTAAATTGTCGTATTGCCCACCTGATAAAATCTTCGTAGAAATTCCATTTACAAACCCCTTGAAAACTATCCCACTATAATAACTGTTAAAATCAATGATAGAAAAATCAATAGCAATTTTATCGCTAAATCCAAGTTTGCTTAACTTATTTATAACTTCTTTGAAATTACTAAAAATGTATTTGCTATTATCAGAAACGGCTATTTTTTCAATATCTATCAAATTTTCTTCTATTGAATTATAACTGCTTATTAATACGTTTATTGCTTCAAATTGTTTTTCGTTAACTATTTCTTTGATACTTTCTATATTTTTTTGACTGATTGCAATTACAACTTTTTCTAATAATTTATTTGTAATTTCATAATCATTAAATATAGCCCTAACTAAGTCTATATTTGCTAACTGTAACAAAAAATTGCTTGAAATTTGTTCAAGGGTTTTTAATGCAAGTTCTGCTACTTCCACAACTTCGTTAAATGTAATTTTACCAATACATTCTAACCCCGTTTGCATAATTTCTTTGTAGGTGTGCGAAGTTGGTGAAATCCTATATACGTTTTCATTGTAGAAAACCTTTTCAATGCCATTTAAATCGTCTTTAGTGTTTTTGATTATAGACAAAGTAACGTCTGGCTTTAACGCCAAAAGTTTACCGTTAGTGTCGTTGAAAACGATAACCCCGTCCGACACCAAAAATTCTTTGTTTTTTGAATATAAATCATATTCTTCAAACTTGTTCATTTTGAATTTACGGTATCCGTTATTTATAAAAAGTTCTCTTAATTTATATATTGTTTGTTCTAACTTACTTAATATATCTTGATTAAACATTTTCTTCGTCCTTTATTCTTTCAATTACTATAGAATAACCACCATCGCCATAATTCAAATACCTGCTTACCCTTGAAATAGTAGCAGTACTAGCGCTAGTAATTTTATTTATACCGGAATAACTCATTCCTTCCTTTAATAAAAAGGCAACTTCTAATCTTTGCTTAAACGACTCAAGCTCTTGAATAGTGCATACGTCGTTAAAAAACGCATCACACTCTTCAATTGTTTTTAAAGAAAGTATAGCCTTATAAAAAATTTCAAAATCTTTTTTGTTAATTTGTTTCATTGTAAAAGCACGCCTCCACTTTAATACTTTACCATTTTACCACACTAAAGTGAAAGAGTCAACGATTTTATAGCCACATTTTACGTATTTTAAATTAAAAATTTATCTACAATGAAAAGAAATTATGCAATAAAAAACCTACCTTTAGTGCGTCAGTAATAATCCCTATTACTGACGCACTAGTTATATTTGCCTATCGGCAAGTTATATTGCTTAAAGCAGTTATATTTTGCTACGCAAAGTTATATTCGCCTTTGGCGAGTTGTGGTAAATATAATATAACTTTGACTGCAAGTCAAAATATAACTTTTAGAATTACTCTAAAAATATAACTGTTTGCTAGCGCAAACAATATCACTTTACTTAAAACTTGATTTATGCTATAATTAACTTATGTGTGAAAATATTTTAATAGAGTTTTTACAATTAATATATTAATGTCAATTATAATGTAGTTTTTAATTTTATAACGCTACTTCAAATCTCACACAATATTCTTCTCGATGCAAAAAGAAAAACACCCATCAAAAGATGAGTGTTTTCTTTTTGGTTGCATGACAAATAAACCATACGAACTACAACATTAAAAGCGTTAGAAAATTTCTAATTCTTTTTAATTAAAATATTTCTTTTGTTCTATTTGTTCTTTATGTTGACATCTAGTTGGTTGAAAGGAATTTCGATGCCTTCTTTATCAAACGCAGTTTTTACGGCTTCGATAATATCAAAATAAACAGTCCAGTAATCTGCATTTTTTGCCCACGCCCTTGCTGTTATGTTTATACTTGAAGCACCATGCTCTTTAACTCTAACAAAAGGTTGTGGATCTTTTAAAACAAGTTCGTGCGCAACACAAATATCCGTTATAATTTGTTTTGCCTTTACAAAATCATCACCATAACCGATTGAAAACATAAAATCAACACGTCTTAAATCTTTTTCCGAATAGTTAACTATTTCTGCATTTGAAAGAGAGCCATTAGGAAGATAAATCACTTTATTATCCGGCGTTAAAAGTTTAGTATTAGTAATATGAATATCAACTACAGTTCCAGCATAGCCTAACACCTCTATGTAATCATCAATCTTGAACGGTCTAGTTAGAATAATTAAAACACCGCCGGCAAGATTAGATAACGCACCATTTACTGCCAAACCTATGCCGACGCCAAGCGATGCTATCAATGCCGTTAACCCACTAGTGTCTATACCTAAATACCCTATTAAGCAAATTACTACGATAATTTTAAGCCCTATTTTTAACACGTAAGCAAGGGTTTGAAAAATTGTCTTGTCCGAGTGTTTTTTTCCGCCTCTTTTAACAAGCTTTTTAGCAACAACATTTATTATTTTGAAAGAAATAAACATAATAACCAACGAAATAATTATTTTTACGCCAGTATTTGTTGCCCATTGTACCAATGTGTTTAGCAATGCTTGCCAATCCATACTTAAAATACCTCTCTTGTTAATATAAAAAATTTATTGTTTAGTAAATTATAACACTTAACCTGATAAAACACAATAAAAATTAATGTGTAATAAAATAAAAAATTTTTAATAACAACACTGTTGAACCATAAATGGTTTAACAATACAGCAAGTGGTTGCGTGCTTTTCCCCTTATTAAGGGGAGGGGCGAACAAAGTTCGTCGAGGGGTTTGTCGTCCCACGCTAGTAGATGGGCATTTCTTCTTGTCTTTTTGCAACGCAATTACAAAAACTTAAACTTATGGTTGCAAAAATCTTCGGTCACCGCTAAAAATATGCGGAGCAACGCATATTTTTTTAACGCTACTTCAAATCCCACTCAACAAACTTTCTGCAAATAAATTAAAAAAGGAACAACGCACGGTTGTTCCTTTTTTAATTGGTTGCACAAGCGCTAACTTAATTGAACTATTTTCTTATAAATGGTCAATCGGCATAATTTTAAGTTTGTAAACCATAAACATAAAAGGCGAGAACTTGAAATGCACCTCCTAAAAGTGTCTAAACTTTTGGGTTCACATCAAATTTCTCGCCTTTTAACTTGCTAAAAATTAGATATTATCAAATATAGAAGATTGTTCGCTTCTTGAAGTTCTAACGTTATATAAATCTGGATTCTTTTCATTATCCCATAAAATAACGTTAGGAGCTAATTTTCTCAAGCAAAATTTATAATAAACTTTCTTCATTGCAGGGCGCAAAAGCTCAATGCAATTGAATAAATAATTCTCCCAATCTTGCCATTTGTCTACATTTTTATAGTTATTTATCTTGCCTATCTTGTAATGTTCAACAGAATCGTCTTTTAAAGTTCTTTCAATTAGTTTCAGACTCTCACTCGGCTCAATAGTAGGCTCGAAACTTGCAAAAGTTTTTATTCCGTTATCATGCAAGGTTTTTAATGTGAAAAGCCTATCTTCAGGAAGAGATGCATATGGCTCCCATTCTCTACTTTTATCATTATCTAAAAAAGTGAGGGTCGTGCCAACGGTTATTCTATCGCCAAAGGATTTAAAAACGTCTATGTCCCTAAGCATTTTGCTTCCGCCTTTAGATAAAACGGCAACGGGAACTTTATATTCGTTCAAAAGTTTTAAAACTTCTCTCGTAGTTTCGCTATTATCTGTATTGTCGCAATAAACGTCACCAACGAAAGATATCAAAACTTGCTCTGTGTAGACGTTCTTTTTTAGGTCTTTTTCAAGTAGTTTTAAAATGTCTTTTCTTGGCTCTGGCTTTCCAAAATAATTATCTTCAGAACGCTGAAGAGTATGCGGAGCATAACAATATTTGCATCTATGGCTACACCCTATGTAAATATTCAAAGCATAAGGGCTATATTCCCTTGCCATTCCAGTAGGCTTATAAATAACACTCATGTTGTTATTTTATCATAAAATGTCAATATCTTCAATAAAATCATTTAGTTTTTGATAAAATAACCATAGTGTTTTAAGAAATTATCCCTAATTGAATAATAGTAAACTTCCTCAATCCCATATTTTGCAAGAAACTCATAAAAGAACTCAATAGCTCTTGCATTAAAAAGAGAAGGCGCTTTATCATAATATCATTAAACAGTATTTTTTGGAGAAAATCAATGACTTTGTTATACGTTTGCTCCAAATAGTTGTGTTTTTTGTAACTTTCTGGAGGAAATCTTGCTTTCAAAACTTTAAAATTTTTTATTTTTCGAAAGCGACTCTAAAATTTTCACGAATTTTATATACTTTTCGTGACAAAAATTAAACTACAATTATTTTACTTTTAGTCGCAGGGTGCTACTCATCAAAGTCAAAAATCGGCCTATTAGACCGATTTTTTATTAGAATAAAATTTATTTTTTTATATGTTCTTCAAAATACTTATCCCACGCTCTATCCGCGCGTTCTTTTTCTTCAGCAGTCGCTCTACGTTTTATCGTCTTTATTTCATTTAAAGGAATTGGTAAGTTGTTTTTATAATAAGCCCTTCTTACTTCTTCTAAAACAATTAACTCTCTTTTTGTTTGTTCATCTTCTATCCAATAATATCTACAATCATCCCAATCAAAACCATCAGCATAGCACCAAATTATTTCTTCTGGTGTTTCCATTTTAGATACGCCTATAAGGTATACTTTCTCATTTTCGTTTGGTAAAGGCAACCCGTCTTTTTCTGCCTTTAATCCTTCTAATAATTCTACAACTTCATTAAAACAAAGGACTATATGATAAGATTCACCAATTAAACAACCCTTGTGCCAAAAATTTATTATAATTTCAATTATACCGTCAAAAGTCCCATGACCAGTGCCATGATAAACTCTACCTTTTTCTGTGTAGTCAACTTTTTTGGGGAATATATTAATTTCTAAATCCGGCTCAACAAATATTAGAGTGTATTTTTCTTTTATTTTGTCTTCGATTAAATCTTGTAAATAATTTATAATTTTATCTACTTCTTCTTGCATTAAAAGTTCATTACATATTGAGTAATGCGTGTGTTCATTTTTTATTACAAATTCAATTTCCGACCAACTATACGTTTCGCCAATTTCAGGTTTTGAATACTGCTTTATTGATAACGTAAATTCCGTTCCATCTATATTTAAGGTTGGCATGTTAATTTCTCCTTTTGTTTTCACCTTATTTATTCCGAAGCCTTAAAGTTATAAACAGGCTTAATTCTTGAAACAATTTCACAAGTCGGCTCTATGTGCTCTATAATTTCATCTATAGGCTTATAAGCCATAGGCGACTCATCAATAGTTTCCTTGTTTATACAAGTTGAATAAATACCTTGCATCTCTTCTTGATACTTTTCCATGGTGAGATTTTTAAACGCTACCGAACGAGACATTAACCTCCCAGCGCCGTGTGGTGCAGAACAATTCCAGTCTTCATTACCCTTTCCAACACAAACAAGACTACCATCGCGCATATTGATAGGTATCAAAAGTTTTTCGCCACTTTTAGCAGAAACAGAACCCTTTCTTAAAATCATTTCATCCGTATCAATGTAGTTATGTATAGTTGTAAACTCTTCTACTTTGGTAAAACGCATTCCAACTAAAATCACGTCCATCATAGCCTTTCTATTTAGGGTTGCAAACTTTTGAACAATTTTCATATCGTGAATATAATCTTCAAATAACTTGCCCTCTACGTATGCAAGGTCACGGGGTATATTTATTTGTTGCTCTTCTTTTAATGCCATTACGGTATTATGGATTTCTTGAAAACGCCCTTCTTCTTTCAACTTGCTTATCAACTCTTGAACTTGGTGTTTTGCGCCACCCCATAAAGCCCTTCTGCTTTCGTCTTGATAAAATTCAGCAACTTCAGTTCCAAGATGGCGAGAACCAGAGTGCACAACAACGTAATAATTGCCTTGTTCATCTTTATCTACTTCTATAAAGTGGTTGCCACCACCAAGCGTGCCTATACTATGTATCGCTCTACTAATCTTAACGTCTTTTGCGCAACGTAGTTCAGTTAGGTCAATTTCTTCGCTATACTTATGTGGCTTAACCCTAACTTCACGCCCAAAAGGAATATATTTGCGAATAATTTTATCAAGCCTATCAAAATCAATTTCCTTTTCAGCAATGCGCACCGTTTCCATACCACAGCCTATATCCACACCCACCATACCGGGAACTATTTTATCTATAATAGTCATGGTTGTCCCTATCGTGCAACCTTTGCCTGCGTGAACGTCTGGCATTATTCTAATCTTTGAATTAGCAAATGCTTGTTGGTCGCACACCGCTTGTATTTGCTCCATTGCAGTTGGCTCTAAATTGTTTGTAAAGCACTTTGCACTATTATACTTACCTATAATTTCTATCATACTTTTCTCCTTGCCACTCCAATTTTTTTAAGGCTTTAACCAATCTAAATCTTCTATAACTTCATATTTATCCCCTAATTCAAGGGAAACTAACTTACGTAATCTTAAACCATTTCTATAAATTTCCCATCTTCTTTGTTCGGTAATTATTTGTATGATTTCCCAAATAGAATCGTCAAACTCCTCTAATTGTTTTACTAACTCTGCCGATAAAGGAAAATCTTCGTATTCTCTATTGTATCCTTCTTCGTCAAATAAAGAGGTTGCACTATAATCAGGTGAAAAATATATTTTTGTTTTCATATCTGTTTTCTCCTTTCTATTCTATTATTATCCTTGCAATTTTTCCCCAAGGGGGTGTCTCTTTCTCATTATTTATAAGCCACAAAACAGGCAATCCTTTTGCCATTGATTCATCTGGAAACGGTGCTTCGCCATCTGTTAAAATAATCAACTGACTAATTTGCTCTAATCCCTTATTATTAACATAATCAAAAACACTATAAAAATCCGTTCCACCACCACCAACAGGAGTAATTTTTTCAAGATTTGTAACGCTATCAAAGCCAATTACCTTTCTAACGTCCCAATCAAAAAAGCCTAATTTCCCACAAAGCCTACCTTTGAACTGCTCTATAGCACCTTTGATTTCGGAAAAAGCCATAGTAAGAGCAGTAACGTCTATTGACGCAGACGTATCTACCATAAATAAAACGTCTTTTACAACGGTGTCGTTCTCATTAAAATCAGGCAAGAAAAACTCACTTTCTGAAAATCTTTTATCTACAGGCGAAAAGGAATAATCACAAACTTCTTCACTTAAAACCTCGTTGAGAATTGTACGCCAATCTAATTGTGATTTCTTTAATTTTTCTATTTGCAAATTTAAATAATCGCTTTCAAACTCAACGCCATTACCACCACTCTTTTTAACCGTTTTAAAGGCGAACTCAACACGCTTTTGCCATTTCTTTTTGTTTTTATCAATCTCACTTTCCGTTGAGAATTCTTCGCCATCATCTTCAGAGTTATCATTGCTACCATCGTTAGAAGGCGCTGAATCTCCGCTCATATTTTTGGCCTTATCAACTAATATTTCCTCTTCTTGCTTGGCGAAAAAACTTTCATCAATTTCTTTTTCAGCTTCAATCAATATTTCGCCAAACTGGCCATAGTCATAATGCTCATCCCATCTATCATCGCTATCAAACATTAACCTTTTTCTTTCTTGAACTGAAAACCTTTCTACGTTATAATACAACGAATAATACACGTCTAAAGGTTTAACTATATCGGGGTTATATTCAGCACCCAACGAGAATAGCCTGCCCAAATGAGAATAACTTTTTTCAGCACCATCATCTTTTAATAATTTTCTATTTATTATCATATCGCAAGCGTGGTGATAGTTTGCAGTTGCAAACGCTTTTTCTCGCCAAATATTGCCATTGATAACGTGATAGAGTTGATGCAAAAGCACAAAATCAACTTCTTTTGCATGAAGTTTTTGCAAAAAGTTTGGATTGAAAAAAATACAATGTTCATTTATCGATACTGTTTCTATTTTTTCATCCAACACGACTTTAAGGCACATAAGTAATAGGGCATATACAGGTCTATAGGTAAGTATTCTTGCCCTAGAATCATATATAATTTCTTTGAGTTTTTCTTTTTTTTGCTCAGTCATCTTCATAAAGTCCGTTTTTATTTAACCAATCCGCAAAAGCACTATTTTTTGACGCAACCTTTCTAACTTCTTTCATTTGATAAAGATACGAGAAAAAGTTTTGTCTAAATTCCCGTTGTGGAATTTTTACAACGTAATTTATTGCATTGTCAACTTGTTCTACCGTATGGTTGTTTTTAAGAAATTCAACGAGCGATGAAACGCTTGCATAGATTGCTTCTAATCTTATTGGTATGCCAATATTTCTACCGGAGCAAATTTCTTCTGGCGAAGCGATTTTATTAAACACTTCTGCCCATAAAACTAGCTCATCTGAGACGTCTTTTCCAACACAACCACAAATCAACGGATAGGCTTGAGTTAGGTCATTATCCATACAGTTTAAAATGTTGCTAACCATTTCCCAGGAACGGGGTGTTGGAAAAGCATTTGACTCACTTTCATTTATATCCTCCGCCAAGCAAGTTGGATTAAACGCTAAAAACCCCGTTACTATATGATTTATTCCTTTGTTTGCTGCCCAACGTTGCCAAGCCGAATTATCAACACATACGTCTAAATGCAAAAGTCTATTGGCAAGCGCTCTTGGCATTTTATATGCAACAGACTTATCGCTAACCCTATTACCCGCAGCAATTACAATACAATTTTCTGGCAACTTGTGTTCACCTATTACCCTATCTAAGGTTATTTGATAAGCCGCTGCCTGAACTGAAGGTGGCGCAGCAGAAATCTCATCTAAAAACAAAACGTTTATAACGTCTTCACTTTCATCCATTTGAAAAATTTGTGGCTTTAACCATACAGCCAAAGTTTTTTCAGCATTAGCCGTTGGTATTCCCCTTAAATCAACTGGATTAAACAACAACAAACGAACGTCCGTAACTATTACTTTTTTATTCGTCTTAAATTCAATTTCTTTTGCTATTTGCCTTACACCTTGCGATTTACCAACACCCGGAGCGCCCCAAAGCATTACTGATGGAAATGTTTTTATAGGCAATCCTTTTTTTATCAACCTTACATATGCGCTTGATAAAACTTTTGTTATTTCTTCAACCGTCATTTCTTCTTTTATGAGTTTTGTCATTTTTAATCTCTATCCTTTTCAAAATATTCTTTCGGATAATAATAGCAGTCAAAAGAGTTGTCTAGAACGTAATAGCATTTATCATTCTCTTTTAATGCTTTATACACTTTATTTTTAGTTAAATCTTTTACATTGTCCTCTATACACTTAACCAAAAAATAATCATTATTTAAGACGTTGTCTTTATCTGAAACTATTTCAAAATCGCTTAAAGGAACAAACGATAAAATTTCACCGTTTTCAGCTTCAATATCCAAAACGTTCCTATTACCTTGACTATAATCTAAAAAGTAAGCCTTATATTTATTGCCTTTCCTAAAGTAAAGAAAAAATTCTTCTATGCAACCATCTTTCTTTTCACATTGCCTGCAATATTCCCATTCTTTATCTTTACATTTGCCTGTAATATAATCTTCTTCTTTACCTATAAACCTTACTATCGCATATTTTTTCATATTATTTAATACCAAGCAACCATACCTTCTTCTTTCATAGTGTTGCCTATAAAATCTTCCCATATTTTATTTACAACGTGTGAACCATAAAAGTAATGCTCTATATCTTCTTTTTCCAATGGCCATTCTACTTCCGTAAATGGAGGCAAACCTTCTTCTTGTCTCAACTTATTCATAGATTCTCGTGATTCATTTAGTTCTTCAGCAGTAATAATTCGTACAAAATCTTCTTCTGCCATAACAACCAATTCTATTTTTTGCTTATTTGTGTCAAGCTTCACTATACCAGGTTTTTTAGAAAAATTCCCATCAGGATAATATTCATAAATATATACACCATTTTCTTTGCTTATCAACTTAAACTCTAACATAAGCACCTCTTTAATCTTCGTCGTCCTCTTCGTCCAAAATACGTTCATCAAAGAAAAATAGCTTTTCAATAAGTGTTTCTTCTACAAGAAAATCGTAAAATTTCTCAACTTCGTCTAATTCATAAGTTAAATTTGCGAGTTGCCCCGCAACAATTTCACCATCTTCGTATTCTATAATAACCTCGTCAGGGCAAGCATCACATATAAAAAACTTATATTCTTTATCTACATATTTAGGCAAAACTTCACTAGCACACTCTAAAATGTGTTGCGCATTTCCGCTACCGATATTTTTTTGTTCACGCACAACAACGGCTGGTGCAAAAATGCCATTTGATGCTATAAAACCTTTTGACATTTCTTCTTCAGTTAAATTTCTCCAAGCATTGAACCAAATTTGCCCATTATTTTTAATGGTGATACTTTGCTTCATAAACTCACCAGGTTGTGGGCACATCATACCACCTTTTTCAACCTTAATATTTAACTTTTTTATTTTCTTTTCCATAAACTTACTCCTTTTTATTAATTTAATATTTTAAGAAAAGTTTCATTTAATTCTTGCCACTTAAACACCTTACTTTGACAAATTCGTTTAATAGAATCCTCAATAAGCATTAGATTTTCTTCAATATAAGCGTTAAGTTCGTCAATGCGTTTGCCTTCTGTTGTTTCTGGAGAATTTATTTTCAAATCTAATAGTTGCGAAACATAGCATTTCATTTTATCATCTAAACATTGCTTAACCAATGTTGCAAAAAGCATTGGTGGTGGATTTCCTTTTTCTAAAATCCATTTACACGCTAAAATCGGACGCAATACATAAAAATATTTCTTTAGTTTTACGTTTTCAGTTTTTAGGTACGTGCGATAATTTGTTTTCGCCATACTTAAGTAATGATAAAGTCCTGCTTTCTTATCAAAATAGTCATTAACTATTAAAGAAATTCCCTGCCACTCGTTAGTTGTTTTATAAACAATAGGCGAACTGTTCCACTCGAAGGTTGTTGGATTTGATTTATATAATAATTGCAAAAATTTGCTTACGTCCCAACCGTTAATATCAAGCTTATCATCTAATTGCCACTCAATTACGTCACGTTTTTTATCAAGGCGAAGATAATATTCTATAGGACGAACGTAAACAAAACGCACGTCATAATCACTATCGGGTGATGCAAAACCCCAAGCCCTACTACCTGATTCTATACAATGCAAAATTTTTATATTTTCTCTTTTTTCAATTTCTTGCAATTTTTGATTTATGAGTTCTTGCATAACCTTATCCCCCGATAATTTATAATTTCATTATAAACACCTTTTATGACAAATATATGTCATATTTAAAAAATTTTTAAAAGAAAAAACACCGTTGAACCTTAGGTGGTTCAACAGTGTCTCACTTGGTTGCGGGAGTGGGATTTGCCCGAACATAGTTCGGCACGGGCTCGGGGTGGCAAACAATTGGTAATTGTTTGACCGCAAGCAACGTAAAACTTAAACTTTTCGCTTGCAGTTTCCCACCCGTTCAAATCCCACCCATCTAACTCACAGCAATTAAATTAAAAAAGGAACAACCGTGTGTTGTTCCTTTTTTAATTGGTTGCACAAGCGCTAACTTAATTGAACTATTTTCTTACAAATGGTCAATCGGCGTAATTTTAAGTTTGTAAACCATAAACATAAAAGGCGAGGAATCCCTCGCCTTTTAACTTGTTTTTGGATATTTTAGACCTACTAAATAATGGTTTTAATTAAATATGATATATACGTTGAAAGTTTTAACATATCTTTCCTAATAATAGTTTTGAGCTTTTTATAATATAATTTTATACTTTAATTAAGAAGTTATAGCTTTAATACAATTTTTTATTACCCTAGAAAGTTCTGGATTTGCTCGCTCTATGTTTTTCATTAAAGTTGTTGTTCCAAAATGAGAATCATCTACTTCTGTATTTAATATGGTTTTTAAATTTTGAATTCTTATGGCAGTAGTAGAATATCGCGCCGAAATTTTTGTGTAAAACTTTATAGTTTCTATTACGTTAAACACGGTAAT
>JAZUMP010000028.1:0-19283 GCA_045603725.1 Christensenellaceae bacterium
TTAGTTTAGACAAGGCAAAGGCCGAAGATAATAGTATAGTCTATTATCAAGGGGTTTAACGCAGTATAAACAAAAATTAGCAACCCCAAATCAATGCTTGAAATATTCTTTCTTGCCTCTACTCGTTTCTAGTGCTTTAAACGTGTACATTATTTAAATTAACGTAATATAACTTCGCATTTCTGCGTTTACTGCTACGCGTTTTACCTTCGATGAACAAAAAGTTCTATCTCAACTAAAACGCTTGCGAGCCTTGAATTGATTTTAGCGTATTAAAGGCGTTTTATCGCAAGATTTATTAGATTATAAAATGCTTAACTAAAGTTAATTATATATACTAATTACTTAATATGGTAAAAAAATGGTAAAAATTGTTTACTTAATAAAAAAAATATTGTAAAATAAATAAGTATAAATTTAATTAAATCAAATTGGAGTAAAAAATGGGACTTATTAAATATATTCTTACCCACGATACACGTGTGGGGCTTAAAAATATCGGTAAAATTGCAGATAAGGTTTTAGCGCTTTCATCAAAATACGAAGCGATGAGTGAAGAAGAACTCAAAGGTCAAACTGCAATCTTTAAAGAAAGGTTAAAAAACGGCGAAACTTTAGACGATATTTTACCCGAAGCTTTTGCAACCGTTCGTGAAGCGAGTTACAGGGTACTCAATATGCGCCACTACAAAGTTCAAATAATGGGTGGTATTTGCGTGCACGAAGGTCGTGTTGCCGAACTTAAAACTGGTGAAGGTAAAACTTTAATGTGTACTTTGCCAGCGTATTTAAACGCGCTTACGGGTAAGGGCGTTCACGTAGTTACTGTTAACGACTATCTTGCTCAGCGTGACGCGGACTGGATGGGTAAAGTTCATAGATATTTAGGTTTAACCGTTGGCGTAAACGTTCACGAACTTACGGACGAGCAAAAACGCGAAGCGTATAATTGCGATATCACTTACGGCACTAATAACGAATTTGGTTTCGACTATTTAAGAGATAATTTAAAAGTTAATTTAAAAGATATGGTTCAACGTGGGCTTGAATTTGCTATTATCGACGAAGTTGACTCAATTTTAATCGACGAAGCGCGTACTCCACTTATTATTTCTGGTCGTGGTGGGAAATCTTCCGAACTTTATATTCAAGCAAACCGTTTTGTAAAAACCTTGAAAAAGGACGAGGATTTTACCGTTGAAATTAAAGATAAAACCGTGCAACTTACCGAATCTGGTGCGATTAAAGCGGAAAGATTTTTCAATATTCAAAACTTTGCAGATATTGAAAACGCAGACCTATCTCACCATATTCAACAAGCGTTAAAGGCACACCACATCTTTAAAAGGGATAACGACTACGTTGTAAACGACGGTGAAATATTAATAGTTGACGAGTTTACTGGTAGACTTATGATTGGTAGAAGATATTCCGACGGTCTTCACCAAGCAATAGAAGCAAAAGAAAACGTTCAAGTTAGAAACGAAAATAAAACTCACGCGACTATTACTTTCCAAAACTACTTTAGGTTATATAATAAACTTTCGGGTATGACGGGTACTGCTAAAACCGAAGAAGAAGAGTTTAGAACTATCTACGGGCTTGACGTTCTTGAAATTCCAACCAATCGCCCAATGATAAGAAAAGACGAGCCCGACGTTATATTTAAATCTGAAAAGGGTAAATTAAAAGCGATTATTAGCGATATTATAGAAGCGCACGAGAAAGGTCAACCCGTTCTCGTTGGTACTGTTACCGTTGAAAAGTCTGAAGAAATTTCAAGGTATTTAATTAAAAACAGAATAAAACACAACATATTAAACGCTAAAAACCACTTAAAAGAAGCGCAAATTATTGCTCAAGCAGGTAAAAAGGGTGCAGTTACGATTGCTACAAACATGGCAGGTCGTGGTACGGATATTTTACTTGGTGGTAACCCTGAATATCTTGCAAAACAATACTTAAAAAATAAGGGGATTAACGCTGAAGTTATAGAAAGCGCAACTTCTTACGTGCAAGACGTTTCTGAAGAAGTTTTATCTGTTAGAGAAGAATATAGGCGCGTGTTACAAGAGTTTACCGAAGAAACCGAAAAAGAAAAGGCGGAAGTTATGGCTCTTGGTGGTCTTAGGATTATCGGTACTGAAAGGCACGAGTCTAGAAGAATTGATAACCAACTTCGTGGCCGTGCAGGCCGTCAAGGCGACCCGGGCTCTTCTCTTTTCTACATTTCTCTTGAAGACGATTTGGCAAAGCGTTTCGGTGGTGATAGGTTAACTTCTTTCTACAACGCGTTTAAAATTGATGAAGATATGCCACTTCAAGCAAAAATGCTTGCTAAACAAATTGAAAACGCTCAAAGAATGATTGAAGGTAAAAACTTTGGGATTAGACGTCAAATTATTGAATACGACGACGTTATGAACACTCAACGCCAAGTAATTTATAACGAAAGGTTAGAAGTGTTAAAAGGTGAAAATACTCACGAAAAAATTCTTAATTTAATTCCGGATATCGTTGCCGAAATTATCTCAAATACCGTAAACGTTGCTAAAGAACCTACTTTATGGGATAGGGAAAAGTTAAATAAGGCTTTAGAAGAGAGAGTTTTACCACCTGATACCGAGTATTTAACGGAAGAAAGGCTTTCTAAGTGGGACTATGAAGAAATTTTAAAACGCGTAATCAAGAAAGTAATTACAGTTTATGAAGAAAAAATTCAAAAATACAAAGAATTAGGCGTAGATTTTAACGAAATTGAAAGATTTATTCTTCTTAAAAACGTTGACAGTAAATGGATTGACCATATCGACGCGATGGATACGCTTAAAAGGGGTATTTCTCTTCGTGGTTACGCTCACGAAAATCCTATTAACGCCTATAAAAAAGAAGGTCTTGAAATGTTTGATAACATGATTTACAACATTCAAACTGATACTGTTAATCTTTTACTTAAAGGCGAAGTTAAAAATATTCCACAAAAAAGGGAAGAGCCTAAAGATTTAACTGAAAGTGGTGGTGGAACTGAAAATAAGCCGACTACTATCGTTAAGGGTAAAAAGATAGGCAGAAACGAGCCTTGTCCGTGTGGTAGCGGATTAAAGTATAAAAACTGCTGTGGTAAAAATTAAAATAAGATAATCAAAACGTTTAATAGCGTTTTGATTTTCGCGTTTTACAAGTAAATTTTATTTAATATAGGACTAAAATGGTAAGAACTGACTTATATCATCAAAAAATAACCGAACTTAAAGAAGTGTTAAAAGAAGCCGAGTATTCTTTAGATATTGCTTTAGCAAAAGAAGAACTTCAAAATATAGAAAGTGAACTTGAAAAGGAAGAGGTTTATACTAATCTTCAAAAGTCCACGGAATATTCTAGAAAGGCTCAAGCAATCAGAAATAAAATCGAAGCGTTTGACAAGGCTGAAAAAGCGGTAAAAGACGCTGAGGAAATGCTCGTTTTATGTGAAGAAGAGGGTGACGATACTTTTATGGAAGAAGTAGAAAACGATTTAAAGTCTGCTGAGGAAGATATTAAAGCAATTCGATTGCAAGCGCTTTTACGCGGTAAATACGATTCTTCTTCCGCAATAATGACTCTTCACGCTGGTGCAGGCGGAACTGAAGCATGCGACTGGACGGAAATGCTTTATCGTATGTATTTATTGTACGCTCAAAAGCACGATTATAAAGTTACTGAATTTGATAGGCTAAACGGTGATGAAGCAGGTATTAAAAGCGTTTCGTTTAAAGTTGAAGGTATAAATGCGTACGGTTATTTAAAAGCGGAAAAAGGCGTTCATAGGTTAGTTAGAATTTCGCCTTTTGACTCTAACGCTAGAAGGCACACGTCCTTTTCTTCAGTAGAAGTTATGCCTGAAATTGAAGATATGGGGGAAATTGAAATTCGCCCCGACGAATTAAAAGTTGACACTTATCGTTCAAGTGGTGCAGGTGGGCAACACGTAAACAAAACCGAATCGGCAATACGAATTACGCACATACCAACGGGAATTATCGTTGCTTGCCAAAACGAGCGTTCACAAATACAAAACCGTGAACAAGCAATGAAAATGCTTATGAGTAAACTCGTTGAACGCCGTGAAGCGGAAAGAATGCAAGAAGCCCAAGAAATTAAGGGCGAAATGAAACAAATAGAATGGGGAAGTCAAATACGTTCTTACGTATTTTGCCCTTATACTTTAGTTAAAGACCATAGAACGGGCTCTGAAAACAGTAACGTTCAAGCGGTTATGGACGGAGATATAGATAGTTTTATTATAGATTATCTTAAAAAATCATAATGGGTTATTTTGAAAAGGTAAAAAATACTGCGATTAATAAAGACGCGGTCATACTTGCGATAGAATCTAGTTGCGATGAAACTGCGGCTTCAGTAATAAAGGGAGGTAGAGAAGTTTTATCTTCGGTTATTATGAGTTCGATGACGGAGCATATTCCATTTGGTGGTGTAGTTCCCGAAATTGCTTCAAGGGCGCACACTCAAGCGATATCTTTAACGGTAGAAAGAGCGGTAAAGGAAGCGGGAATTACTTTAAACGATTTAGACGCCGTTGCCGTAACATACGGGGCAGGGCTACTTGGAGCGCTACTCGTTGGAGTTGCGTATGCTAAAGCACTTGCGTTTTCACTTGGTATTCCATTAGTTCCCGTAAGTCATATTAGGGGGCATTTATCGGCTTCTTACTTATGTGATAAAGATTTAAAGCCACCCTTTTTAAGCATACTTGCTAGTGGTGGGCATACGGCAATTATAGCCGTTGAAGATTACTATACTTATAATGTTTTAGGTCAAACTCTTGACGATGCAGTCGGCGAAGCGTTTGATAAAGTTGCAAGAGTTTTAGGGCTTCAATATCCAGGTGGGCCCAATATAGAAAAACTTGCTAAAAACGGTGAAAACAATATTAAATTACCACAAATGCTTAAAGGCAAAAAAGGTTACGATTTTTCGTACAGTGGGCTTAAAACGGCGGTTATAAACTACGTTCACACTAACGAAATGGCAAAGCGCGAATACAATAAAGCCGACGTGGCGTGTTCTTTTCAGTGCTCGGCTATTGACGTTTTAATTAAAAACGCGTTAAAAGCAGTAAAAGAGTGTGGCTATAACACGATAACTGTTGGCGGTGGTGTTGGAGCAAACGGCTATTTAAGAGAAAATCTTAAAAAAGCGTGTGATAAATCGGGTGTTAAACTCGTACTTCCTAATAAGGCTTATTGTACCGACAATGCCGCAATGATTGGTGCAGAAGGGTATTTACAATACTTAAAAGGTAATTTTGCTAATTTGGAACTTAATGCGAGTGCGTGTGTAAAATTAGGTTAAAATCTTATAAACTTCGTACTTTAAATAAGTTAACAGTTATTTTACGCTTTTGGTTTACTGCTTCAAATTTTGACTTCAATGACTAAAGGTCGATTCAACCTATTAATAAAAAATAATAAAAAGCGGTGGTTGCCGCTTTTATGTGTATAAAGGTATTTATGTTTAATAAAATATTTTCTATATTTATAAAAAATAGTCAAGACGTTGAAAATCCAATAGTGAGATACGCTTACGGTAAGTTTTTAAACGTGAGTTGTATTATTTTTAACGTTTTTTTGTTTGCAATTAAACTTTTGGCTGGTATTATTTCGGGCTCGGTTGCAATTATTGCCGATGCTATTAATAATATTACTGACGCTTCAACTAACGTAGTAGGTTTTTTAGGCTTTAAACTTTCTACTCTTCCTGCCGATGAAGAGCACCCATACGGGCACGGTAGATACGAATATATTGCAAGTTTAATAGTTGCTTTTTTAATTATGTTTATAGGCGTAGAACTTTTTAAAAGTTCTATTGATAAAATATTTAATCCTACCCCAGTTAAGTTTGAAATTATAACAGCGGTTATTTTAGTCGTATCTATATTAGTTAAACTATTTATGTCTTTTTTCTCGGCAAGTGCAGGTAAAAAGATTAATTCAGACACTTTAAAGGCAACTTCTGCCGATAGTAGGAACGATGTTATTGCAACTTCTTCCGTATTGATTTCGCTTTTAATATTTCATTTCTTTAGTATTAATATTGACGGATACGTAGGATTTGTGGTTGCCGTATTTATCTTAATAAGTGGTATTAAAATTATTGCCGAAACCGTTGCTACATTACTTGGTAAAGCGCCGGATAAAAAATACGTAGAAAAAGTTCGTAAAAAAATTATGAGTTACGATACGGTCATAGGTACGCACGACCTTATGGTGCACGACTACGGACCTGGCAGAAAGTTTGCAAGCGTTCACGTAGAGATGCCTGCTGAAAACGACCCTATTGCAAGCCACGAAATTATTGATACGATAGAAATGGATATTTATAAAGAAATGAATTTACATATAAGTATCCATTACGACCCAATTTCTACTCGCGACGAACTTTTAAACGAAATGAAAGAATATATCTCTTTAAAGGTTAAAAGCATAAATGAAAGTGCAACTATTCACGACCTTAGAATCGTTAGGGGAATAGAAAGAAATATTGCGGTATTCGATTTGCTTTTACCATATAGCGTTAAAACTTCAGAAAAACAACTAAAAGAAGAAGTTGATAAAATTGTTAAAGCCAAATATCAAAGTTTTGATACTAATATAAAAATAGATAGAGAATTTGCTTAAACAATATAGTTTTTATAAATTTAATTGTAAAAAATTGCGATAATTAGTCGCAATTTTTTATTTTTTGCAAAAATTTTTAATTTGCAGATTGCATAATTGCATAAAAACCAATAAAAATTCAAAATATTTACTAAAATATGCATAAAAACGAATAAAATAAAAAAATTATAAAAATTTTGTAAATATTATGCAAAAATAGTTGACAATAAAAAATTTAAGGTGTATTATAGGCGTATCAAAAGCGAAAACGCCTTTGAATTAATTAGTAAAAAATTTTTTAGGAGATAAAAATTATGAAAAAATTATTAACACTTATTTTAACGTTAACTCTTGCTTTATCTGCTTGTTTAGGCTTAACTGCTTGCGGAAAGACGGTAAAAGTTGGTAGCCAATCTGGAACTACAGGCTTAATGTATGCAGAATGTTTAAAAGGTTGTGACGTTTCGCCATACGAAACTTTTGCATTAGCAGCACAAGATTTAAAGAACGGTAAAATTGATTACGTTATCGTTGACGGTGCAACTGGTGAAAGTCTTGTAAAAGATATTGAAGGTTTACAACTTATCAAACAAGTTCCGCTTAGTAGTGAATACTATGGAATAGCAGTTGACAAGGCTCAAAACGAATTGTTAGAAGATATTAACGGCGTACTTGAAAGCAAGAAAACTGAAATTGATGCAATTATTAAAAAATATATGGATGGAGATGAAGATAATTACGTTGCTTATGATTCTCCAGACGTAGATCTTAACAACAAAGACGGTCAATTAGTAATGGCTACGAACGCTGAATTCCCTCCGTTTGAAGAACTTTCAGGCGACAAATACGTTGGTATTGACGTTGAAATTGCAAAACTTATTGCTGATGAGTTAGGTTTAGAACTCGTTATTGCAGATATGTCTTTCGATGCAGTAGTAACTTCTATTGGAAATAACGGTGTAGATATTGGTATGTCTGGCTTAACTATTACTGCTGAAAGAAAGAAATCAGTTAACTTCTCTAATACTTACTATATTGAATCTCAATACGTATTAACTTTAGAAAGCAATACTGCTTTAGACGACTGTTTAACAATTATGGACGTTCTTAGCGTATTAACTGCAAATAAGTAATTAGAAATTAGATTAATAAAGTTTACGAGGTTTGGCGTAAATATGCGCCAAACCTAAAGTAATTTTAAAGGATAGAATATGATAAATTGGTCAAAAGAGTGGAGTCAATTTTATAATCAATTTATAACGCTAGGTGGATATAAAAGAGTAGTTGAAGGTTTAATTGCTACCGTAGAAATTGCCGTTTTTGGATTGCTTATAGGTATTATAATCGGTATACTTATCGCAATAGTAGCGGTTATGCCTAAATATAAATTGTTCCCAAGAATTTTAAACGGAATATGTAAAGTTTATGTGGCGATATTCCGTGGCACTCCTATGGTAGTACAATTATTGATAGGCCACTTTTTACTTTTACCGTTATTAGGAATTAACGTGTCGGGGGTTGTTGAAGCGATAATTATTTTCGGTTTAAATTCTGGCGCGTACGTTAGTGAAATTATGCGTTCGGGTATTCAATCGGTAGATATCGGGCAACTTGAAGCGGGTAGAGCATTAGGATTATCTTTTTGGACGGCTATGCTTAAAATCGTTATTCCACAATCGATAAAAAACATACTTCCAACGCTTGGCAACGAATTTATTTCGCTTATTAAGGAAACTTCGGTAGTGTCTTTTATCGCTGTAACCGATTTAACCAAGTCGTTAAAACAAATAGGTGATACTACGTATCAATATTTCGTACCATATATCATGCTCGCGCTTATTTACCTTGTGTTGGTGCTCCTTATTTCGTGGGGAGTAAGAACTATGGAAAGGAGGTTCAAAAGAAGTGATAGATAAAGTTTTAAATGAGAAAAAAGAATTAGTTTTTTCTATTAAAAATCTTGAAAAGAATTTTGGCGGCCTTAAAGTATTAAAAGGAGTTAACCTAGATATATATCAAGGTGACATTATAGTAATTATTGGTCCTTCTGGCTGTGGAAAGTCAACTTTTTTAAGGTGCCTTAACTGTTTAGAAGACCCAAATGACGGAAATATTTTCTTCGACGGTGAAGATTTGGTGGATATGAACGTTGACATTAACGTTCACCGTCAAAAAATAGGTATGGTTTTTCAAAATTTTAATCTTTTTAATAACCTTACCGTTCTTCAAAATATAACTTTGGCACCTATTACAATCGCACGTAAAAATATAAATAAGGTTAAAAGAAAAAATTTCTTTATAAAGTTTGGTAACGCGTTTAGAAAAAATAAAAAGCCGATGCTTGAAGTTGCTGAAACGTTAGAAGAAGTGAAAGAAAGAGCTGAAAAGAAAGCATACGAACTACTTAATAAAATCGGGCTTGAAGAAAAAGCAAACGCATACCCATCTACTCTTTCGGGTGGACAAAAACAACGTATAGCGATAGTTCGTGCGCTTGCTATGGAGCCTGACGTTATGCTCTTTGACGAGCCTACTTCTGCACTCGACCCAGAAATGGTTGGAGAAGTTTTAAACGTTATGACTGATTTAGCAAAAGAAGGTATGACTATGATAGTCGTTACTCACGAAATGGGCTTTGCTAAAGAAGTAGCAAATAGAATAGTATTTATGGACGACGGTGTTATCGTTGAAGAAAACGAGCCAAAAGAATTCTTTGCTAACCCAAAACACCCAAGGCTTAAAGATTTCCTTTCAAAAGTATTGTAGGCCTCTTTCATAAGCCTTATTGATATTAAAAAGTTCCTATTATTTCGTTATACTCGTCTTAACCCCTTGGCAAGATGTAAACTCTTCCCTTCGGGGATTAAGCCGTGCCTAACTTGTAATAATTCCTTTTTAATTAATCAAACGGCTTATTCCATCGCCCTGGCTCTTCGTACTAGATTGTCATTCTTCGCCTACCTACGTGACGGGCTAACGGAGAATCTATAAAACTTTTAATTAAAAAAGTCTTAATATATCGCCTTGACGTTTATATAAAGGCTAAAATCTATAAAATTATGTTTTGTTTTTATATAAAACCGTACTTTATTAAGTGCGGTTTTTTACTTTATCGTATTTTTGCATAAATTATTAAATAAAATTTATATTATGCAATAAAATAAAAATATTTTAAAAAAATATTCAAAATTGGCGCATAAAACACTTGCTTTAATAATTTAAAAGTAGTATATTATAAGTGTTAAAAATAATAATAAATATTGTAGGTGATATTATGGATAAAAAAGATATTAAAAAAGTAGTTTTAGCGTACTCTGGTGGTCTTGATACTTCAATTATTATTCCTTGGCTTAAAGAAAATTATAATAACTGTGAAGTCGTTGCAGTATCTGGTAACGTTGGTCAAGCAGACGAACTTGAAGGCTTAGAAGAAAAGGCATTAAAAACCGGTGCTTCTAAACTTTATATTGAAGACATTACTGACGAGTTTGTTGACGATTACGTTATTCCAACCGTGAAAGCAGGTGCATTATACGAAGAATATATGCTCGGCACTTCGTTTGCTCGCCCTGTTATAGCGAAAAGAATTGTTGAAATTGCTAAAAAGGAAAATGCAGACGCAATTTGCCACGGTTGTACGGGTAAAGGTAACGACCAAGTTCGTTTTGAACTTGCAGTTAAAGCACTTGCTCCTGAAATGGCGATTATTGCTCCTTGGAGAGAGTGGTCTATAAAGAGCCGTGAAGAAGAAATTGAATACGCTGAAGCGCATAACGTACCACTTAAAATTAATAGGGAAACGAACTATAGTAAAGATAAAAACTTATGGCATTTATCACACGAAGGTTTAGACCTTGAAGACGCTGGTAACGAGCCTTTATACGAAAAGGAAGGCTTCCTTGAAATGGGTGTTTCTCCACTTCAAGCACCAGATAAACCAACGTATATTACTATGGAATTTAATAAGGGTATTCCCGTTAAATTAAATGACAAGGCTATGAGCGCTAAAGATATAATTTTAGAACTCAACAAACTTGGTGGTGCAAACGGCATTGGGCTTTTAGATATTGTTGAAAACCGTTTAGTTGGTATGAAATGCCGTGGCGTTTACGAGACTCCGGGTGGTGCGATTTTATACTTTGCGCACAACTATCTTGAAACACTTTGCTTAGATAAAATGACTATGCACAAAAAACAAGAACTTGCAATCACTTTTGCAGACCTTGTATATAACGGTCAATGGTTTACTCCACTTCGTGAAGCACTTTCTGCTTTCGTTGATAAAACTCAAGAAAACGTTACTGGTAAGGTAAGACTTAAACTTTACAAAGGTAATATCATAAAAGCGGGCGCATGGAGCGATTATTCACTTTATTCTGAAGAAATTGCAACGTTTGGTGAAGATAACGTATACAATCAAGCAGACGCAACCGGCTTTATTAACTTATTCGGTTTACCACTTAAAGTTCAAGCCGAAGTTTTAGCAAAAATTAAAAAATAAGGATTATTATGGCAAAAATGTGGGCGGGAAGAACGTCGGGCGAGACTAGTAAAATTGCCGATGATTTCAATTCTTCCATTTCATTTGATAAAAAAATGTATAAACAAGACGTGTGTGGCTCAATAGCCCACGCGTCTATGCTTGCTTTAAAGGGAATTATATCTAAAGAAGATAGCGAACTTATAATAGATACTTTAACTAGTATTTTAGAAGATATAGAGTCTAACAAACTTGAAATATCTAGCGATGCCGAAGATATACATATGTTCATAGAAAGCGAATTGACTTCTAGAATTGGCACAGTTGGTAAAAAACTTCATACTGCAAGAAGTAGGAACGACCAAGTTGCTTTAGACCTTAGGCTTTATATGCGCGACCAAACGGCTTTAGTAATTGAAAAACTTAAAAGTTTAATTGCTGTTATTACCCAAAAAGCAGAAGAAAATCAAGACGCAATTATGCCGGGCTACACTCATTTACAACGCGCTCAACCTATAACTTTTGCTCATCATCTTTTAGCGTACGCTATGATGTTTATTCGCGATATAGGTAGGTTACAAGATGCTTTAAAAAGGATGAATTATTCTCCACTTGGCTCTTGCGCGTTGTCGGGTACGACTTATCCAACCGATAGAGACGTGGTTGCTAAAAATTTAGGGTTTGACGGGGTTACAATGAACTCTATTGACGGTGTATCGGATAGAGATTACTGCATTGAACTTTTATCGGCTTTTTCCGTTATAATGATGCACTTATCTAGGTTTTCGGAAGAAATTATTTTATGGCAAAGTTGGGAGTTTAAGTTCATTGAACTTGACGATGCTTTTTCAACGGGCTCGTCCATTATGCCACAAAAGAAAAATCCTGATATGGCGGAACTAGTTAGGGGTAAAACGGGTAGAGTTTACGGCGATTTAATAGGAACGCTTACGATGCTTAAGGGGCTTCCACTTGCATACAATAAAGATATGCAAGAAGATAAAGAGTCTATTTTTGACGGTGTAGAGACCGTTATTAAGTGTTTAGACGTTTTTGTGCCTATGATAAAAACCTTAAAACCGTTAAAAGAAAATATGTATAAGGCTTGCGCTCTCGGTTTTATAAACGCAACCGATTTAGCCGATTATCTCGCCAAAAAGGGCATGCCGTTTAGAGAAGCGTATAAAATCGTTGGCACAATCGTTGGAGATTCAATTAAAAAGGGTATTACGCTTGAAGAATATCCTTTAGAAGATTATAAAAAATATTCCGAAATATTTGATAAAGATTTATATCAAGAAATATCTATGGAAACTTGCATTAAAAAGCGTATTTCAAAAGGTTCAACGGGATATGAATCGGTTAAAGAACAAATCGTTTACGTAAAGGATTTTTTAAAAAATAATTAACTTGTAAAGGAGATTAATAATGGGTTTTTTAAAGGGTAAAGATTTTTTAAAACTTTTGGATTTTACACCTTGTGAAATTGAAAAACTTATAGATATTGCAATAGACTATAAAGAAAAAAAGAAAAACGGAGTTTTTCACGACGATTATAAAGGTAAAAACATTGCGCTCATTTTTGAAAAAACTAGCACTCGTACTCGTTGCAGTTTTGAAGTTGCTGCGCACGACCTTGGTATGCACGTAACCTATCTTGACCCAACCGGTTCTCAAATTGGTAAAAAGGAAAGTATTGCCGATACCGCAAGGGTGCTTAGTAGCATTTACGATGGAATTGAATACCGTGGATACGGTCAAGAAATCGTTGAAGAACTTGCTAAATACTCAACCGTTCCCGTATGGAACGGTCTTACTAACGAATTTCATCCAACGCAAATTCTTGCTGATTTTATGACTATAAAAGAAGAATTCGGCACTTTAAAAGGCATTAAACTTGTTTATATGGGTGATGCAAGATACAATATGGGAAATTCCTTAATGGTAGGCTGTGCTAAAATGGGTATGGAATTTGTTGCGTGCGCGCCTGAAAAATATTTCCCTAATAAAGAGTTAATTAAAACTTGCGAAGAAATTGCAAAGCAAACGGGCGCAAAATTATCGTTTAATTCTAACGTTGATGAAGCCGTTAAAAATGCCAACGTTATTTATACTGACGTTTGGGTTTCAATGGGCGAAGCAGATAGCGTTTGGGAAGAAAGAATTAAAGAATTATCTCCTTATCGCGTAACTTCAAAAGTTATGAATAAAGCAGATAAAAATGCAGTATTTATGCACTGCTTGCCTGCATTTCACGATTTAAAAACGGTGATTGGCAAAGAAATGGGTAAAAAATTCGGTATAACCGAAATGGAAGTAACTGACGAAGTGTTTGAAGGCGAGCGTTCAATAGTGTTTAGGGAAGCAGAAAATAGAATGCACACTATTAAAGCGGTTATGGCTTCGACCTTATAAAAAATAAGTTAACTAAAAAGCAATAAGGATATAAGTAAAATAATTATGGAAAATAAGAAAACCTTAGAAGAAGTAAGGAAAATCTTTAAAAACGACCGATTTGCAACTGAAAACGGAGCAATAATAGAAGAAATAGGAGATTATAGCGCCGTTTGTGGTTTAACTATAACGGATTTGCATAGAAACGCTATGGGTGCAGTAATGGGTGGAGTTTATTTTACATTAGCAGACTTTGCCTTTGCAGTCGCTTCTAATTGGGAAAATATGGAGTGCGTATCTTTGCAGTCTAACGTTTGTTTTTTAGGCTCGGCAAAAGGTGAAAAACTCATCGCTAAAGCAACTTGTATAAAAAATGGAAGAAATACGGCGTTATATCAAATAGACGTTACTGATGAATTAGGAAATTTAACAGCAACGGTAACAACCACAGGCTATCGCATTAAATAAAACTACTTATATTTAATAAAAAAGACTAACGAATTTATTTTATTCGTTAGTCTTTTTTAGTGTATAAATTTTTATTAAAAGTTTTGATTATAAGTAATTAAATTAATACTATTATTCACGCGGAACAAAACGTTGCATAGGTTAAGTTGTGTTTAAACTCTATTACTATGTTTGCGTTAGGTTTGTAATTTATTTATTTTTACAGACGTTACAGAAAAAGTCGGTGCTGGTGGCTTCGTCTTTCTTTCTGCCAACGGACGTATTATCAACGGTTCTTGAACGAAGTTCTTTTATAGGGTTAGGGGCAATTTCAAAGCGATAGTCTTTGCCGTAGTTTCTAATATGCGTTTCTATAACGATATGCGATGGAACGATTTCCGTTGTTGGATTGATAATGCTTTGATATTCAAAGAAATTAGAGTTATTAGGAAGTTCGTTTACGTTGATATAATCTTCTAAATTGCCGGTAAATTGAACGGTGGATTCTAAAATATTACGTACGTAATTAATATTTTCGTGAAGTGAAATAGGTTCAGGGAATTCGCCGTTAGGTATAACTTCTTGCCAATCTTTATTTTCATATTTTTTAAGAAGTTCTACTGCTTTATGTAAATGGCCGATTTCAATATCAAGGTTTTCTTCCCAAAGCGCTTTAATATACGGGTCGGTTTCGGTAACGTAGCAAGACCAATATAGGTAGCACTCGCAGTATTCGTGCCAAAGTAGCATTTCAAGCCAAGTTGCGTTTGAGTCCATTAAAGATTCGTACTGAGTTACGTGCTCTTCTTCAACTAGCGCGATTTCTTCATATAATTTCCTTGAAAGTTCATTATTTGCTAGATTTGTTATATTCATATAATAGTTCATAGTTTGCTGTTCGGCGGCGGTTATTATCATAGTATTTAAAACCGTTTGCTTGTCAGCCGTTTTAGAATTTATATTGCGTTTTACGTTATCTTTACTAAAACGATGGTGAGAAATAGTTGGTCTACCAGGCATAATTTCCGTGTATTTACCAACTAAATTTTCGGCAAGGACGTTTTGTTCCATATGTAGTAGGTTAGCGTAACGATATAGGTGGTCAAAATCTTCAAGTAGAGCAAAATCTAAAGCCTTTTTAACGTAGCAATCGCACTCTCTTTTAGCAAGTTCACTAGTTAAATCCACGGCTAATTGCTCGTAAGAAATAGTGTGTTCAAGCGCGCTTTCGTTAGCAGGCTTTAAAAGTGAAATTTTTATTTGTTGTTGTTTTTCTACCGAGCGCGTAACGCTTATTTCACGCCTTAAATCGTTATTGGTCGTGTGCCTAGCAAGTTGGTGCGAAAACCAGTTTGCTTCAAATTCAGTGCCGTTCATAAGTATTATTCTAGTTTTCGTATAAGGGTCTACTTCATATTTGTTATATGGTTTTGGATAAAGTTGTTTCCAATTTTGAAAACTGCTTAAAATTGACAAAGGTTTTTCATTAAATGGATTCATTGAATTCTCCTTAAAAAATATTAATTTCGCTATTTATCAGTTTATGAAAGGATTAAAGAAAATGTTTATAATAAAAGCGCCTTACACGTTGTAAAAGTGTAGGGCGCTAAAAAATATATTTAATTTAATAATTATTTTTCGATAATAAATTGTTCGCTTTCGTTAAGGTCAACTACTGTGCAGTCGTTCATATAAGTGCATTCTGGTAAAATGATAATAGCAGTTAAACTATCGTCGTTTACTGGAAGTGGGGCTAAATGCCAAACGCAAGCGTTCATTTTTATAAGGGTGTTCTTTGGAACTAAAAACGCTTTAGTATATTCTGGAACGGGTTTGCCAGCAGATGGTGGAGCAACGTGAACTATCATATCGCCAGAGATTGGTAAAATCATTTCGCAAGTAGTAGTGTGATATTCTGCTTGCGTTATTTTATATTCTTTAGGATTTTTAACAACGATAGGCGAAAACGCTACTTGACCGTCAATGAAAGCAGTTAATCTATCAGGGTAAAACGTGTGTATTTCGCCAGATAAACCGTAACCTTCCGGGTTAGAATAATCGTAATAAGTTCCAAAAGGTGCAAACGCTTCTTTACTTAGTTTTTCAAGTTTAATTTTTTTCATAATATACTCCTTATATTTGTGGGAATTTTTATTATAAATATATTATCATAAGTAGCCGTCTTTTGCAATAGGGAATTTTAGTTTAAATTAAAAGAGAGTATATTAATACTCTCTTTTAAAAACTTAATTTATATATTTAATAAAACTATTGCAATTACGGCAAAGATAACGCCTATTAGCATCTTTAAAGTTGGCTTTTCTCTATTTAAAATAGAATTCACAATCATAACTAAAATAATTATTAATCCGCTTACAACAGGAAGTAAAATATAACTTGGGAAATATTTATAACCAATAACGTTAAGCAAATTATATAAACCTACTGCACCACCTATTACGAGTGCAACTATAGGTAATTCAATACTTTTTTTAATAGTTATAGGTTCTTTTCTAACTTTAACGTTAAATAAAGTAAATATTCCCGATAAAACGAAAGCAAGAGCAAAAATTAAAGTTGTGTATTCATTTTTATAAGAGGCTAGATTAGTTTTAGAAAAAACGTATGTTGCCGCCACATTTAATCCACCGAATAAAAATGATAACGCTGTAAAAATAAACCATTTAAAGTTAGCCTTTTTATCGTTAATTCTTGCAGGAATTAAGTAGAATGCAACCGACATAAATAAAAAGCCTATTATGTTATAAATCGACCATTGTTCACTATAAAAAATAGCGCCAGTAAACATTGTAATAACTAAATTAAAAGTGTTAATTATTATCGTTGCAGTAGTAGGCCCACTTTTTAGTGCTAAAGTGTAAAAAGTTTGAAACAGTATTGAGAAAATTGCAGTAATTAGAGAAAATCCAAAAACTTCAATAGGTGGTATTTGCCTTAAAAAAATTATGCCTAGAACTAGTGCAGAAAAGAAAAACACTAAAGTATTATAAATTAAAACGTCTGAAAAAGTATTAATGCTTTTTTTAGAATATCTACCTTGCATAACAGTTTTTATAGTAGAAAGCAAAGGCATGGCGATGAAAATGTAATACATTGTATTAACCTCTAAAATTTAATAATAATATATTACTCTTTTAAAGTTTATTTGTCTATCGTTTTATAGGTTGTTTACTAAATAAAAAACATTTTCTATAAAATTAAATAAGTAGTTTGAATATTGAGTTTAATTAATACGATTTATATTTTAAAAGTTGTTAATTTTAATTTATTTCAATTTCGTCAATTATACCTAAATCCCAAAGTAGCCTAGATAAAACGTATTTATCTCTAATATCTTTGGTGGCTTTTAACGTTAACCGTAAATCGCAGTCAATTCCTATTTCTTCTATTGTTAAAGGCGCACCGATAGTGTTGAGTATTTCAACAATTTTAGAGTGTGGGGGAAGTTCCTTAAGAATAAGATTACGAATATCTTCCCATTTTTTTAATATAATATCAAGCCTTTGGGCGTGTTTTTTAACGTCATATTTGCCTTCCTTTTGCTCTAATGCAATCATAGTATCGGCACTTTTACCTAAAAATTCTTTAAGTTCTTTGCTCCAACTTTCATAACTAAAGTTTTTAGCGTAAGATAACGCTTTTTCTTTGTTTGGCGTAATTTCTAAAACTTTTTCATACAGTTTACTTGCTAAATTAGTTCCTATCGCGCATTGTATTCCGTGCAGGTCTACCTTAGTTTTAAACTCAAGCCCGCGCATATCCCAAACGTGAGAAAAGTAATGCTCAACTCCACTAGCAGGGCGAGAAACTCCTGCAAACGCCATTGCAATTCCACCAATGATAAGACCTTCAAAAACCGATTTAACGGCAGTTTCATCTCGTTTTAAAAGTCCTTTAGCATTGTCAACGCATTTTTTTAAGGCTTGCCTTATTAAACTAGCAATTTTTTCGCAATAATATTCGCCTGTTATAATATTTGCTATGCGCCATTCTAAAATACTAACGTATTTAGCAAGCATATCGCCAAGACCTGCTTGTAGCATACGAAGTGGCGCGTTTTTAAGTATTTGTAAATCACCGATAATAACGTCGGCACTCTTTGATGGAAGCGATACTTTAAGCCCGTCTACCGACATTGACGACGTTGCCGAAGCATATCCGTCCATAGACGGGGCAGTGCCGACTATAACGTAAGGGTTTTTAGTAGACGACGCTAAAATTTTACCTATATCGTTAATTACGCCCGAGCCGACTGCTAAAATCAAATCGCAAGTATTATCGTAAGAAGAAGTTGCATTTTTAACGGCTTTTTCGTCAGGCTCTAAAGCGCGGTCGTTAAAAACGAAAGATACGTAAGGAATTTTTGAGTTTTTTAAAATTTCGCAAACAAAACTTCCCGCTACTTCAAAAGTGTTTAAGTCCGATAAAACAAAAACTTTTTTAGCGCCAAGTTCTTTTATAACTTTAGGCAACTTCTCTATTGCGCCGTTTTCAATAATTAACTTAGGTAAATTTATTTTATGGCTTTTACCGCAAGAACAAGTTTCATTTACTATATTATCTAATACTTTTATTAAATCCATATTTGCACCCATATTTATTTTAAATATAATACTACATAATTTAAACAGTTGCAAGATTTTTTAATAATTAGAGTAAAAACGTGCAAAATACTTCGGTCAGCCACTAAAAATATGCGGAGCAACGCATATTTTCTTAACGCTCTTGTTCAAATCCCCCTCACAATCTTTCGATACACGAAAAAAGAACACCAAACAAGGTGTCCTTTATCGTGGCGGAGTATGTGCCACGCTCATTGAACTCATATTAGAGTTTTAATCTTTCTTTTTTAAGTTCTTTTCTAATTCTACATTGATAAATTTATACGCAAATACAAAAAATTAAAGCAAAAAGAATACTACTTCTTTATATAGAAAGATGGTGGGTTTCCAGTGTGTTTTTTTATAAAATAACTAAAATAATACGGACTTAAAAAACCACATTTTTCTGAAACTTCGCTTACTGTATAATATTTTGATGACAAAAGTTCTAAAGCATAATCAAGTTTAAGTTGATTTATATATTCTAGTACGCTTTTGCCGTGCCTTTTTTTAAACAATTTTCTAAAATATACTTGGCTTACAGAATATAAGCGTGATAGGTATTCTACATTAGTTTCCGTGCTAAATAAATTTTCATTTATATAATTTGTGGCTTTTTCTATAATATCTTTTTCATTTAATTGTTGAGTATTTAATTCATTATCTATAATAGAAAATATTTTA
>JAZUMP010000029.1:0-36365 GCA_045603725.1 Christensenellaceae bacterium
CACCACCTAAGAGTATAGAAACAAGTTAGACTAGGCTCGCAAGCGTTTTGGTTGAAACTAACCTTTTTGGTTGTTGAAGGCAAAACGCGTAGCAGTAACGACGTATAACGCCGTTTATATGCTCTTAGGCGAAGAATGACAAGAAAAGATATATATAAAACTGTCATACTGAACATTGCCCACTTTGAACGGCTTTTGAAGTATCTCAACCTTATTATTAAAGATTCTTCGAGTGCCCGTCAAAGTAAGTAATTCTCAGAATGACAGGATAAAAGCCAATGAATTGCACTAAAGTGCATTAAAAAGCAATTCAATTTATGGAGCAAAGCGAGAATTCATGGCTTTAGCCAATTCATGACAATTTATTTGTCAATTCATTTATTATATTAAAAACGGAAGAGCAATGCTCTCCCGTTTTTATTAAAGCGTAACGCCACTTTTAAAGATTGAAATTTCTCTATAACCGTTAATTTCGTTTTTGGTTTCTTTGCCGTTTGCAACGTCTAAGATAAAATCGAAAAATTCTTCGGTAAGTTCGTTGCCGTTAAGCGTACCTGAAGCGTCAAAGTCAATCCAATTACTCTTTTTAACTGCTAAATTGTTGTTTGTTGCAACTTTTATTGTTGGAACGGGTGCGCCGAGTGGTGTTCCCCTACCAGTCGTAAATAAAATAAGGTGAACGCCGGCTGCAGTTAGGTTAGTGCAAGCAACGATATCGTTACCCGGGCCGTTTAAAAGTGATAAGCCGTTTTTACTTAATACGTCACCATAATTTAACACGTCAACAACTTTAGAAAGACCACCTTTTTGAATACAGCCAAGCGATTTTTCTTCAAGTGTTGTGATACCACCTGCTTTATTGCCTGGTGATGGATTTTCGTAAATAACTTGGTTATTTCTAGCGTAATAATCTTTAAAATCGTTAATTAAAGATACGGTTTTATCAAAAATTTCTTTACTTTCTGCCCTTTTCATTAAAAGGTGCTCTGCGCCGAACATTTCTGGAACTTCGGTTAAAACCGTGCTACCACCGTTTGCAACTAACTTATCAGAAATTCTTCCAACTAGTGGGTTACCAGTAATACCACTAAAACCGTCACTACCACCACATTTAAGACCAATTTTGAGTTTAGAAACTGAAACTTTTTCACGCTTAAAGGTATCAGCATACTCTTTAAGATCGTTTATAGTTTTAACGCCGTCTGAAATTTCATCTTCACTATCTTGGCAGTTTAAAAATTTAACGCGCTTATCATTCCAAGTACCTAAAACTTTTTTAAACACTTCAATATTATTGTTTTCACAACCTAAGCCTAAAACGAGTACGCCACCTGCGTTAGGGTGATTAACAAGCCCTTTTAAAACCTTTTGAGTGGTTTCTTGGTCGCCACCCATTTGCGAACAACCAAACGGATGAACGAAAGCCCTTGCACCTGTTAAACTAGCAAGTTTTTCGGCAGTTTTGTTAACGCAACCAACGGTGTTTATAATCCAAATTTCGTTACGAATACCAACGTCGCCATTTTCGCGAACGTAGCCCATAAAAAACCTTTCTTCGGTTTCTTTTTTAATATCGTAAAACTCTGGCTCGTAAGTATATTCTAAAACGCTACTTAAGTTAGTTTTAACGTTATGAGTATGAACGTGCTCGCCCTTTTTAATATCTTCAGTAGCGTGCCCGATAGGACAGCCGTATTTTATTACGTTTTCGCCTTTTTTAATATCTTTTATAGCGTATTTATGGCCGTTTTCTATATTAACTTCAACGTTATCAAGTTTATTTATTAACATATTTTTCTACTTCTGGGATTAAGAAACTAAGATTTTCGCCCCAATATTCTTCCTTTTCAAGTATTTCTTTAACTGATGCAGTTTTCATAAATTTTGCAACTTCAGGGTCGTCATTAACCATATCGGTACGATAGAAGTCAATAAGTTTTGCAAAAGAGAATAATAAAGTTTCTGGCATTTTGTTAAAGCGTTTAATATATTCAAGTATTGATGGAAGCACCCTTACTTTAAATTTAGATACCGAGTTAAGCGCGATAGAAATAAGATAGTGCTTTATGTATGGATTAGAAAATCTAGTTAAAACGTCGTTAGCGTACGCTTCAAGTTCTGCTTTTGGTAAATCAAGCGTAGGAATAATTTCTTCAAATACGCATTTTTTAAGGTGGGTTGACATAACTTCATCGTCCATACAACTCTTAACGGTATCAAAACCACTTAAAAGCGCGTAAGGAACAAGTGAAGTGTGCGCGCCGTTTAAAATACGAACTTTTCTCGTTCTATACATTTCAAGTTTATCTTTAGTAACTATTACGTTAAGACCTGCTTTACTAAATGGTATTTCACTTTCTAAATCGTAATCAGTTTCAATTACCCAAAGGTGGAAGAATTCAGAAGTGTTTACCATTGGGTCGTCGTAGCCAAGGTCAAGATTTTCGTCTTTTGGGTAACCAGTATTAATACGGTCAACGAGTGTACAAGTGAACACGTTTTCTTTTTCTACCCAATTTTTAAAATCATCGCCTAAATTCCAAAGGTCGATATAATTTAAAATACATTTCTTTAAAACGTCGCCATTTCTGTCGATAAGTTCGCAAGGAAGGAAAATAAAACCAGGAAGACCAAGTTCGTAGCGCTTTTTAAGTAAAAGCGTAACTTTACCTGGGAAAGCAACTGCAGGTGCATTTTCTAATTTGTCTTCTTTATTGAATACGATACCCGATTCCGTAGTGTTAGAAACAACGAATCTAATATCTTTTTGAGAAGCCAAGTTTAAATATGCTTCATAATCTTCGTATGGTTTTACGGTACGAGAAATAACGTCGATAATACTTTTTTCAACGCCCTCAACACCCCTTATAATATGAGTGTAGCAACAGTCATTTTTATTAAGTAAATCACACATACCCTTTTCAATAGGTTGAACTACTACAACGCTACCGTCAAAATCGCTAACGTCGTTTACTTTTTGTAAAATCCAATCAACGAAACCACGTAAAAATCCACCTTCGCCAAATTGAATTACTCTTTCGGTTCTAATTTTTTTATTGCAAATCATAAAAATTCTCCTTTGATTATACAAAATATTTCTAGATTAAAAATATAGTTTTAGTAAAACTATATATCTAAGCATTATAATAACACTTTTTATTGTTTTTTTCAATGGATTTTTGATAAATATTCAAAGTTTTTTAATAAAAAAACACAAAGTACTTAAATATTGCGTATACGAAACGTTTTAACCTTACAACAATAGATTCTCCGTTAGCCCGTCGCTGTTGGTCGACGCGAAGAATGACAGGAAAAGTTATATATAAACTGTCATACTGAATATTGCCCACTTTGAACGGCTTTTGAAGTATCTCTTCCTTATCACAATAGATTCTCCGTTAGCCCGTCGCTGTTGGTCGACGCGAAGAATGACAATAATAAATGTAGCACCACCTAAGAGCATAGAAACAAGTAGAGGCAAGAAAGAATATTTCAAGCATTGATTTGGGGTTGCTAATTTTTGTTTATACTGCGTTAAACCCCTTGATAATAGGCTATACTATTATCTTCGGTCTTTGCCTTGTCTAAACTAAAAATTTGCTAACCCTAAATTGCTTCGCACCTTAAAGATGTAGATTTGTGTGGCTTTTGGTGAAAGCGACTGCAGTTGTATACTATACTACAAAGGAACTTTTACCATAAGGCGCCTAATATCCGCCTTTTAGGCAAGGCTTGGAGTATCCTTTCTTGCCTTTGGCTCTTGGGATTTTGTGATTGAGATAGAACTTGCCGTTCATCGAAGTCAAAAAATCACAAAGAAACGCAGTATAACGAAGTTTATAGTGCTTTAATAACCGTATCAGTTAAATCTCTTCTTTCAAAATGCCTTGGCGATGGAGTTCCGTTTTCATCTGGGTAGCCTAAAAGTAGTAAGTTGTAAGGTTCATAATTTTCGGGCATATTTAAAAGTTCTTTTGTTTTTGCTTCGTTAAAATAGCATACCCAACAACTCGCTAAACCTTGATTAGTTGCTTCAAGCATCATATACGTAGTTACAATGGCAAGGTCGGTTTCCATTAAACTTTCTTTAGTGAAAAAGCGCATACACTCTCTTTCTCTATCCCCGCAAACTACTAAGACTACAGGAGCGTTAAACATACCTTTTACACTTTCTATTTTTTTAATAACTTCTTTATCTTTTAAAACGTATATCTTTTGGCATTGAGTATTTTTTGCAGTTGGTGCTAAATTGCCTGCTTCTAAAATTTTTTGTATTTTCTCTTCTTCAACTTCTTTATTTGAATAACTTCTACAAGAGTATCTTTTCTCTAAAACCTTATTAAATTCCATAATTTCTCCTTTAGTTTAAATTAATTTTTTAACACGCCAAAGCCTTTCACACCACTTGCTTTAGCGTTTATTAATATATTATATCCGTTATTATCGGCGTTTACCGATAGATTTACTTCCCCCTCGACGTTGAAATAACTAGAGAGTAGCCTTTTTAAATCGTAAACGATAAGTGAAGAAGTATCGGAAGTTATAATTAGCCTATCTTTCTCAATAATATTTTGTAGCCTAGACGTCTTTCTTTTCATAATAACTTTTTAAGCTCCTTTCTTATACTTCCCCAAAAACCGTTATATTTTTTTAAATAATCGTAACATTTTTCGGTTTTGCCGTTTATCGCTCTTGCTATTATTTTGAAAGCCTTTTCCGCTTCCGACGGAACTTCAATAATACCGTTTAAAAGTTCGTCGTCATAAGGAATAATTCCTAATAATGGAATTTTTAAGGTGGATTCTATCTCTTCTGCCGAATACATATCTTTATTCAATACTAAGTCGCCACGTATTTTATTGATTATTAGTTTAATTGATTTTAAATTGTAATTTTTTAATATGCTTATAACTTTATCAGCGTCTCTTATACTTGCAATACTTGGCGTAACTATAATTATTGCTTCTTCTGAAGCCGTTACCGCGCGATGAAAACTAAGTTCAATTCCCGCTGGGCAATCAATAAAAATAAAGTCAAATAGCCCGTCAACACTTAAAATCGCTTCCTTTAACTTTTGACCACTAATTTCAGCGTTGCTTAGAGAGTGAGAACAAGGCAAAATAAATAAGTTGCTTGATAACGGACTTTCGATAAAGGCTTGCTTAATTCGGCATTTACCGTTTAAAACGTCAACTAAATCAAAAGTTATTAAATCTTCAACCGATGCAAAAACGTCTAAATTATTAAGCCCGATATCTCCATCAATCAAAAGCACCCTATACCCGCTTTTTGCTAAAGCCAAGCCTAAATTTACAGTTACGGTCGTTTTCCCAACCCCGCCTTTACCTGAAGTTAATATTATTTTTCTAGACATAATTCTCCTTACCAAATTTCAATTGGCAATAAAATTATATCAATAATTTATTTTACAAGTTTATATTATATAGTCGAAATTTGTAAAAAAATAAGTTTTACCAAGGGCTTCGATTTAGTTCAATTTGTTTTCCGTCAAGATAATGAAGTTCTCCCCCATCAAAATTAAATATTATTTTTACTGCAGTCAAGTGATGATATTTGACTTTTAAGCGTTTGTTAACCTGATTATCGCCGTATTTACCGTCTCCCACGATAAAGTGGCCGTAAAATGCGAAATGCGCCCTTATTTGATGAGTTTTGCCCGTTACTAGTTTAACGGATAATATTGACGTTTCTCCTAGTTTTTCTACAAGCGAATATTCGGTTACTATTTTAACGGAATTGGGTGCGTTTTCTTTAATTACTTTTACTAAAGATTTTTTATTATCTTTAATTAAGTAATCGGTTAAAACACCCTTTTCTTCGTTAAAACTACCGTAAACTTCGGCTAAATAATATTTATCGATACTTCTTTCTTTAAAGGCTTTTAAAAGTTCTTTATAGGAATTTTCGTTTAAAGAAAAAACTATAATCCCCGAAGTATTTCTATCTAACCTATGCGTAAGTTTACAAGACGGATATTCTTTTACGGTTAGCGCTTCAAAGTCTTCACTAGTTATTCCGCAAGGCTTATCTAAAACGAGTATATTTTCATCTTTATACAATACGTTAAGAGACTTTTTCACGCCATCAAAATAAACTTCTACGACGTCGCCAATAGATAGCGTAACTTCGCCGTTAATTCTTTTGCCGTTGAGTTTTATATCTTTATTCCTAAGAAGTTTTTTATACGAAGAGTATGGAAGGCAAGCGCCGTATTTTTCTTCTAAAAACTTGCTTAATTTTATATTTTTATCAACTTTGAAAATTTTCATAACGTAATTATAATATTTTTGCGTTATAAAATCAATACTTTAAACTCTTTTGGCTGCGTTTTTTATTTTAACTAAATAATAAATTATTACAACTAATACGACTAAACCTATACTTATAATAGGTTTTATTAATACAAAGTAAGTTAAATATGATAAAATCAACCCTTCTACAAATTGCAAAACGCCAAATTTAATCGAAAACTTTAAACCTAAGTTTTGTTTAACTACGGCAAGCGCAGTTATGCAAGGCGTGTAAACGTAAAAAAATACCGATAGCGCAATTATGCTTTCAAGCGAGTACGGAAGTTCGTTTGGGTATAACGCTAGTATAGTTGACGCTATGCCTTCTTTGGCAAACAAGCCACTTATTAAACTAGAACCTATTCGCCAGTCGTTTAAATTTATAGGATAAAACACGTATTTAAAAACGCTTCCTAAATAATATAAAAAACTACCTTCATAATTATTTCCGATAAACTTCATATCAGGGCCTAACGATTTAAGTAGATACAAAGTACACGATATTATAAATATAACCGTACAAATTTTAACAATGAACCCCTTTATAGATTTAAAAGTTTCATTTATAACGTCTTTAATCTTAGGAGTGCGATATTTGGGAAGTTCCATAACTAGTGGAACTCTTTCACCTTTTACTATTTTATTAGATAATTTTATTTGAAAAAAGGTTAAAACTGCGCCTAAAAGATAAATTAATATCATAAAATAAAATTCACTAATAATATTAATACTTGACGCTATGAGCATAAGTGCAGGTATTTTAGCACTACAACTTATCATTCCAGAAGTTATTACCGCTCTTTTCCTTATACTAGTATTTTCTAATCCACTTGTCGTAGTAACTGCAACGGCAGTACAGCCAAGCCCCATTAGTCCTGAAAAAACTGCCCTTCCGTTAAGTCCGGTATTTTTTAAAGCATCGTCAAGCAAATATGCAACTCTTGACATATAGCCAGTAAGTTCTAAAAAGGTTAAAGCAATAAACAAAACTAAAGTTTCAGGCAAAAATACGAATATTCCACCAAGTCCACCTACTATTCCATCAAGAACTAGCCCTGTTAAAAATTCGTTTACTTTAAGACTTACGAATAAATTTTTAATAAAACTTGCTAGATTTTCGACTATTACTTTAGATAACAAATTAGATAAAGGCTTACCTATTCCATACTCACCAAAAGCAAGATAAAAAACTATAACGAATATACTAAAAAAAATTACGCCACCAAAAAATTTGTTAAGAGCAAACTTATCAAACTTGTTTTCCTTATATTTAGGCGGTGTAAAATATTTATTTAATCCGTTACTATTAAGTATATAATCCTTTAAATTTACACTTTCGGTATTGTAATTTTTTATAGCGTTAAGTAAAAGCGCTATTCCGTTTTTAGTGTTAAACTCGCCGTAAACTATAGGAACGGGCATTGCCTTTTTTAAACTCGCAAAATCTATATTACCACCACTAGCCGTTAATTCCTTTACCATATTAACGGCTATAAGCACCCTTTTATTTTTCTTTATTAGAGAATAAACGCTCTCTAGCGCGATATTTAAGGTATTAGCTTCAATTACGGCAACGATTAAACCGCTCGTTTCTAAAGCCTTATTAATGGCGCTCTTTTCTTCTAAAGTTACGGGATAAAGAGAATACACGCCCGGTAAATCGTAAACTTTAACCGATTTATCTTCTTTTAGATTACCACCCTTTATTTCAACGGTTACACCGTGCCAATTACCGATTTTAGCATTTCCACCCGTTAAAGCGTTAAATATCGTAGATTTTCCAGAATTAGGCATTCCAAATAGAACTATTTCAGAAAATTTCATACTACACCTTTACGATTATGTTTTTAGTAAGTTCATAAGATAGCGCTATAATTCTTCCCATAATAGAAACTAGCATAGCGCCTTTTTTATTTTTTTTAACTATCATAATTTGACTGTTTATTCTAAATCCGATATCGTATAATCTCTTTAATAAATTTTTATCGAGCGTATTAAAGCCTATTATATACGCAGTTTGATTTACGTTTAATTGGTCCAAACTCATAATTAATTTTATGAAAGTTTAAACAAAAAAAGCACTTTTTCAAGTGCTTTTTCATTAATCGTTAATTTTATATACTTTTTTAGCGTTTTCGCTAAAGATTTTTTTATAGTCGCTTTCCTTTAAATTCATTTCAAGTAGTTTTTTAGTTTCTTCTTCAGCGTTCCACATAGGATAATCCGTACCAAATAACACCCTATCAGTACCATATCTTAAAATAATTTTTTTTGCTGTTTTTAATGGCAAATAATGAAAACTTGAAGAGCAGTCAACGTAAAGGTTAGGAATTCCGTTTAATTTTTCAGACGCTTCTTCCCATATCGACCAACCACCAAAATGTGCGCCAATAACCGTTAAATTTGAAAAGTTTTTTAAAAGTGGGATTAACCTATTAGGATTAGAGTGGTCGTACCTATTATCGCCCGTGTGCATTAAAACGGGAAGATTGTGCTTTTCACAAAGTTCGTAAAACTTGATAAAACCCTTATCGTCCATATCAAAATTTTGAATATCGGGGTGAATTTTAATTCCCTTTAAACCAAGTTCAATAAGGTGGTTTATATCCCCTTCAGGGTCAGTGCTTTCGGGATGCACAGTACCTAGCCCTATAAATTTATCAGAGTTAGTATTTACGCTACTTGCAATAAACTCGTTAATGCTTTTTACTTGGCGCGGAGTGGTTGCTACCGATTGAACTACGAATTTATCAATTTTAGCCATATCGGGATTAGTCAGCAAGTCTTCAATAGTTCCCTTACAACAAGAGTTTTCGTGATAAAAATCATCGGTGTGATGAACGGCTAACGCCGCAATTTTATCGGGATATATATGCGCGTGTGCGTCAATCACGTAATACTTATCGTCTATCATTATATTACCTTTAAGCCTTTTTAATTCCTAATTTTTCAGTAGAGATATCTCTCATTTTATACTTTAAGATTTTACCAGCGGCGTTCATTGGAAATTCTTTAACAAACATAAAGTATTTAGGAACTTTATGCCTTGCAATAGATGCGTTTCCATATTCGCGCATTTCTTCTTCAGTCGAAGTTTCGCCATCGTGAAGAATAATCCACGCACAACACTCTTCACCATACCTTTCGTCTGGCACGCCAACTACTTGAATATCGCGAACTTTAGGGTTAGTTAAATAAAATTCTTCAATTTCACGCGGATAAAGATTTTCGCCACCACGAATAATCATATCTTTAAGACGCCCTGTAACCTTATAATAACCGTCAGGCGTTCTCATACAAATATCTCCCGAATGAAGCCAGCCGTCTTTATCAATGGCTTGGGCAGTTGCTTCAGGCATTTTGTAATACCCTTTCATTATATTAAAGCCACGCGCAACGAACTCTCCGCTTTCGCCGTCGGGAAGTTCCTTGCCCGTTTCAGGGTCGATAATTTTACATTCAACGTTAGGGAAAGCACTTCCAACGGTTTCTACCCTATGGTCTAAATCTTCGTTAACTTCCCCCATAGTACAGCCTGGAGACGCTTCCGTTTGACCGTAAACGGATATAATTTCACGCATGTTCATTTCAACTGACGCTCTGCGCATTAAGTCTGCCGGGCAGTTTGCACCCGCCATAATACCGGTACGCATATACGAAAAGTCTGTTTTAGCAAAGTCCGGATGATTAAACATCGCAATAAACATAGTTGGTACGCCGTTAAAACAAGTTATATGCTCGTCGTTCACACATGCAAGCGACGACTTTGGCGAGAAGTACGGAATAGGACAAAGCGTGCCACCGTGCGTCATCATAGACGTCATTGAAAGTACCATTCCGAAGCAGTGGAACATTGGAACTTGAATCATCATTCTATCAGCAGTAGATAAATCCATTCTATCGCCGATTGTTTTACCGTTGTTTACTATATTACGGTGCGTAAGCATAACGCCTTTAGGGAAACCCGTCGTTCCGGACGTGTATTGCATATTGCAAACGTCGTCAGGCTTAACGAGTGAAGCGCGCCTTTTAACTTCTTCGATAGGTACTAACGAAGAACGAGAAAGCATTTGCTCCCAAGTAAGGCAACCGTCCATACTAAAACCACAAGTTATAACGTTGCGTAAGAAAGGTAAGTTTTTAGAATATAAAGGCTTGCCTGCTTCAAGCGTTTTAAGTTCCGGGCAAAGTTCTTCAATAATTTCTTTATAATTAATGTCCTTACAATACTCAATCATAACTAAAGTATGAGTATCTGACTGTTTTAACAAATATTCAATTTCGTGAATTTTATAGGCAGTATTAACGGTAACTAAAACTGCACCAATTTTAGTAGTTGCCCAAAAAGTTATAAACCATTCGGGAACGTTCGTTGCCCAAACGGCAACGTGGTCGCCTGCTTTTACCCCTAAAGATATAAGCGCTGCCGCACACTCGTCAACGTCGCGACGGAACTCTTCGTAAGTCCTCGTATAATCTAAAGTTGGGTATTTAAAAGCATATTGGTCGGGATAATTTTCTACCATAGTATCTAAAACTTTAGAAAAAGTAGCATCGATAACTTCGTATTTTTTCCAAACAAAAGTGCCGGTTTTATCCCTATTGTAAAACTCTTTTTTATAAGATTTCTTTTCACGGTTAAGTGAAGAAAGATAATTTTGGAAATGCGTAAGAACGATATCGGCATCGTTAATTTCATCGTTCCAAGAAGCACATAAAAATCCGTCGTAATTAAGAGAAGAAAGCGCGTTTAAAATTTTTTCAACTTCTAAATCTCCTTCGCCAATTAATACGGTTTTATCCTTTTTCATATCGCCAAGGCGAACGTATTTAATGTACGCTCCAAGCGTTTTAATAGTTAAATCAGCCGATTCTTTCGCTCCAAAGTAAGTTCCCCTAACGTTCCAAGACGCCCCTATTACTGCCGATGAAAAATGATTTATTATTTCTAAAACTTTTTCGGTATTTGATAAATAACCTACCGTTTCAAATAAAATGCTAACGCCTAACTTTTCGGCAACTTTTATGGCGTTTAAAAGTTTTTCGTCTAACACTTTAAACGAAAGTTTATCATTAATATAAACAATTACGTAGTCTATGCCCGATTGAGACGCCATTTCAACGTATTTAGTGGTAAGTTCTAAGGAAGTTTTATCACTATCTATCGCGTCAGGCATACGTAGTGCCGAAACCGTTAATCCACGGTTAACAAGTTTGCGTTTGCTATCTGCTATTCTATCACGCCTTAAAATACTGTCGTAATGGTCGCTTCTTTCTTTTATCGCATCGAATATTTCAAAACCTTCAAAACCGTAATCGTAAGCGTACTTACACGTATCTATAAAGGAAGAACGTATTACGTTTTTAGTTGAAAATGCAATTTTCATATTACGCCTCCTCGGCTACTATTTTGTTAAGCGCGTTAATATACGCCCTAATGCTTGCTCCAATTATATCCGTAGAAGTTCCGTTTCCAGAATAAAGTTTTCCGTTATTGCGAAGCCTTACGAGTGCCGAGCCTAACGCTTCCTTGCCTTCGGTTACTGATTGAACTTGGAAATCGTCAAGTTCATAATGATGGCCTATACATTGTTCGATTGCTCTAAAAGCGGAATCAATAGGACCGTCGCCCCAACTTACACCCGAAATAATTTCGCCGTTTCTTTTCAAAGTTACTTGAGACATTGAGCCCGAAACGTTACTACTTGTCGTAGTATAGGTTTCAAAATGATAAGTCGACGGCGCTTGCATTGCGTTACTTGCAATAAGTGCTTCAAATTCTTTAGCACCAACTGCTCCCTTTTTCTCACATACTTTTATAAGCGCGTTAAACACTTTACCTAAATCGGACTCAGAAAGGTCGTAACCTAAAGTTACAGCCGAACTTAAAACGTCGGATAAAGTAGAATCACTATCAAGTAAAATTTTATTTTTATCGTTTACTTTATTTGAAGTTTCTAAATCTTTATGATTAATTTTAGAAAGCATTTCGTCAATACTAGAGTGAATTTTCGTAGCGTTAAGATTGATTTTAGCACTGATAGTTGATGAACAAGCGTTTATCGCGTCGCTAATTTTGCCTGCAATCAAAACGTCTTTCCCTATCATGGCGCATTTTAAACCGTCTACCCCTTTAGATATTGCCGAAAAAGCCGAGGCAACGCCTAAACTAATACGGTCGGATACTTGAACGTATACGGGCACGCTAACTTGATTTTTAACTTTTTCAATAATAAATGCAATTTCTTCAGGTGTTGAGATACCTGCGTTATCACAAAGGTTAATAACTGTTGCACCGTTTTCTTCAGCGATTTTTACTGCTTTTAATAAAAAGTCAATATCTGCTCTAGTTGCATCAAGCGCAGAAAACTCTACGTCTTTATTATAAGATTTTGCTTCTTTAATAAGTTCTACTATCTTGTCAAGCATTTTTTCTTGCTTAACGTGATAAATGTATTCCATTTGAATTGTAGATACGGGAAGTTCTACTTGAAGGCGTGGTTTTTTAGCGTTTTTAATACATTCCCAAGAATTAGCAATCTCTTCTTTAGAAAATCCTACTGGGATTGCTAAAATTGCATTTTGAACGTTTTGAGATATAGTTTTATAAATAATAGCGTCTTCACGATAATTTTTAATTTGAGGAAGTTCAATAACGTCAACACCTAATAAATCTGCACTATTTGCGATTGCAGATTTTTCCCTAAAGAGTAACGAAACTTCGCGTTCTTCAGAAAGCTTTTTAAGTGTAATATCTATAATTTCAATTTTTTTCATAATTAAAATCTCCTTTATCTTTAATAAATTAACATTTAGGCTTTATAGACCATTGCCACAAAAACCAACGCAAGCCAAGGCGATGAAGTAAGCCGTTTGATTAATTAAAAATTTAATAGATTCTCCGTTAGCCCATCACGAAAGTAGGCGAAGAATGACATACTAGGCTTATTAAATCCAAGGCGATGAAGTAAGCCGTTTGATTAATTAAAAAGGAATTATTACAAATTAGGTACGACTTAATTCCGCAGGGAAGAGTTTACATCTTGCCAAGGGGTTAAGGCGGGTATAATGACGTAATAGGAACTTTTTAATATCAATAAGGCTTACTTAAGAGCCTAAATAAACAAAAAAACGTTTTAGTCTCCTTGTTATTTTCAAAGAGACGAAAACGTTTATAAACTATTTCCGCGGTACCACTCTTATTCACCTAAAAGGTGCACTTTAGATGCCAACACATCTCAACTCTATAACGGGAGTTCCCGTTTGCCGTTACTATTATTTCACAGCAACCACTCAGCGACGAGTTCAGTAAAATCCTTCTAATGCCTTGCACCAAACGGCATCTCTCTAAAAGCAAGAACTTAACTTACTATTTCGCTTCACTGCGTTTATTGAAAATAATTTAACATTATTTTATATTTTTGTCAAACAAAAAACTACAATTTTTATAAAATTGTTTATTATAACAAACAAAAACGTGGAAAATTTAATTTCCGCGTTAATTTATAAGTTTTTAAAATGCTTCAACTACGAGTATATAACAACTCGCAAATGATTTTGGTTTTCGCCGTTAAACGTTCGCTTTCTTAAATAACGTGCTTATTTAAAAGCGTAGAAACAAGTTAGGCGAGGCACAAGAAAAAGGCAGGTTGCAATAGACCTTTGTGGTCATTGCAGACTGCCTTTTTTGAAGTAACAAAGCATAACGCCGTTTATACGGTTTTAAATTTTGTAAACCCAACCAAACTTATCTTCAATATTACCCCATTGAATACCAGTTAAAGTATCGTAAAGGTGCTGAGTAACTTCGCCGATTTTTCCATTATTGATAGTATATTTTTTATCTTTATAGCAAAGTTCGCCGATAGGAGAAACGACTGCTGCCGTTCCGCAACCCCACGCTTCTTCTAAAGTGCCTTCTTCGAGCGCTTTTTCAAGTTCGTCAACCGAAATTAATCTTTCGCTAACTTTATAGCCTTCGTCTTTAAGAAGTTCAATAATAGATTTACGCGTAATACCTGGAAGTATAGAACCTGCGAGCATTGGCGTTACGATTTCGCCGTTAATTTTAAACATAACGTTCATTGCGCCAACTTCTTCAATGTATTTTCTATGAACGCCGTCAAGCCATAAAACTTGAGAGTATCCAAGTTTTTCAGCGCGTTCGCCCGCACGGTTACTTGCAGCGTAGTTACCACCGCATTTTGCTTCGCCCGTACCACCACGAACGGCACGCACGTCTTCCGATTCAATCATAATTTTTACAGGGTTAATACCTTCTTTATAATAACTTCCAACAGGTGAAGTAATAATGATAAACGTTGCGTTTTTAACTGCGTGAACGCCTAAAGTTTCGTCGTTACCAAACATAAACGGACGGATATAAAGCGAAGTTCCGTTTGCAGATGGTACCCAATCTTTTTCAAGTTCAATAAAAGTAGTTAACGCTTCAAGAGCCATATCTTCAGGAATTTCAGGAAGACACATACGGCTTGCCGAACGATTCATTCTTCTAATATTTTCAAGTGGGCGGAAAAGTTGAACTTCGCCATCTTTTCTACGATATGCCTTTAAACCTTCAAAAATTTCAGAGCCGTAATGTAAAACCGTTGACGCTGGGTGTATTTGAAGCCTACCGAAAGGTACTATTCTAGCATCGTGCCAACCTTTATCAGCCGAATAATCCATAATAAACATATGGTCTGTAAAAACTTTACCAAAACCTAAAGTACTACTATCTGGCTTTACAGCACGATTCGTAGTTTTAGTGATAGAAATTTTCATAATTTTATCTCCTTAAAAATCTCTTCCTAAACGCATAGCGTTTAAGTTTACTTCAAGCATATCAGCGTGCTTACTTGAAATTACTTGTTTAAGTGCGTTTAAAACACCTTCTTCATTGCTAAACCCGTTAGTTTCTTTTAAAACTTTGCCCATTATAATCATATTAGCAAGTTTAGAAATCTTATTGTCTGACGCAAGTTTAGTTGCAGGAATGTAAAATACTTTTACGTCCGTTCTTTTAACCTTTCTTTCAATAAGTGAAGAATCTACGAAAATCATACCACCTGGTGTTACGCTATCTTCAAACAAGTCAAGCGACGGAAGGTTCATTGCAATTAAAACGTCAGGTTTTGAAACGATTGGAGAACCAACGGGGTTATCGCTAATAATTACGCTACAGTTAGCAGTACCGCCACGCATTTCAGGGCCGTAAGACGGAAGCCAACTAACATTTTTACCGTCAGTTAATCCTTTATATGCTAAAAGTTTACCCGAGAATAAAATACCTTGACCACCAAAGCCTGCGAATAAATAATTTGTAGTGCTCATAATTTTACCCCCCTTATTTTGCCGACCTATCCTTATATACGCCTAAAGGATAGTAAGGAATCATTTTTTCATCAATCCACTTTAAAGCATCACTTGGTGTTAAACCCCAGTTTGTTGGGCAACTTGAAACTACTTCAACAAGTGAGAAACCTTTTTTGTTTACTTGATTTTCAAAGGCCTTTTTAATTGCCTTTTTAGCATTTTTAACGTTTTTAACGTTATTTACGGCAACTCTTTCAAGATATTCAGGACCGTCAAGTTGCGATAACATTTCGCAAACCTTAATAGGATAACCACAATGATTTACGTCTCTACCGTATGGAGAAGTTTGAGTTACTTGACCTGGAAGAGAAGTTGGAGCCATTTGACCACCCGTCATACCGTAAATTGCGTTGTTTATAAATATAATAGTTATATTTTCATTTCTTGCGGCAGAGTGAACGGTTTCAGCCATACCGATTGACGCTAAATCGCCGTCGCCTTGATAAGTAAATACGATATTATCTGGATTTGCTCTTTTAACGCCCGTTGCAACGGCAGGTGCTCTACCGTGAGCGGCTTCAATCATATCACAATTAAAATAATCGTAAGCCATAACCGAACAACCAACTGGAGCAATACCTATCGTTTTACCTTCAATTTGAAGTTCATCTAAAACTTCGGCAACTAAACGGTGTACTATACCGTGCGTACAACCTGGGCAATAATGCATAGGAACGTCGCATAAAGCGTTTGGTTTATCAAAAACTACCATTATTTGTTACCTCCGTTATTTGCTTTTACTATTGCTTCTAAAACTTGTTCTGGAGATGGAATCATACCACCAGAACGGTTGCATAAAGTTACAGGCGCTTTGCCGTTAACTGCTAAGCGTACGTCTTCAATCATTTGACCCATTGAAAGTTCAACTGAAATAAACTCTTTAACTTTACTAGAATATTTTTCAAATACTTTAGTTGGGAAAGGCCATAAAGTAATTGGTCTTATTAAACCTACTTTTATACCTTGCTTTCTCGCTTCATCGATAGCGTTTTTAGCAACACGAGAAGCAATACCGAACGCTGCGATACAAATATCGGCATCTTCCATTAAGTATTCTTCACACATAACTTCATTTTCTTCAATAACTTTATACCTTTCAAATCTTTCAAAGTTAGTTTTTTCAAGTTGGTCAGGTTTAAGGTAAAGAGAATTAATTATGTTATGCTTTCTTTGCATTTTAGTACCAGTTACTGCCCATGGTTTTTCAGGCATTGGCTTTACTTCAAAATCAAGAGAAACAGGTTCCATCATTTGACCTAAAGTACCGTCTGCTAAAATCATAGTAGTCATTCTATACTTATCAGCAAGTTCAAAGCCTTTAACCGTAAGTTCAGCCATTTCTTGAACGGAAGCAGGAGCGATAACGAGCATATGGAAATCGCCGTGTGCTCCACCTTTAGTTGCTTGGAAATAGTCCGATTGAGATGGTTGAATACCACCAAGACCCGGACCACCACGTTGTACGTTTACAACGAGCGCAGGAAGGTCTGCACCTGCAAGATAAGATAAACCTTCTCCCTTTAATGAAATTCCTGGGCTTGAAGATGAAGTCATAACTCTTAATCCTGTTGATGCTACACCGTATACCATATTGATAGCGGCAATTTCACTTTCTGCTTGAAGGAAAGTTCCGCCTATTTTAGGCATTTTTTTAGACATATACGCCGCAATTTCCGTTTGTGGAGTTATAGGATAGCCAAAATAATGCCTACAACCTGCAATTATTGCTGCTTCTGCAATTGCTTCATTGCCTTTCATTAATACTTTATTTGCCATATTATCACCTTTCTACCTTTATAATACAATCAGGGCACATAGTCGCGCAAAAAGCACAACCTATGCACGCTTCAGGTCTTTTCGCTTCAACGGGGTGGTGCCCCTTTGCATTTATTTTATCTTGTGCAATACTAAGAACGTCTTTTGGGCAAACTTCGACGCAAAGCCCACAGCCTTTGCACTTGTCCGTTTTAAAAGTTAACGTTGCCATAACATATTCTCCTTTTACAATTTTTTTTGCATCTTTAGTGGATATAAATTTTCTATTTCGCCATTAAGTTCTTTGTAAAGACTTTCGCTAACGGTTGTAAACTTTAAAGGAATATTTACCGTTTTACAAAAATCTTCAACTATTGTTATAGAACTTAAAACGTCTTCTTTTGTGGTTTCTAATCCTAGATTAGAATTATTAATTACTCCCGTAAACTTAAGTTTACAAGCGTTTTCAATTTCGCTAAAAACTTGCATTATCGAATTAACGTCTTTAGTTAACGGTCTATACGTGTTGACTACAAAATACATATCGTAATCGTTTTCTTCTTTAATTTTGGGAACTAATCTTCCAAGCGCTAACGCTCCGCGCTCGTCTCCCCCAACGTCTAATATCGCGTGCACGCTCTTATCGTCGGTTACGCTGTAAATCTCTTGCGGAAGTGCGGGAATATCAACGTTAGAATTAGCATAAGGCGAACAAATTAGCCTTATTCCCTTGCTTTTAAAGAGTTCTTCACTATCTTTAGTTCTAAAGTAGGGGTTTACGATATCAATATCAGCAATAGCAACCTTTTCAATCTGCTTTTTGAGTTCTACTGCAAAATTTACTGCAATATTGGTTTTGCCACTGCCGTAATGCCCCGAAAAAATCGTTATTCTTTTAAATTCCATATGTATAATTTTTTGTAGATTTATTTTTATTATGTTTTTATAAGGACTAACTGAGCAAGGCTCAATTTATAGTGAATTGCAAACTTGCGTTTGCATGATTTGAAAGCGTTGCTTTCATTAATTGCCTTTGGCATGAATTGTGACTACGTCACATTATAGTTGTTTTTATATAAAAATATCTACAATGCACTTTAGTGTAATTCATGAACTTTTTGTTCAATTCATGATGCTTTAACATCAATTAATTTTTTATTTTAGATTCTCCGTTAGCCCATCACGATGGTAGGCGAAGAATGACAGTAATCTAACTTGAGATTTAAAGTATTAAACACAGCCTAGCAAATATTAAAAACTTGTTTCTGTAAGAAACGAGTTGAAAACGAGTTAGACAAGGTTCTTGATTTAGAGTGGTTACGATAGAACTTTTTGTTCATCGTAGACACGAAAACTCACAGTAAACGAAGCCCAACGATGTTTATAACTTGTTTCTTTGGATTTTACCACTTATAGTTTTGGGAAGTTCATCACGGAATACAACGATACGTGGATATTTATATGGAGCAGTATGTTCTTTAACGTAGTTTTGAATTTCTTTTTTAAGTTCTTCAGTAGGCTCGGTACCTTTAGTTAAAACTATACTTGCTTTAACTACTTGACCACGAACTTCGTCAGGAGCCGCTGAAACTCCACATTCTAAAACGTATGGAAGTTCCATTATAACGCTTTCAATTTCAAAAGGCCCAATTCTATAACCTGACGACTTAATAACGTCGTCAACTCTACCAACGTACCAATAGAAACCGTCCTCATCGCGCCAAGCGGTATCGCCCGTATGATAATAGCCGTCGTGCCATACTTCTTTTGTCTTTTCTTCATCGCGATAATAACCTTTAAAGAGACCGCAAGGTACTTTATCACTAGTTTTAACTACGATTTCACCCGTTTCACCAACGTCAACCGACTTTCCTTCAACGTCAATTATATCAACGTCGTAAATCGGTGCAGGTTTACCCATTGAGCCTATTTTATGTGGAGCGCCCGTCATATTACCGATAATCATAGTGCTTTCCGTTTGACCAAAGCCTTCCATAATTTGAAGCCCCGTAGCCTTTTCAAATTGACGGTATACTTCAGGGTTTAGCGCTTCGCCAGCAGTCGTCATATGTTTTATAGAAGATAAGTCGTATTTAGAAATATCTTCTTTAATAAGCATACGAAGCATAGTTGGTGGCGCACAAAAAGTTGTAATTTTATATTTTGCGAACATTGGAAGAATTTCGCTAGCGTCAAACCTATCAAAGTCGTAAACGAAAATAGCCGCTTCCGAAAGCCATTGCCCGTAAAGTTTACCCCACATTGCCTTTGCCCAGCCGGTATCTGATATAGTGAAGTGAATACCGTTAGGGTCAACGTTATGCCAATATTTAGCAGTATGGAAATGACCGAGTGGATAAGTATGCGAGTGAGTTGCAATTTTAGGATAACCAGTAGTTCCCGAAGTAAAGAACATAAGCATTAAATCTTCACCACAAGCAGTATCTTCCGTTCTTTCAAAATGAGTTGAGAAAAGTTTATATTCTTCATCAAAATTATGCCAACCTTCTCTAGTTCCATTAACGATTATTTTATTAACTACGGTTGGGCATTTGTTAAGCGCAGATTCTATACAATTTGGAACGTTATCGTCAATAGTTGAAATTACCGTAGAAACTCCCGCAGCGTTAAAGCGATATTCAAAATCGTGCTCTTTAAGTTGGTTAGTTGCAGGAATTGCAATCGCGCCGAGTTTATTAAGACCAAGCATTGCAAACCAATACTCGTAGTGACGCTTTAATACTAAAAGTACCCTGTCGCCCTTTTTGATGCCTAGCGACTTAAAGTAGTTTGCAGCACGGTTAGATTCCTTTTTAATATCTTTAAAGGTAAATCTTCTTTCGGTTTTATCTTTAGAAACGTGGAGCATTGCGAGTTTATCAGGGTCTTTCTCGGCAATTTTATCCATAATATCGAACGCAAAGTTGAATTTATCGTAATTTTTAAATTCAATTTTAGTTGGCGTACGATTTTCATTTAAAGTAACTTCAATATAATTTTTGTAAATTCTAGGTTTTTTACCGTCGTCAATAAGTTTAGATTTGCTTTCAATAATTTTTGAAGAATCAAGACCTGGAATTGGCTCGCCAGTTGGGTTTAATACGATTGCATAAAACACGCAGTCTTTACCACCAACGGCTCTGAGTCCGTGTGGAGCGTCAGAATTATAATAAATACTATCGCCAGGACCTAAAATTTCTTTATGATTCCCTACTTGAACGAGTAAGTTTCCGTCAACGATAATATCACATTCTTGACCCTCGTGCGTAGTTAATTCCATAGGTTTATCTTGCTCGTCATCCGAATACTTGCTAACAACGTAAAGTGGCTCGGCAATTCTAGACTTAAACGAACTTGCTAAGTTATAATAAGTCATACCGTGGGCGTTACCTACGTTTTGACCGTTGCCCGCTCTCGTTATCGTATACGATTTAAGTTTAGGGCTATGACCTTCGATAATATCGGTAACGTCAACTTTTAACGCGTTTGCACATCTATAAATGAACGCGAAGTTAAGGTCTGATAAACCCGCTTCACATTGAAGATATTGTTCTTCAGTAACGTCGGTTTTTTCAGCCATTTCTTTTACGGATAAACCAACGATGTTTCTAAGTTCACGTATTCTCGTAGCCATTTCCTTGATTTTTAAATCAAGTTCAAAATTATTCATTAAATCCTCTCTTCCTTTGGAAACAAAAAACCCGCCCCAAAGATAAAATACTTTGAGACGAGCCTAAATTTTAAGCACGCGGTACCACTCAAATTGCAGAAAACCTGCCACTTCGAATCAACTAATTCTTATACACTTACGTAGTAGCACGGGAAAGGTCTACTTTCGCTAGATTTCTTCCTTCCTGCTCAGAAACTACAACTTTAATTTGGTTACAACGGCTTTCACCCTAGCGCCGCTTCTCTTTGCTAACCGACTTTAAAGCCCTTTTCGTCATAGCATTTGTTTTTTTGTATTTTATCACATCTAATTAATTTAGTCAAACGTTTTTAATTATATTAAATTAAAACACATATTTTTTGTTAAATATCAATATTTGAGTTTGCTTTTTTAAGAAGTTGAGCAAATCTTAATTTATAATGAATTGCAAACTAGCGTTTGCATGATTTGAAAGCGTTACTTTCATTAATTGCCTTTGGCATGAATTGTGCCTTCGGCACATTGTGGTTATAATTTTTATAAAAATTAATCTACAATGCACTTTAGTGCAATTCATAAACTTTTTGTTTAATTCATGATGCTTTAATTTTTATCTTAGATTCTCCGTTAGCCCATCACGGTGGTAGGCGAAGAATGACAATAATCCACCTTGAGATTTATAGCACTAATATCTAACATTTCAAGGCTAGACACTAAAACGCGGATACAATAGACCTTTTTGGTCATTGTGGACGCGATAAATCATAGAAACGCAGTATAACGAAGATTGCAACTTGTTTCTGTAAGAAACGAGTTAGAAACGAGTTGGGCAAGGCTCGTGATTTTGAGTGTTTACGATAGAACTTTTTGTTCATCGTAGACACGAAAACTCACAGTAAACGAAGCCCAACGATGTTTAAAATACAAGAAATTAGCGCTTTGTTTACAAGGAGCGATAACTTCGCAGTATTTCATACTAGAAGTATAAAAACATTAGTTTTTATGACAAAACTTTAGTTTTGTAAATATTTTACCATTAGGTAAAAGATTTAACTTCGTTTAGTTTATAACTTGTTTCTTTGGATTTTACCACTTATAGTTTTGGGAAGTTCATCACGGAATACAACTACTCTTGGATATTTATATGGAGCAGTATGTTCTTTAACGTAGTTTTGAATTTCTTTTTTAAGTTCTTCAGTAGGCTCGGTACCTTTAGTTAAAACAATGCTTGCTTTAACTACTTGGCCCCTAACTTCGTCGGGAACGGCTGATACGCCACATTCTAAAACGTATGGAAGTTCCATTATAACGCTTTCAATTTCAAAAGGTCCAATTCTATAGCCTGACGACTTAATAACGTCGTCAACTCTACCAACGTACCAAAAATATCCGTCTTCATCACGCCAAGCAGTGTCGCCTGTGTGATACAAACCGTCATGCCAAGCATCGTTTGTTTTTTCGGTATCACGATAATATTCTTTAAATAAGCCACAAGGAACTTCTTTGTCAGTATGGATAACAATTTCGCCGATTTCACCTGCTGGAACGCTATTTCCATCGCTATCAACAACGTCAACGTCAAATTGTGGGCTAGCCTTACCCATAGCACCGATTTTAGGAGTAGTTCCGTAAAGGTTTGCAATGGCAAGCGTAGTTTCAGTTTGACCAAAGCCTTCCATTATTTCAAGCCCAGTTGCTTCCTTAAATTTATTATATACTTCTGGATTTAACGCTTCGCCAGCCGTAGTCATATGATGGATTGAAGAAAGGTCGAATTTAGATAAATCACCCCTTATTAACATACGAAGCATAGTTGGTGGAGCGCAGAAAGTAGTAATGTTGTATTTAGCGAACATTGGTAAAATATCGTTTTCGTCAAATTTATCAAAGTCATAAACGAAAACCGCACCTTCACAAAGCCATTGCCCGTAAAGTTTACCCCAAAGTGATTTGCCCCAGCCTGTATCTGAAATAGTTAAGTGAAGTCCGTCACGCTCGCAACAATGCCAATATTTAGCAGTTACGAAATGGCCGAGTGCATAAGTGTGTTTATGTGCAGCCATTTTAGGATTACCTGTCGTACCACTAGTAAAGAACATAAGTGCAGTATCGTCACCACAAGAAGTTTCTTCATTACGATAGTAATGAGCACTAAAAAGTTGATATTCCTTATCGAAGTCGTGCCAACCGTCTTTAGCACCACCTACCATTATAAGTTTTTCTACTTGTGGGCATTTTTTAGCAGCGCTCTCAGCATATTCCCAAGTATCGCCGTCATGAGTACAAACTATTGCTTTTACGCCTGCTGAATTGTATCTGTATTCAAAATCGTGCTCTTTAAGTTGATTAGTTGCAGGAATTGCAACTGCTCCGAGTTTATGAAGCGCAACCATTGAGAACCAAAACTCGTAGTGGCGCTTTAATACAAGCATTACCTTATCGCCTTTTTTAATACCAAGTGAAGTAAAATAATTTGCTACTTGGTTTGAAGCGCGCTTTATATCGTTAAAGGTAAATCTACGCTCGTTTTTATACTTGTCAAGGTGGAGCATTGCAAGTTTATCAGGGTATTTTTTAGCAATGCCGTCAACAATATCAAAACCGAAGTTAAAAGTATCGGTATTTTTAAATTTTATTGATTGAAGTTTACCATTTTCGTCTTCAATAGGCTCAACGAACTTTTCGCAAACGAGTTTTTCACTCTTTTTAGCCGATATAACGCTCTTTCTAACTATAGGCTCTTCAGTTTTATCGCCCGACATTACTACCGCCACGAATACACAATCTTTACCGTCGACTGCTATCATTCCGTGAGGTACTGAAGAATTGTAATAAATGCTATCTCCTTCGTTCAATATTTCAGTGTGCTCGCCTACTTGAACTTTAAGTTTACCACTCAAAACAAAGTCAAACTCTTGACCAGAGTGGGTTGCGAGTTGAATAGGTTTATTTTGCCCCGATTGAGAATATTCATATTTAACGTAATAAGGCTCAGCAAGTTTATCTTTAAATTTAGGTGCTAAATTAGAAATGTCAATCCCGTCTTCTTTCGCAGTTTCTTGACCTTGACCCTTTCTTGTTACGGTATAAGTTCTAAGTTTTGCAGAACTACCTTCTAATAAATCTACCATATCAACGCCAAACGCAAGCGCGCACTTATGTATGAAGGAAAATGGAATATCTACTTTTCCACTTTCGTACGTTAAGTACGTTTCTTCACTTACGTCGGTTTTTTCAGTCATTTCTTTTACGGAGAAACCAATAATTTCGCGCAACTCCTTAATTCTTGTTGCGACTTCCGATAACTGATTTAAAGTGTTGTTTGTGTTCATGGTTACATACCTCCTTAAAATTTTATAGTTATTTTAAATTTATTAATTTATAGTTTTAAGACTTAGAAGCAAGCATTTCAAGGCTCGCAATAATTTTGATTAAGATAGAACTTTTCGTTCATCGAAGTCAAAATTTGAAGCAGTAAACGCAGAAATGCACCGAGTTATAACTTTATTAAATAAAGTGCCGTTTTTATTTGTTAGAAACGAGCAGTTCAAGGCTCGCAAGCGTTTTGATTGAAACTAACCTTTTTGGTTGTTGAAGACAAAACGCGTAGCAGTAAACACAGAAATGCGAAGTTTGTAACAAATAAAAAACCGCCTCAAAGATTTCTCTTTGAGACGGGTATATTTTTTATTAATACTCGCGGTACCACTCAAATTGTAGTTTTAACTACCACCTTCAGAGTCCAACAACTCCTATGCACTGACGTAGCAAACACGGAAAGCATCTACTTGGGAAAACCCTTTGGGACTTTCAGCTCGGAAGTGATAAGTTGCTATCGGTTTTATCGGGATTACACCGTCCCCGACTCTCTTAAAAAACTTATAATAGAAACCGTCTTCGTCAAAGCCATTAAATATTTAATTTAATGTGATTTTAGCACCTTGAAAAAATATTGTCAATCATTTTAAACGGTTTTTTATATTTTTTATAAAATAATTTTATTTTCTAAATGAAATATTTATATCTCCGGTATCAGTTTTTACGTTAACGATGTTGCTACCACTATTATAAGGTGGAATATTACTTCTTCCTGTTGAAATTTGATAAGTGTAAGAATAATCGGTTTTTTCTCCCTTTAATATAAGCGTTATATCCCCTGTATCTGAAACGACGTTTATAGCGTTTGCTAAAATTTCGGTTTTACATACAACGTCGCCAGTATCGAGTTCAACGTAAATGGAATTCGCTTTTATAAAGCCGTTTACAGTAATTTTACCCGTATCACTAACAAATTTAATTGTATCAGCCGTTATATTAGAACCTAAATTTATTTTTCCCGTATCCGTTTCAAACTCTAAATTGCCTAAACACTCTATTTCTCCGATAGTAGAAATATAACCAGTATCTAAATCTGCTTTAAAATTGCCGTTACAAATAACTTTACCCAAAACGGAAATTTTACCCGTATCGGTTTCAGCGTCAATTTTAGAAAACGTCGTTTCCTTATTACGTTCGCCAATAGTTACGTCTCCAGTATCTGTTTCTGCTTTTATAGAAAAAACTTTATTTTCGGGAAGTTTTATCGTTACCCTGTTTTCGCTAGAGAAAAGATTAAACGATAAGTATGGTTTTTTAATTTCTTTAAGATTTAAACTATTTCCTACTACGTTTGGTGTAAGTTCGCTTACTACTACGCCTTTATTATTTAATACGTTATTATATTCAATAATAAATTTATCACTATCTATACTTTTAAATTCAATATTTGCCGTATCTACTTCGATTTGAATATTATCTATACCTTGAGAATTATTTTCGTAAATTTTAGGCTCGTAAGTAACGTTAGAAAGACTTTTAAAATTCCAATTAGATACTGACATTCCTATAACGAAAATTATACCCCCTAAAAATATTAACGACGCACCTATTATTAACAAGATTTTAAACGCCTTTGTCATAATTCTTTACTCCTTTTATATATTGCCTTTAAACATTTGTAGGTAAAAATAGAAGTATACTTAGTAAGGTAATAAAATGCTATAAATAGTAAAAGACCAACGCCTATTGACGCTATTAAAAATCCTAGCATTGCCACTACGTTTTGTGCGCCTACAAACGGAAGTGCTAAAATACCTACAACCCCGGCAACGCTAACTGCAACACCACTTATTGCCACTGCGCCTAAAGATATTATTACGCCAAGCATTACGGAAGCAATAGGGATTATTAAAAGCAAACTTAAAATTATTATACCTATATATTCTAGCGACTTATCGCGCAAAGTATAATCGCTTTTAGGATATTCTAAAATAACTTCTTCACTTTCTTTTTGTTCGCTATTTTCTGCTAAAATTCTGTATGCAGAACTTTCAGGAGAGCCAAATTCTTCTAAGATAACGTCTTCAGATTTACCTTCCGATAATTTTTCTTCATACATTTCACGGTAATATTCTGCTAAACGCTCTCGCTCTTCACTAGTTAAAGGTTTTAACGTTTTTAAAAACCTTTGTTCCCACTCTTTATACGTCATTAGGCTTTACCTCCTAAAATGAATTCTTTAATTCTTTCAAAACTTTCCATAGCGTTAATAAAATCTTTAATTTTGCTTAAGCCTATTTGCGTTATAGAAAAATACCTTCTAAGTCTTCCGTTAAATTCAGCAGTTCGAGTTTTTACAGCCCCTGCACCTTCTAATCTTCTTAGTATTGGATACAAGGTAGATTCCGATATTTCTACGTAAGGTGCTAAATCGGAAATAATTTTATAGCCGTACGACTCTTCTTTTTTTATTGCCGAAAGTACGCATACTTCAAGTAGACCTTTTTTTAATTGAACGTCCATAATCTCTCCAAATACTGTTTTATATGCTATATTATACATTGCATAGTATTGCTTGTCAATAGTTTATTATAAATTTTTTGATTGCAAATAAAAAAAGTGGGACGAATCCCACTTTCTAAAAGGTCAATAATTGCCTAAAAATAATTGAATTATGTAGATAAAAATTATCAAGGGGTAACATAACGCCAATCTCTTTTGTAAGTAAATACCAACCCTTTTAACAAAATTATATATTATTTGTTGTTGTAAATAACGGTTACACCAGGATGAGTTGCTACGCCGTAATTGCAGTAACGATCATTACCGGATCCGCCGTAAAGCTGATCGAATACAAGAAGCAAATGATGATCCTCACTCTCGTTATGAACGTGGTTGTCGTCCACTACGGTATTGCCGTTAGCATCGGTAGGATGACCGTATCTTACGTTGGAGTATGCGTCAACGCTTACACCAGCCTGAACACGAACGTAGGGATAACCTGTTCCTGCAAACTCGCAGTAGGTGTAGTTAGCCCACTCGCCGTAGATTACGGTAACGTTTTCACAGGTAAGCTGAGGCGCAACTGCAGGTCTAGAACCCTGAGTCTTGTCGTTAACCGTTTGACCAATAAGCATACCACAGTTGCGATAGCAATACCACTGATAAGCGGATACTATGTCATTTACAGCGTCGATTCTACACGCAATTGTGCTATCCTTAATAAGAATCTTTGCGGAGGAACCAGCTCCACCAATAACACCACCGGTACAATTACCGAAGTCGCCCCACTGGCTACCAAGTATGGTGCTTTCGTCAATGGTAATATTGGAGTAGGTTTGTTCTCCACTTGCCCAACCTACAACGCCACCTGCATAGTATTGGTAGTCGTTACACTTAGTGTTGGAAACGGTAATATTATCAAAGGTACAGTCGCCATATGCAGCCCCTGCTACTACGCCACACAAACCGTTCTCGCCCGAAATAGAAGCGCCGTCAATTTTAAGGTTCTTAACTGTTGCGTCTTCAACTTTGCCGAAAAGCCCCATACCGAGATCGCTATAATAATAACCATTGTCAAGAGCCCAAGTGTTTTGGCTTAAGTTGCTAATGGTGTAACCTTGACCATCAAAAGTACCTTTAAATGCTGTATCTTTTCTATAAGAACCAATTGGGTCGAATAAAACGTTAGATAAATTTAAATTGCTTTCAAGTTTAATAGTTTTACCTTCGAAAGTATTGCCACCATCTACTAACTCAGCAAGTCCAGCTAATTGGCTTGCCTTGTTAAGCACGAATTCAGTATCAGTATCATTATACCAAGAAGTGTCTACTGTTCCGTCCCATGATGGTACAACAACAACTTCAGAGAAGTGAGATGTTGTATACGTTATAACGCCGTCTTTACCTACAACAATTTGATTTGCAATAGGTTTACCATCATGATATATATCAACTTTTTTGCCTTCACCAAAAACGTTTTGTTTTGGAAGAGTTACTGTAATTTCTTCAGATGCGCCAAGTTTTTGTAAATCAATAACGTTGCCGTCTTGGTCAACAAGTTTAATTGCTTCGAAGCATACAGTGTTATTGTCTTTATCTTCAATTGGTTCAGTATGAGCCAAAGAAATGCTTGTAACAGTATCAGGAAGAGCGTCAATAATTGTAGCAGGTACGGTTGCTTTAACAGGATTTTCACCCTTTGTTTCTAAAACAACTTCTTGAGTAGAAGTGTTATCAATGGTTACGTAAGTTGACAAATTTGGGAATTGAGAGTCCTTATCGAATTCATTGCCCGTGCCGTCATACTCTGAAGGAACTTGAGTTGCAACGAGTTCAATACCTAATAAAATTTGTAAGTTATTATATTCGTTATCATTATTAGTTGAATTCCATTCAATTTTTGCAATATATTCAACTTCTTGTTTTGCAACAAGTTCACCTGTTATTTCTTCATCAAAGTTAACTTTGTTGTCGTTAACTGTTAAAGTAAGAACTTGTAAAAGTGTCTTTTCGTTTACGTTTAAAGTTTTAGCAAGAGCCGAAATTTTAAATTTGTATTTTAAAGCGAGTGAGCCTACGTTTTTAATTACAAAACTTTCTGTTGCGCTAGCGCCTGGCTCCCATAAAATATCGCCACCATTTTGGTTTACGAAAAGTTTAGTAGTTCCGTCAACTTCACTATAGTCCGTATCGCTATTAGATTTGTGATAAAGTTCAACGTCAATATTACCTGACTTTATAATGTTGTTAGTATTTACTATTGAGTCGGTAAACCACGCGTAAGTAGTTCCTAAAAGCATTGAAAAGCAAATTACTATTGCTATCAAGCTTGCAACTAATGATTTTTTCTTTTTCATAATTAGTCTCCTTTTTTGCATCTTATTTAATAGTCGTATTACTATTGCTTGTCACTAACGTTGCTAAATTTTCATTTGTAAGAGCAACTCCACCGATAGTGCATTTTTCAAAAGTAACTGCAGCACGTGGATCCATTGTAAATCCACTTTCAAATTCGCAACCCACGAAATCTGTTTGAGCATAAGGACGACAATATGCATAACCGTTTCCTTTTCCAAAAGTACAATCAACAAATTTAGCATTGCCTAAAGTAGCAGCATAACTAGTCCAACCCTTAAAAGTACAATTAATAGCTTCAAGCCCTTTATTAGTGCCTTGGTCACAGCTGATTGTGTAAGTAGTACCATCAAGAATTACGTTTTCAAGAACAACCTTTTCACTATGAGAGCTATTGTGGTTAATAAAAATACCACGGAAAGAACCTGTTACTGTTAAGTCTCTGATAAGACCACCTGTTGTGTTGATACCACTATCCCAAGTGCCACCTGCACCTTTGATATCGATTGTGTGATTAGCACCAAAAATTGCTTGACCGTTTTTAATATTAATACCAGTTGTGCCATATGCATTGCTCATGCTTGCTGGGTCAATTTTGATGTCTTTTGTTAAAAGAACGTTTTCGCCTTCTTCTAATGCTTTAATAAGTTCATCTGCTGTTGAAACTTTAGTTGCATCATATTTTTTAACAGAAACTTCACAGAAATGAAGTGCGTCATAAGTTATCGTGTTACCTTCAACGTATCCAGTTGCAATTTTTTCATTATCATGATAAATATCAACAGGCGCACCTTCTTCAGCCCCGAAATTTTCCGGCAATGGAAGTGTTATCTTAATTGGTTTGTCGTTAATGCTTAAATCGATAACTTTGCCGTCTTTATCAACGATTTCGATTGATTCAAAAGTGATTTTATCGTTTTCAACTATAGGGTCAGTATGTACTAAAGAAACGCTATCAAAGCCTTTATTTTTAAGCGCGTTTACAAGTTCACTAGAAAGTTTTGCTGAAACTGCATTTTCGCCTTTAGTTTCTAAAACAGCTTCTTGATTTTGAGTTAAATCGCCAAAGTTAACGCTTGAAGAAACGTTTGGGAATTGAGCTTCATCGTCAAACTTGTTGCCGTTTCCGTCAAATTCGCTATTAACTTGCGTTGCAACGAGTTCAATACCTAAAAGTAATTTTAAGCCTTGGAAATCGTTGTAAATAACGTTAGTAAGCTCAGGATCAAAGAAAATTGTGACAGTATATTCGTCATAATCGTTTGGGGCTAAGCTATCGCCTACTGACGTACCTTTATCAAAAATGTCATTATATTTTACTGCATTTCCGCTATCTTCAACTTTTAAAGTTAAAACGTCAGTTAAATCTTCATCGTTTGCGTTTACCGTTTTAGATACTGCTTTAATTCTAAAGTCATACTTTAAAGCGAGTGAGCCAGCGTTTGCAATTTTAAAGGTTTCAGTAGCGCTAGCGCCTACTTCCCATAAAATTTCGCCACCATTTTCAGCGTTTACGAAAAGTTTAGTAGTTCCGTCAACTTCACTATAGTCCGTATCGCTATTAGATTTGTGATAAAGTTCTACGTCAATATTACCTGACTTTATAATGTTGTTAGTGTTCACTATTGAGTCGGTAAACCACGCGTAAGTAGTTCCTAAAAGCATTGAAAAACAAATTACTATTGCTATCAAGCTAGAAACAAGTGATGTTCTCTTTTTCATTTTTTATATCTCCTTAAAAAATTGTTATTTAATTTGAGTTTTTTCTTCTTCAAGTTCTTTTAACGTTTCTTTTCTTCCTATATATCTACCAACGTTAATGCTAAAATAAATAATTAGTAGAACTGAAGGAGTAATAATGCTTAAGTAATATCCAGCAGGTGTTTTTAAATAAGCAAATAAATTGCCAAGTTTTGGAATTTTACCTTTATATGACCCTATTATCATATCGGGGCTTACTACCGCGCTATCGTTTTTTCCAGTATTTATCCCATAAGTCGTATAGCCGAGTAAATTTCCAGACGTTGAATAATTTACTTTTTTTATCTTGTGAGTTAAGGTTTTACCATAACTTTCAGGACTTAAAGAAATAAAAGATATAACGTCCCCTTCCTTATAAATAGTACCTTTATTATCAACATTTATAATAATTAAGTCGCCTGCATTGAAAAACACGTTTTCATCGTTATTTTTATTTGATACCGAAGATTTACTCATCGAATCGCTAGCAACGATTAATATTTTAACGCCAAAAATTTGCTTTCCGTTTTTTTCACTACTAAATGAAGAAAATATAGTAAGTGTTGCCATAATAACTGCAATAAAAAAAACAAGCCACGCAAAAACGCTTAAAGTTATATCAAATACCCTTTTACTTTTTTTGCTTTCCATCATTAGCCTCCATGCAACCAAAAAATAGTTTAGTCTATCGCTATTGATTAAAATTTTAGCCTGAACTTGACTGTAATAAATTTTAGGATTTTAATTATATGTGTGTTGCACATATTTGTCAAATAAAATTTACCCATTTTTAAATAATCTCTATTCCGCGAACAAAAATGGTATATAATTAAAAATTTCGCGCACACTATGTATATGTAAAATGTTAGAATTGTATGTGTAATACACATATCTATGAAATAATTTTACACTTATGTTAAACTATTTCTATGTTGTTTGGTGATAATTTTAAAAAATTGAGGCATGAAGCAAAATTGTCTCAAAAAGAAGTTGCCATAAGGCTTGGCATTTATCAATCAAACGTAAGCGATTGGGAAAATGACATTTCCAGACCAGAATATGAAAGGCTTATCCAACTTGCAACGCTTTACGGTTGTACGATTGCCGAGCTTTTGGGTGTTGAAGAAGATAGATAATATTTTTTTCCTTTTATATAATTATTAATATACTAGTTTCTTTTTATAATAGAAGGGGTGAAATTTACACCCCTCTTTTTGTTTACCCTTTAAAAAGAAGAAATTACTATACTTTGACTTTATATACAAAGTTGAAGTTATTGAAAAACTGTCTCATTTATGTCAATTTGCCCCATAAACTTCGTAAATATGCTTTATTATAGCAAGTCTTATAAGACTTGTCAAGTATTTTAAGACTTGAACAAGTTATAATATTATTAAAGTGTTTTAACTGCTTACAAGGTTTTTCATGATATAATCAAGCACTTTGTTATGAATTATGGAATTTAAAGATAGATTAAAGGAACTAAGAATTTCAAAAAATTTAAGCCAAATGCAACTTGCTAACAAAACTGGAATAAGTCAATCGGCAATAGCGAAATGGGAACTTGGTAAAACCGAGCCTACGGCAACGGCTATTATTACGCTTGCAAAATTTTTTAACGAAACAACTGATTATCTTTTAGGTTTAGAGGACTAGCCCCGACTGTTTACGTCAGGGCTATTATTTTGCTTTTTAACTAATTAAATATGTTGACTTTTTTGGCATTTAGTAGTATTATTATTAAAAAGAGTTATTAAAGGAGATATTTCTATGAAACATATTAAAACTTTAAAGACAAGAAACCTTTGCGAAAGCGCTAAAAACGGTGGTTGTGGTGAATGCCAAACTTCTTGCCAATCTGCATGTAAAACAAGTTGCGGTATTGCAAACCAAAAATGCGAAAACGCTGAAAAGAAAGAAAGCAAATAATTGCATAAAGTGGGGTTGTCATTACTTAGGCAACCCTTTTTTATTGTTTAAGCAAGTCAAACCAATTAGAATTTTGACTAAATAATTAAAGGAACTTATGATTCACCAATATAAATTTGACAATTTAAATATCGTTTTAGACGTTGCTTCCGGTTCTATTCATTTAGTTGACGAAATTGCTTACGATATAATTGAAATTTTTGAAAAAAGCGATAAGCAAACCGTAATTAACGATATATATAATAAATATAAAAACTCTGCTTCCATACTCGAAGTTGAAGAATGTTATAATCAGGTTTTAGAACTTAAAAATTCTAATACTTTATTTTCTAAAGACAGTTTTGAAAACGTTGCTGATACACTTAAAAACAAAAGTCGTGGGATTATAAAAGCACTTTGCTTACACGTTGCACACACTTGCAACTTAAACTGCTCGTACTGTTTTGCTAGTCAAGGCAAATATCACGGTGATAGGGCTGTTATGAGTTTAGAAGTCGGCAAGCGCGCGCCTGATTTTTTAATTGAAAATTCGGGAACTAGGCGCAATTTGGAAGTTGACTTTTTTGGTGGCGAGCCACTTATGAACTTTCAAATGATAAAAGATTTAGTGGCTTATGCTAGAGAAATTGAGAAAAAGCACAACAAAAACTTCCGTTTTACTTTAACTACCAACGGCGTTTTAGTCGATGATGACGTTATTGAGTTTGCCAATAAAGAAATGAGTAACGTAGTATTAAGCCTTGACGGAAGAAAAGAAGTTCACGATAAATTTAGGGTTGATTACTCTGGAAAAGGAAGTTACGATAAAATCGTTCCTAAATTTCAAAAGTTTGTAAACGCTAGGGGTAATAAAAACTATTATATGCGTGGAACTTTTACGCACAATAATCCCGACTTTATTAACGATATAAAACAGATGCTAGAACTTGGTTTTACCGAACTTAGTATGGAGCCCGTAGTTTGCGCGCCTAACGACCCTTCTCATCTTACCGAAAGCGATATAGAAATAGTTTTAAAGGGCTACGAAGAATTAGCGCATTTAATGATTGAAAGAAAAAAACAAGGCAAGCCTTTTACGTTTTATCACTATATGCTCGACCTTTCTGACGGGCCTTGCATCTACAAGCGTATTTCAGGCTGCGGCTCGGGAACTGAGTATATGGCAGTTACGCCTTGGGGGGATTTATACCCTTGCCACCAATTCGTTGGCGAAGAAAAATTTAAACTCGGCGATATTTATAACGGCGTAACGAACACTTCTATTCAAGAAGAATTCGCTTCAACTAACGTATACTCTCATAAAGAGTGTAAAGATTGCTGGGCAAGGCTTTATTGCTCTGGTGGATGCGCCGCTAACGCATACCACGCTCAAGGCAATATTCGTGGCATATACGAAACCGGTTGCAAACTTTTTAAAAAGAGAATGGAATGCGCAATAGCAATTCAAATTAACGATTTAATAGAAGAAGAATAATGAAAACTCCAATTTGCGATTTTGTTAAAAATTACATAGAGTCTAACCCACACCGTTTACACGTGCCTGGTCATAAAGGTAACGGCTTTTTAGGCGTTGAAAGTTACGACGTTACGGAAATTGACGGTGCAGATGAATTATATTCACCATCTTCTATTATTTTAGAAAGCGAAAATAACGCTTCTAAAATTTTTGATTGCCCTACTTTTTATACTACCGAAGGCTCTTCGCACGCTATTAGGACTATGGTTTTTTTAGCAACCTTATATGCAAAAAGGGATAATAAGTTTACTTATATTTTAGCGACGAGAAACGTTCATAAAAGTTTTTTAACAGTTGCGTCTCTTTTAAATATTGACGTAGAGTTTATTAAAAACGGTAAAAGCGACTCTTATTTATCTAATAACATTACACCAAAATTTTTAGACGATTATTTAAAAACCGTAACAGATTTACCTTTCGCTTTTTATATAACTTCGCCTGATTATTTGGGAAATATTGCCGATATTAAGGGGCTAAAATTAGTTTTAGAAAAATACGGTATTTTACTACTTGTTGATAACGCGCACGGCGCGTATTTAAAGTTTTTAGATAGTTCCCTTTTCCCTATTGATTTAGGTGCTGATATGTGTGCGTCTTCGGCGCATAAGACCTTACCAGTTTTAACTGGTGGAGCGTATTTACACTTATCTAAAAGCATAGAAAGATTAGTTGGCGATGAAGTTAAAACTGCACTATCTAACTTCGGTTCTACAAGTCCATCTTATTTAACGCTTCAATCTCTTGACTATGCAAATAAAATTTTAAACGAAAATTTTAAAAATAAGTTACTTGAAAAAGTTGAAACTCTTTTAGAATTAAAGAATAATTTATTAAATTTAGGATTTAACTTAATTAATAACGAGCCTTTAAAACTCACTATCTCTCCTAAAAATTACGGTTATACGGGAATTGAAGTTAAAGATTATTTATACTCTAAAGGCATTATTCCCGAGTTTTACGATAACGACTACGTTGTTTTAACGTTTAGCGTTAACAGTGATAAAAAGGATTTTGAAGCACTATATCGTGCATTAATAACGCTAAGAAAAAAGCAACCAATTTTATCTTTACCGCCAAAACCTACGGTTAGTGAAAAGAAGTATTCTTTAAACCAAATACTTTTTTTAAACCACGAAGTTATTGACGTTAAAGATAGTGAAAACAGAGTTTACGCTGAAATTAACCTTCACTGCCCACCTGCCGTTCCAATTCTAATCCCCGGCGAAGTAATAACTAAAGAAATAATTAATACCTTTATATATTATAATATAGATAAAGTAAAGGTTATAAAGGAATAGCATTTTAAAAGACTAACGAAATTTTCGTTAGTCTTTTGATTTTGAAATAAAATCTGGAGAGCAATGCTCTCCCCTACGTTTGTTTGAGTAGATAATTTAAGTTTACGATTAGTATTGCAAAGCACAATACTATTGTAGGGGGCGATTATTAATCGCCCGATATAATATTTAGACTGTCATGTTGAGACGCGCCCTATTTTGCGCTAACGAAACATCTCATCATTATCATTATAAATTCTCCGTTAGTCCGTCGTTGCAAATAAAACGTAGAATGACAATATAGATGTCATACTGAAACGCGCTTGCCTTGAACGGCTTTTGAAGTATCTCTTCCTTGTCACAATAGATTCTTCGATAGAAGTTGCAAGAAGTGCCTCTCAGAATGACAGGAATAGGTTTTTTAGATTCTCCGTTAGCCCGTCTCGGTGGTAGGCGAAGAATGACAGTTGCAGAACCAATGAATTGCCTACGGCGCGAATTGAAATCAGAGATTTCATGAATTGAGTTTAAAAACTCATGAATTGCACTAAAGTGCATTAAAAGGCAATTCAATTCATGGAGCGTAGCGAGAATTCATGGCTTTAGCCAATTCATGACAATTTATTTGTCTATTCATT
>JAZUMP010000030.1:0-6936 GCA_045603725.1 Christensenellaceae bacterium
ATATGATAAAAGATTTTGTTTATGACGAATTCTATTTATTGTTAATTAACGATATTAACATTGATAGAAAAGAGTTAAGAGAATTTTTGATAGGTTTAGATTTTGTAGAAGAATGGTTATTTGGCTTTAACGTAGAAGAGGATAAAACTATAGGTCATTATCATATTTACATAGAGACTAATAAACTGTTTAGTTTACGTGAAGTTTTAAAGAAATTTATAAATGCAAGTGCATCGTTACAATTTAGTTTAACTGTTGTTTGTGCTTGTGAAGAAACTATTCCGCATATAAAGGCTTCTAATACGGTTATATTTTCAAGTTTTAATGTTTAGGTGTTCAAATGAAAGTAACGAAGTGTTTAGTATCGGTGTATGGGAATATCGATAAAGAAGAATTACGTAAGAAATTAATAAGTTGTGAAGATATAAAGGTATTTGCATTTGGCGTTAACGTGTATCAGACACATTTACCTAATTTCCACGTATTTTTAGATTTTGGAAAAACGAAATATACAGTAGTAAAGGTAGAACAATTATTTAAGGACTTTAAAATACCACGTTCGTTTGTAGAGTGTGTAATATATCGTGAGAACGATATTATCGGTTTTTTAAACGGAATAGGGCATAGTAGTTCAGATATAATTGCAAGTTTTAAATTTTGATATTAAAAAATCTATGCCCGTAGGTTTAGTAAAATATAATACGTAGCACCCAGCGTAAAGGGTAAAGGAAAAGAAATGGCATATAGAAAATCTAGTTCTCGAAGAAACACTTATAAGAAAACAAGTTCTAGAAGAAAAACGACAGGTAAGAAAAGCACAAGAGATATTGTTATTCAAATAAAAACTAAATAATTAGTTTTCATTGTTTGATAATTAGGCATAAGTTATCATTCTCCTTATTATTTTTTATTTGTTAAGTTTGTATATAGGGGCAATTTTGCCCTTATATGCAAACAAGAGGTTATACGGTAGGCGATATATAAGTTTAACTCCTTTATAAAAATTTGTACCTTTATTGTTTGACAACAATTGTTAAAAATTTCGTATTACGTTACTTTAAACTAGTTTTGTCGTCGACCGGTTTTGAACCATAAAGTATAGCCTCTTGTTTGTGTATTCCATAAGTGGTAGTTAGTAACTACTATTATCATATTCCTCTAGTTAGTTGCCGTATAGAGGTTATACGGCAACGTAGAGGGAATTTAAAGTTTAGGTATAAACTAACGGGGACTGCCTTAAACGGTAGAGTCTCGGCATTCTGCCGTTTCCCCGTTAGGTTATATAAATATTATTATATAAGTCCGTACGTTCTACGGCAAAGGAGAAAGTTATGTATATTTTTAATCAAGTTTTTAGTGCAAAATCTAAAAAAACAAATGAACCGTTTTATCAAGTAAAATTATTTGAAAAACGAGAGAACAAAGATAAAGACGTATATTTCAAAGAATTAGCGTTATTTGTTGGTAAAGACGTTTACGACGGTATCTTAAATCAAGGTTTTAAATTTGGTGATATTGTAGAAATACAAAAGGCTCCTCCAGCGTATTTTGGTGGTGCAGAGCAACTTGTAGGCCTTGAATTAGTGGCTGAATCCCCATATTACGATTAATTTTTTAACTTAATATATAAAAGTATAGGGAAAACTAGGGAATAATAGGGAAAATTACCCTTTTATTTTTTACCTTATTATTATAAATAATAATACGTGCGCCCTAGACCTTGTCCAAGGGCGCACGGGGAATTATAGGGAATTACGGGGAATAAATTCATTTTTTATTAAAGGCAGGTAAAATATGAAATTAAAACATTATTGGTTTTCTATAACTCAAAAGTATTTAGAAGAAAATAACATAGACTTTGTCAATGAACTATTAACTAGACGTACGATAAAAAAATGGGCATATATAGTTCACGATAAAGATAATTACACTAAATACGACGAGATAGAGAACTCAGAACATAAAGCAGGTACACACAAGCCTAATCACGTACATATATACGTTAATTTTGGAGATACGGGTATAAACCACGTAGACGTTGCTAAATGGTTTAAAATTAACGAACATAGCGTAAAGAAGATTAATTCGACTGCAGCGAACTGTTTATTATACTTTGTGCATTGTACACAAGACGCAATAGCCGACGGCAAGTTTATGTATAGTTGGGACGAAGTAAAACATAGTCCTAACTGGAACCCGGAATTATTTACTGAAGAGGCGCGTTATGATAATTTCATAGGTAAGTTTGACGAGTATTCGTACAAACAGCAAATTGAGAAGATACACGCGATTAAAGACCTTAAACTTCGTATTAAACTTCAAAAACAATTAGACGACGCTTTTTTAGGCGAATTAAAATACCGTTCAACGTTTATTGATAGGTTTGTTCAAGTAATGTTTGTTACGGGAGCGACGGGAACGGGGAAAACGACGTTCGCACGTCAGTTCGTTGAAAAGTTAAATTATTTCGATATCGTACCTAAACAGTTCTGGCGTAAGAAGTCGGTAGACGGCGAAAAGCCGTATAGACCACTAGATTATGCCGTGTCTGGTTCAAGTAACGACGTTTTCGAAAATTACAAAGGCGAGGATGTATTCATCCTCGACGATATGCGCGACGATAGTTTTACGTTTACCGATTTACTTAAATTTTTAGATAATCATACTAATTCGCCAATAAAATCGCGTTTTAGTAACAAGTGTTTTTTCGGTGTATTAATAATAATTACTTCAGAGCAACCGTTAAGTAAATGGTATAGGTCAGATGAAGAGTTTAAGAACTCTTTAGATAGAAAGACTCTAAAGCAATTATATAGGCGTATTTCAAATTACGTTGTCGTTAAGGAAGACAAGATTTTTTTATACGACAAGATAGATGACAACGGCGAACCTACTGGAAATTGTAAGTGTATCGCTAATACAACTAGTGAATATTACAAGGACAAGCCAGCGCCAATTAACGTAAGTGATTTGATATGCGACGTATTTACAGAAGTTAAACCGGAAGTAATAAAACAAGGACAAATGACGTTAACTGAAGTATTAGACGACGGTAATATTCCGTTTTAAAGGAATTTATGGTAAAAAGAATTTTTATTTTATTATTATGTGTTTTGTATTTAGGTGCAATTTATATTTTGTTTATTGATACAAGTTTATTAGATGTATTTAATAAAAATCAACCGACAATCGAACAACCAAGCGAAACTCCGGGAACGGAGGAACCGGGAGAAAAGCCGGAAGAAGATAAGCCTATAGTAAATATTGTTGATAATAACAAACGTTTTACTGTAGATTTTAATAATTTAAATAGTTAAAATTTATATAGAATTGATTTAAACGTTAAAGAAAAATATTATTTTGATATTTTAGGCGTAGAAGATTTTGGTTATGAGTGTTTTGTAATAAATCAAATACCGTCTGAAGATTATGATTTTTATTTTAACGTTTCTTCAAAAGGATTATATAACAAAGGGTTTATAACTAAAAATTCTTATGAAGAAAGAGGTGAAGATTATATTTGGACTTGGTTATTTTCTGTAGGTCAAAACGTTTATGATTATACAGACGCGTTTTTAATTGAAAGGAATGCTAAGACGATAACGTTTTGCAATATTTATAACAATGTAGACGAAATATTAGATAATTTTTTTAATGAAGACGTAAAGTGTGTTGATTTAGGTAAAACATCTGGTAGTTCAGTTGACGGAAATTTGTTAGGCGAAGATTTCTTTAAGGAATATGCCTTTAAATTAAAAATACGTAAAAAAATTACAAATGAAGAAATATCATTTCTTTTATGTTTTAAAAAATAACGTAGCACCCAGCGTAAAGGGTAAGGGAAACATTTATGGCAAGAAGATATTATTATGGTAAAAAGTTAAGTGATTACAAATGGGGTATTGCCCTTATTTCGCTTTTAGCAGTATTAACTATTGCATTATGTGTAGTTACTAGTGGTTTTAGAAATTGGGAAGTAAAAACCTGGTTTAATAATGAACCGGTATGTGAACACGTTTTTGAAGACGGTAAATGTACTGAATGCGGCGAACTTGAATTAGTTGAAGATGAAGAAGACTCTGATAAAGTTGAAGATAAAGACGAAACCGATACGAAAGACGACGTTGTTAATGAGCCAAATGTAGATGGTGGCGATTCTACTGGAGATACTGAAGATTCAGGTAATGATAATGGTAATAGCAATACTAATACAGGTGGAAATAAAGATACTGCAGAGTTTTAATTTAATTAAGGAATAAATTATGAAAAATAATTTAAGAAAGATATTGTCTATATTAACGGTTTCGGTATTGGCGCTAAGTATGTTATGTTTTAGTGGTTGTAAAACAGAAACTCAAAAAAATGGTATAGATTTTAATAACGTTGAAGAATACGGTATAGAGTTAACGTCTAATGAAATGGTAACGGTGTCTGACGAAACCGGAACGTATTTAGAAAAGACGTTAACTGCAACTATAACTGCAGAGAGTGAAATTGCAGATACTTATTTAGATTGGAGCGTTTATTGGGAAAGTTCAAGCGTTGCTTCAAACGTATTAGTAACTGATTATGTAAGTATTTATTTAGAAACTTTAGGCTCTAATGTTGCTAAAATTAGGTGTTATAAAAACTTTGAACAGTACGGCGCAGTTGTAATTAAGGTTAGTTCAAAGGTTAATCCTAACGTATATGCTACTTGTTTAGCAACGTATAAAGGCGAACCTACGGCGTTAAATATAAAAGACTCAAACGGCAATATAGTAAATGAACCTGGTACTGAAATCGATTTATTAAATGAAGACGTTACTAATACTTATACTTTAAACTTGCAAAATTTATTAGGTGTAGGTAGCGAATATAATAATTTTGAAATCGTTGTAAGCGATATTGTCAGTGGTACGGTTACAGTAACTTGTCAAAAATATGGTTTTTTAGCAGGTGTTGTTCAAGATACTCAAGATATAACGAGAAGCGTATCAGACGATAGAACTTTTAGTTACAACGCGTCTTCTGGAACTGTAACAGTTTGTTTTGACGAGTTTTTTGATTTTGATAATTATTTTACTTGTTCGTTAAGTGGTAATAAATTAACGCTTCGAGGCAAAAAAGTTATTGGTAAATTGTTTAACGGCACAAATGGAACTGAAAATTACAATGGAAGTACAGTACCTACAAATGGCGTTAAGGCAATGCTAAAATCACAAGATTTATTTTTTAGAGTTCATATAAAAGAGATTAAATCTGGTGTTAGTTCAGTTTTTTATTTTAGATTAAATTCAGATAGTTCAATTTTGAACGTAACAAAAGTAACGTTAAATTTAAGTAAAATTGAATTTTAAATAAAGGAGATAAAATGAAGAGAATTAATTTAAAAAAATTAATATCGGTATTAACGGTATCGATTTTAAGTTTAGGTATGATATGTTTTACTGGTTGTAATAAAGATAATGAACCGAAAGAGGAATTAAATCAAGAAGAATATGCAATATATTTAACTTCAAGCGAAGCGCAAGTTGTAGATACTGGAAGTGAAGTGTATATTGAAAAAACTTTAACTGCAACAGTAACTGCGAGTGTTGGCGCTGATAAATCATTAGATTGGAGCGCTAAATGGTCTAACACGTCAGTTACTGCAAACATAACGGATTATTTAAAAGTAATACCTACTTCAAGTGGTTCTGCGACTGCTAAAGTTAGGTGCTATAAAAATTTTGAAGAGTTTGGCGATATTATTATAGTTGCAAAGTCTAAAGTAGATTCTTCTAAATATGCAAGTTGTGTAGCAAGTTACGTTGGCGCTCCTACTAGTTTAAATATTAAGAACGGTTCGGTAGTCCTTAGTGGAACGACAGTTAATATCAAGTTGGGTCAAACTTATTTGTATAATTTAGATTTAGGGCATGTTTTAGGTGCTGGTTCTGAATATGGTCAATATAACGTAACGTTTACTGGTATTAGTGGAACTGTTAATATTAAGTATGAATTCTGGGCAACTGATGGTAATGTTGCTTCTGCTACTCAATCAAATATAGATATTAAAAATGTTTCTAATATTACTAATATTAATTTAACTGCAAATTCCGGTTTTAGTTCTTCCTATAGTGGGGAAAAAGAAGTTGGTTTAATGAGTAATTTTGCAAATGCTTCATATTATTTAGTTCCGTCTATTAACTCTGATAAGAATTTAAATTTGAAATGTAATATAGTTTATAATGGCCCAGATGGTATAGCAAATTATGGTGGTGCACCTACTCCACGTTATGGGGTTAAGGCGTATACTACTGGTTGCAATTTAACTATTAATGCTAAAATTACTGAAGTTAAATCTAATAAGAGTGTAACAGTTAATTTTAAAATAGGTGCTTAAAATGAAAAAAATATTTACTTTAGTTATTTGTTTATTATTAATTGGTTTTGTTGGCGCTGGTATTTACATTAATAAAGATAAAATATTAGATTCAATACCACCAGTAATTGAACAACCGGACAAGCCTAGTGATAAACCCGGAATTGAAACGCCGGGAGAAGAACCTGGCGAAGAACCGGGAGAAGAACCTGGGAATACACCGGAAGAAGATAAACCAATTCAAAAACCGGTAAGTTTTGGCATTGAATTAGATAATCAATTTCTTTATTTTTAAATGTTATAAAAAGGCCGAACTTTGTTCTGCCTTTTTTTGTTAAAGGTGGTTATATGAATACTAAAAGGTGTTTTATTTTAATTTGTGTACTTGCCGTAGTTATATCTATAATTACGGCTATAAGCATTTCTTTAATACATAAAGAAGAATCGAAACCGATTGATAAACCTACATGTCTTGAAATCGTTGATTCAATGGTTTATTATCATCAAAACGTTTGTTATGTAAAATTAGGTAAAGGTTATATTAAAACTACAGATAAAATTGATAGTCTTTATTTAGTTATTGATGATAA
>JAZUMP010000031.1:0-4135 GCA_045603725.1 Christensenellaceae bacterium
TATAGGGGTCGCCCGCGATACATATATCACATAATGGATGTTTGCGCCATTGGCGATATGTTTGTATTTGTCGATGCCCTTGCGGGCATTCCATTTCTAACTCTGTGTCTAAATTTTTATACTCAGTGCTAATCAACTTCCAATTTTCACTGGCTAGATGATTAGCAACTGAATAAAAGTTAATTGGCATTTTACTTTCCTGTGCTGCCAAAGCCGCCTTCTCCGCGTTCTGTTTCGGGAAGAGTTTCAACTACATTTGCCTTAAAATGATATACTGGCATAATAATTAGCTGAGCAATTCGGTCTCCGGCGTTAATAGTATAATCAGAATCAGAAATGTTATCGTAAATTACTCCAAGCGGGCCGCGATAAGATTCATCAATTACGCCAACAGAATTACTAAGACGCAGAGGCGTTTTCATTCCAATACTAGAACGAGGAACAATGTAAGCAACCCATCCAGTAGGAAGCGCAATTCGTACTCCAGTCTTAATGAGATTTGCAAGGCTATGCGCCTTTAGAGTAATGGTTTCTGCGGCGTAAATATCTGCGGCCGCATCTACAAGCCCATGTGCGTAAGTTGGGGTTTTTGCCCCTTCTTCTAGTGTAATAGGTAGCGTAATATCATAAACGCCAAAACGTGCGGTTGCTTCAGCGAAAATTTCTTCTAAAACACTCATAAAAGTGTTTAGAATTGAACGCTTGTTTTCGCTAGGATTAATACTATCAATATACTCATAAAAAGAGTTGATAAGTGTTTCGTGTGCTGAAGCAACATCATACTTAGACATACCATTTTCTCGCGCAGACTGCACGAGAGATTGAATAGCATTTTCACGAATTGCTTCAGTAAATGCGCCATTCATCATACCAAGTACGACTGGCATATTTTCCGCAGTTAATGCTGTTTCATCCATATTCATAACTTCTTCTACAAGATTTAGAAAAGGTTTTAAAGACTCATTTTCTTCAAGTAGATTAGCAGTGTTAAAAATTTCCATATAGGTCACTCCTTAGTCAATAAAAGTTCTTTCTAATGTTACAACAACCCAACTATCAACAATCTCGCCCTTAGACTTCTTAGTCTTTAAAACGTATCCAGACTTTGTGAGTGTATAGCCTTCAGAAAGTGCCTTGTCCTTAAAGGATTCAATTAGATTAATTGCCTGTTCTTCATTATCTACACGATAAACATCAGTTGTCTTTAGTAGCATCATTATTTTCTTCTTTCTCCTTATTTTTATTTAATTCTCGTAATTTTTCAATTAAACTAATATAATTTAATTTTCTTGCGGTTTCATTAATAGCCCCTAATGAAGTTTGACCGCTTTTTCCACCTTTATGCTTTAATGCGCGGCGTTGCGCACGGTTTAATTTAACTGGTTGATTTAGTTCTTGTTCTATTTCTGCTTGAATTTCTTCAAGAGTTTTTGGTCTTTCTTCCACTAGCCTTCACCACCACTTGTTTTATTATATCCAAAAGTATTAGAATGGAAAAAATCTATATAATACTTTTCTAATTCATTAAGTTGGTCTTTATCACAGTAAATTATAACTTCAATCGACCAATTCCAAACTCCAGTTTTAAGAATTTCGTGATGGACGGCTTGGTCGGCAATTGTTTTTATTCCAACACTAGATTTAAAATGGTCTTGTAATCGCTTTTTTACGTTGGTGCTCTTGCCAACATAACTCTTACCATTTTCCAAATTGGTAATTTTATAAATGCCTGCTTTATCTTCAATCCCTACTCTCTTAATAGTTTCATCCATATATGGTTTAATATATTCAGACCAAATCAATTTATTAATAATATCGGGATGCTGTACTTTTTCCGCAACTGTTGTTAATAAAAAATTAATGTCATTACGATATTCTTCTGGGACTTGAATAGTATAAAAAAGACGTTCTTGTTTATCTTTCTCATATTGTATTAATGGGTTAAGTAGAGCATTATAGCGATTTTCTTGTTCTTGTGTTTGTTGTTCTATAATTTGCTGTTTTTCTTTACAATATTGAATAAACTCATCTGTTGCCAATTGCGCGCTTTTTGCTTCTTCATCATATTCTCGTAATAATTTTTCTAATTTAAGTTTTGCCGCAAGTTCTTTATCTTTTTGATTTTTTTCTATTTGCTGTTCCTGTTGCTCTTGTAAATTAGAAAAATAATTTGCTATTTGACTACTTTCTGTCGCATAACGCTCATTTAGCTGTTGATACTTATTTTCTATTTCTTGCAAGGAAGTTTTTGCAGTTACTAATTGCGCGCTTACTTCAATATAATTTTGTTGGGCCTCATTTTTTAATTCATTAAAACTATTAATTTCTTGCTTATCTAAATGCTGTTTTTGTGTTAATTTATAGATAAGAAAGCAGATAATTACTAATAGTATAAATATTGTAATTATCAAAACTTATCACCACCGGTTTTCTTTATACCTTATTATATCACGTTTTTTTAAAAAAGTCAAATACTTATATATTCGTTTAAGCTAATGTAATAATAATGTATGCATGAAATTTATCATCTTTTTGTTTAATATACGGATTAGGAACAGGTTGAAATTGTTTTTTTACAGTAGAAATTAATCCATAGTTAATTTTAGCATGTTTAATTTTATTTAAAGTTAAACAAATATTAAATAATTCTTTTTCAGTATTTGCCCAAACTTCAAAAATAGGACGATTTTTATCATTTGCGCGAAAATATAGAAAACGATAATTAATATCTTCGACAGGCAGTTGAATAATTTCGCACATAAAATTACTTCCTTTCTTTTTATTTATTATACTATAGTTTTAATAAAAAGTCAAAAAATAAAAATAAAGACGGGCAAATTAATGCCCGTCATTTGTTTTATATCGCCAGATATATCCACCGCACGTATTTTTAATTCCTCGACAAACACCACTAATATTTTGTACGTGTAGCCCTGTGATTCGCGCGGCTTCACTAGCACTAATATATTCGGCTATAATGTTGTTATTTAAATCATATTGAATTACGGATTTTCCAATTGGGCCGCTTTTCTTTTTAACAAAAGGCGCTATAATAATTGTATCATCGTTTTTTGGTTTAAATTGAAAGCCTTTTGCCGTAGGGCGTCGTTGTTGAATAACAGCGCTAATAAAAGATGGCTCGCATTTTAATTCTCTTGCTGCGGCGCAAATAGAAGGGAAATCTTTTATATAATTACCTTGCAAATCATACATTTCAATTGGGCGATTACAAATTGTATGAGTAGGACGTTTTCCTCCTGAAGTTTCATTATAGCCATTAAAATAACTGTTATAATAATTAATCCAATAAATTTCTTTTTCATCTAATTGTTCTACTTGACATTTTTCAAGTATTGAAAAAGTAAAATTATCAATACCATATTTAGTTATTGCTCTATGAATTGCACAATTATCATATCGGGCTTTATGTTGCTGCCATCGGTGATAAATATCTATAGCTTGACCTATATAATCTTTCCCATTAATATTATTATGAATACGGTATATACCGCAAATTATTTCTGACATATTTATAACTCCTTCAACTCCAAAATAAAAGATAAAGGAAGCGGGAGTTGTTCGCTTATCAGAAGAGTAGCTAATTCTTCCTATCCTTTATCTTATTATAACATATTTTTTGAAAAAAGTCAAATATTTAATTGCTAATTTTAATATATAAACCGCAATGACAAGTTTCTCCTACTTGTACGTTTTCTCTAAAATCTTTGCACATACATAGATATTCTGGCTTTCCTTTGCTTTCATAAATACAAGGGCAATAACCATTATTATCTTTTAGTCCTTGTCGAATTAGTACGCGGATTTCTTCATTATCTGTCACTTTAACTTTCACAATTAATTACCTCTGCGTATTGATTATTAGACGCTAAATTAACTCCTAATATATTATCATAATGTGGCTCATATCCAATTAAATAACGACCATATTTTATAATAATATTTTTATAATTCTTTAAAATTTCTAGTTGTAAAGAAATCTCACTTTTCCCATATCCTGTATAAATAATTATAGTATCATTACATTGCATACCCGCACGAATAAAGTCTATAAATTCATATAATTCTTGTTCAGAATCAAATGGTTCTAATCCTTGGCAACAAAAACCTTTTGTCA
>JAZUMP010000032.1:0-1823 GCA_045603725.1 Christensenellaceae bacterium
GTAATATTAACAAATTGAAAACCAGAAGAAGTGATAGTAAATGCCGTATTTTTTAAATGTTCCGATAACCAAAAATTCTTTTACCGAGGTAGCTAATTATAAATATTTTGTAGATAAATCTGGGCTTATCAGCAAAATGAATGAGTGTATAAACACGCCGAATAAATATGTCTGTATAACTAGACCCAGAAGATTTGGAAAAACACTAAACGCGATGATGCTTGCAAGCTATTATTCTAAGAGTGCAGACTGTAAAGATATTTTTGATAAACTCCAAATTAGAAAAGATACTTCGTATTTAAAATATTTAAATAAATGTAATGTTGTTTATATAACTTTTAATCAGTTGCCTAGTCCAAAGTGTAGTTACGAAGACTTCATAAATAGATATATTTCTATGATTTATGATGATTTAAAAGAGCAGTACAGTATAAACATAAATAATAATATGGTAGTATCAGACGTATTTAATGCTGTATACAACCAAACAGGAGAAAGCTTTGTATTTATTCTTGATGAATGGGACTATATTTTTAACAACAATATGTTTTCAGAAAATGACAGAAAAAGCTTTTTGAAATTTCTGGAAGATTTGCTTAAAGACAAATCATATGTTGATCTTGCATATATGACAGGCGTTCTTCCTATCGCAAAATATTCAACCAGCTCAACTATTAATATGTTTGACGAGTATACGTTCTTAAATGATGAAGATTTTGATATATTCTTTGGTTTTACAGAGAATGAAGTTGAAAAATTATGTTTACAACAAAATAAAATATCAATGAACGAACTCAAAACCTGGTACAACGGATATATAACCCCTAGAAAACATGAAATTTATAATCCCCGTTCAGTGGCTTTTGCTCTTAGAAAAGGAAGATGCCAAACTTACTGGACCAATACAGGGCCCATGGACGAAATAAGTTACTACATAGAGAATAACGTTGAAGAAGTTAGAAATGACATAGTCAAGATGGTTTCAGGATTACCGGTTGATATTCATTTGGAAGGATATAGCGCAGAAAAACTTAATTTAAATACTCGTGACGAAATTCTTTCAGCTATGACAGTATATGGATTTTTAAGTTATCACGATGAAACGCTTGCTATTCCGAACAGAGAACTTAGAATGAAATTTGATTATTCTCTTAAAAATCACCAAATGGGAGCAATTTCAGAACTCGTTTTGAAATCAAACGAAATGCTCGAATCAACTCTTAAAAAAGACACCGAAACCATGACCGCTCTTTTAGAAGAAGCTCACGATATTAATATTCCTGTAATCAAGTACAATGATGAAAATTCTCTTGCTTGCGTAGTTACATTGGTTTATTTATCGGCGAGAACCAAATATAAAATAATTCGTGAAATGCCGGCAGGAAAGGGTTTTGCAGACTTCATATTTTATCCAAATGACAAATCAAAACCGGCTTTTATTCTGGAACTTAAGAAAAATTCAACTCCCGAAGAAGCTTTAAAACAAATAAAAGAGAAAAAATATAATCTCGCTCTGAAAGATTATACAGGCGAGAAGTTCGCTGTTGGTATCTCTTGGGATAGTAAAACTAAAAAACATAATATTAAAATTGAAGACATAGATTAATTTTATTTGTGATTATTTAAATTGTCTTTAATGTCGATATAGTCTATTTTTGTTAAAAAAGCCTAAACAGATATCAAAGTTTAGACTTTTTTATATTTATTTTGTTTATATTTAATTAATAATTTCTTTCAGCGAAGTCGCAAGTCCGGCCAATGACTGTATTTCAGAGGGAATGATTATCTTTGTAGATTTGCCGTCACCGACTTTAGAGAGCGTT
>JAZUMP010000033.1:0-11042 GCA_045603725.1 Christensenellaceae bacterium
AGAGCAGTTATATAACCATTGCGGTGACGATAGCGTTGAGGACCCACCTGTTCCCATTCCGAACACAGAAGTTAAGCTCAATTGCGCTGAAAGTACTTGGTTGGACACGACCTGGGAGGATAGGGAGTTGCCGCATTTCATTTTATCATTTTTTGCTATCTAGTACTATTTTTATTACTAGATAGTAATTTTTTTATATGGAATTAAAGTAAAAACCCGACCTAAAATTTTAGGTTGGGTTTTTAGTGTGACAACTTTAGCGCGAAAGTATTATTTATAAATTAAAAAAGTGCGCCAACCGAAGTCGACGCACATAAAACACAAACTCCGATGTCGCGAAACAAAACTATATAAATAAAGACTTAACAATACTTAAGATAGTGGAATTTGCATTTTTAACAAATTAATAATATCTTAAGTATTTTTTAAAATAGGGTAAAATATACCCTTAGTCTTTATCTAATATATAAGTTTTGTTTCGCAAAAATAGTATAACACATATAAAAATATTTATCAAGCACTTTTTTAACGTAAAAAACTCGACATTGAAGTCGAGTTTTTGCACATAGTGTTACAATTTATTATAAAAGTGGGATTTTTTCAAGGTAAATAACGTCTTTCCTATCGGCAGCGTCGCCTTCTGCTAAAACGAAGGCTTTTTTATGAACAATTCCACCTGCTTTATTAACTAATTTTTCAAGACCTGTTAAAGAAGCGCCTGTTGAAATAACGTCGTCAACAATGCCTACTTTTTTACCTTTTATAAGGTCAACGTCATGCTTACTTAAATAAAGTTTTTGCTCTTTACCCGTTGTTATAGAAGATTCAATAACGATTTCAATCCCGTCTTGCATATAGAGTTTTTTAGACTTTCTTGCAACGGCGTAGTAGTGCTGATTAAGTTCGCGTGCGCAAACGTGAGTTAATTGTAAGCCTTTAGATTCGGCTGTTATTAAAACTTCACAGTCAGTTAAATACTTTGCAAGTTCTTTGCCACAATGCTCCGTCATTTCCGAGTTGCCGTGGAGATTAAAAAACGCAATATTTATGCCTGAAGGAAGTGGCAAAATTGGAAGTTCGGCGTTATAGCCTTTTATATTGAGTTTTAAAACTTTATCCATAAAGTGCTCCTTTAATAAGGTTATTTATAAATAAAGTATAACACAACGAAATTTACTTGTAAACTTTTTATTATGATTTACCGTATTTTATTCATTTTAAAAGCCTTTTAATAATAAAATTTAATGGTGAATAAATGAAAGAGTATAATAAAAATTATCAAGACGTATTAAAAAGTTTAAATAGTAGAGTGGTTGGGCTTAAAAATAGTGAAGTCGTACTTTCTAGGCGAAAGTATGGTGCTAACGAAATAACTAAACCAAAAGGTAAAAGTTTATTTAAAAGAATAATAGAAGCGTTATCAGAGCCGATGCTTATAATATTAGAACTCTCGGCAATAGTAACTCTAGGCGTTAATATTGGCAAAGCACTAAAAAGCGGTAACGGAGATTTTTACGAGTGTATAGGAATTGTATTTTCAATATTAATTAGCGTAATTTTAACCGTCGTTATGGAGGGAAAATCGCAAAAAGCGTTTGAAACCCTATCTAAAGTTTACGATAATATATTAGTTAAAGTAAAAAGAGACGGTGAAGTTTTAACGTTACACCAAAAGGAAGTGGTAGTTGGAGATATAATTTGTTTAGATAGTGGCGATAAAATTATAGCAGACGGTAGGCTTATTTTATCTAATAATCTTCAAGTAGACGAGTCGACGTTAACGGGGGAAAGCCACGCTTCTAAAAAAGATTATAATGCCGTACTAGACGAAAAAACACCACTCGCAGAAAGGATAAATATGGTTTATTCGGGTACTTTCGTTACTTCTGGAAGTGGGGAAATGGTTGTAACTTCAGTTGGAAACAGTGCTGAAATTGGGCTTATTGCAAGTGAACTCAACCTAAAAAGCGTAGTTTCTGCACCACTTCAAGAAAAACTTGATAGGCTTGGTAAATTGGTTGCCGTTTTAGGGCTTATTGCTTCAGTTTTCGTTTTAATACTATCAATAACGAAACTTTTTATAACTAAAAACGTGTCTTTTGATACTGTTGAAGAAGCCTTTTTGAATTCAATTATTTTAATCGTGGCGTCCGTTCCCGAAGGGCTTCCGACGACCGTTGCAATCGCCTTAACTTTAAACGTTGTAAAGTTGTTTAAATCAAACGCTCTAATAAAAAAATTAGTAGCGGCTGAAACCGTTGGTTGCGTAAGCGTAATTTGTTCCGATAAAACGGGAACTTTAACCGAAAACAAAATGAAAGTTATAGGTGTAAAACCTTATAATAAAACTTTAAATTCGACTAAAAATTTAAGTTATAATATTGCTCTAAACACAACTGCAGAAGTGGGAGAAAAACCTTTTGGTCAGGCAACGGAAATTGCTCTTTTAAATTATTTAAACGACGGCAAAACTTACGACTATAAAAAGTTAAGGCAAGATTATCAAATAAAAAGTAGGGAACTTTTTGATTCTAGCAAAAAATATATGTCGTCAACAGTCGATATACTTGGCAAAAGTACGGTGTTTTATAAAGGTGCACCCGAAGTTATAATAGAAAAATGTTCTTTATCTAGCGAAGAAAAAATAAGCGTTTTAAAAGATATTGAATACTATCAAAAAGAAGGTAAAAGAGTAATTGCCTTTGCTAGTAAAATAGATAACAAAATAAAATTCGATGGATTTTCGTATATTGCCGATACTATTCGTAAAGACGTTTACGCTTCGGTTTTAGAGTGTAAAAAGGCAGGCATAAAAGTAAAAATGCTAACTGGCGATAATTTTATGACGGCTTTTTCTATCGCTAAAGAACTTGAGATTGTGAAAAGTACGAGTGAAGTAGTAAATTCTTACGATATTGAAGACTTAAGCGATGAAAAACTTAAAGAATTATTAAAAACCGTATCGGTTGTTGCAAGAAGCACGCCTAAAAGTAAACTTAGAATTGTAAAACTACTTATGGAAATGGGCGAAGTTGTTGCCGTTACGGGCGATGGGGTTAACGATGCTCCTGCAATCAAGCATGCAGACATTGGCATTGCAATGGGTGGTGGCTCTGAAGTAACTAAAGAAGCGAGCGATATAGTTTTATTGGATAATTCTTTTTCTACTATTATAAAGGCAATTTCGTTTGGTCGAAATATCTATCAAAATTTTCAACGATTTATAATGTTTCAACTTTCCGTAAATGCAACTGCGGTAAGTTTTATAGTAATATCACTTGTTTTGGGGCTAGAAAACCCATTTAATACAATAATGCTTCTTTGGATAAATATTATTATGGACGGTCCGCCCGCGTTAACTTTAGGTTTAGAAATGCGCGACTATAAGGTTATGGAAGATAAGCCGATTAAAAGAAGCAATAACATAGTAACTAAAAAAATGCTAATTAAAATAGCAGTTCACGCTCTATTTATGTGCATAGTTTTAGTTCTTCAAAATTCATACAATTTTATAGGTTGCGGTTTGGGCGAAATGAAAACCGTTCTATTTAACTTGTTTATTTTATTCCAATTATTTAACGCGTTTAACTGTCGCGAACTTGGAAGCAATAGCGTCCTAAATAAAATAAAAAGCAATAAACTTATGGTAATTGTTTTTTCAATAACTTTTATATTGCAAATTCTTTTAACAGAGCGCTTTTCAATGTTCTTTGGAACGACGCCGTTATCATTAATAGTATGGGTAAAAACTATATTAACCGCGCTTTCAATAGTCGTTTTATCAGAAGCGTATAAACTTATTTATAGGTTTTTTTTAAAAAGACAAAAAATAAACGAAAAAATAAAAAAAGTTTTAATTAAAAGTTGAAAAATAGCATAGACTTCTATTATGAGAGAAATAAAAGTAACTGAAAGCAGTATTAGATATAATAATTTGCTGTATTTAAAAATGTCGCTAGATGATATTTTAGAACAAATGAACGCTAAAGTAAATTTAACTTGTTTAAAAAATAGGTGCGAATACGTTGTAAGCGTACCGCTAGAATATTTAGAAATCTTTTTGCTTGAACTACGCGATAAACTTGCAGATATTATAGCAATTAATTATAAACATAACTTTTTTAAAAAAACGGTTAAGTTTACAGGATTATCTGAACTAGATAGCGAACTTTTAATAACTTCACTTATATCTGCCGATATAGAAGAAGATAAAAAGTACGCAATTAAAAAATTAAAGGGATTTGACGAATATTCTCTAGACGGCATTTTCAATTTCAGAATGAAGCCGTTAAAAGAAAAATGGAAGGAAATTACGGGATATATCCCTGCGTCTTTTACTACGAGCCAACTTAAAGACTTTATAACTTATCTAATTAAAGATAAAAAAGGTAAAAGGGTGTACGTTGACGGCGAGAGCGTTTACGATAAACGCTTTAATAAGTTAAATAGAAATAAACTGCTTTTTTTAGACAGTGGAAATTTAACCTTAACTAAAGAAGTTTTATTATCCGGTGCAGGGGAAATAGAACTCTGCTCGCCCGTTAACGACGCTGAGAATAAATACTTAAAAGAGTTTTACGAAAATAAAATTTATTTTAACGATAGTTATTACGGCGTTTAAGCCTATTATTAATTGAGTAAGTCAAAGTTAGGATTATATTGACTGAATACTTAAAAATCGTTGACAAAAAAAATAATCAATTATATAATAACTATAAAGTTTTATATAATTTTGGTTATTTAGGACAAGTAGCGTTTAAGTTCATTTATAGAGAGTTGCCGTTTGCTGAAAGGCAATATTGGGTTTAAACAAGTCGAAACCACCTAAACTTATCCAAGAGTTTAAGCAAACTATAATGCTTGAAAGTGGTCAATGATTTGACAATTAAGGTGGAACCGCGGTTAATATAAACCGTCCTTAAATTCTAATGAATTTGGGGGCGTTTTTTTTCGCCCTATAAGGAGTATTATGAAGATATTATTACCAAATGAAGTTGTTTTAGAGTTAAACGACGGCGCTAAAGTTTCAGATGCCGCGCTTAGTATTAGCGAAGGTTTATTTAGAAATGCAGTTGCTGGTAAAGTAAACGGTGAACTCGTAGACCTTTCTACAGTTTTATCTGATGGAGATGCTTTACAAATTATAACCATGCGCGATAAAGAAGGTTTAGAAATTTATCGCCATACTTGTTCACACGTTTTAGCGCAAGCAATTAAGACTATTTTCCCAACGAGTTGTTTAGCAATCGGCCCTGTTGTAGAAAACGGTTTTTATTACGATATTGATTTTAAAACGCCTATATCTCAAGAAGATTTAGCAAAGATTGAAGAAGAAATGCGCAAGATTATTAAGAGTGATTTGCCTATCGAGCGTTTTACTTTGCCTTATAAAGAAGCAATTAAACTTATGAAAGGTTATAAAGAACCTTATAAAGCCGAACTTATTGAAGATTTAGGGGAAGACGCCGTTATTTCTTTCTATAAACAAGGCGCGTTTACGGATTTATGCCGTGGCCCACACCTTCCTTCAACCGGCAAAATTAAAGCGTTTAAACTTATTTCTTTAACGGGCGCATATTGGCGTGGCGATAGTAAGAATAAAATGCTAACAAGAATTTACGGCACTGCTTTTGAAAAGAAAAGTCAACTTGACGAATATCTTGAAAAGTTAGAACAAGCAAAACTTCGCGACCATAATAAACTTGGTAGGGAACTTGGTTATTTTACAACCGTTGATACTTTAGGTCAAGGTTTACCGGTATTGCTTGAAAAAGGAAGTAAAACTATTCAAGTTTTACAACGTTTCGTTGAGGATTACGAACAAAAGAAAGGCTATATTTTAACTAAAACTCCACTTATGGCAAAGAGTGATTTTTATAAAATCTCCGGCCATTGGGGGCATTATAAAGACGGTATGTTCGTTATTGGCGATGAAGATAAAGATAAAGAAGTTTTTGCGCTTCGTCCAATGACTTGTCCATTCCAATTCCAAGTATATCTTAATAAGCCTAGAAGTTATAGGGATTTACCTATGCGCTTTAACGAAACTTCAACTCTATTTAGAAATGAAGACAGCGGTGAAATGCACGGTCTTATAAGGGTAAGGCAGTTTACGATTTCAGAAGGCCACCTTGCTTGTACTCCTGACCAACTTGAACAAGAGTTTAAAGGCTGCGTAGACCTTATGCTTTACTTTATGAAAGCCGTTGGCTTTGATAAAGATATAACTTATCGTTTCAGTAAATGGGATAAGAATAATAAAGATAAATATATAGGTTCTGAAGAAGAGTGGGAAACTGTTCAAGCGCGTATGAAAGATATCTTAGATAATTTAGGTATCAACTACGTTGAGGCGGACGGAGAAGCAGCCTTCTACGGTCCTAAACTTGACGTTCAAATGAAGAACGTATTTGGTAAAGAAGATACGCTCGTTACAATTCAAATTGACTTCCAACTCGCAAAGCGTTTCGAAATGCTCTATACGGATAGAGACGGCGAAAAGAAATATCCTTACGTTATTCATAGAACTTCACTTGGTTGCTATGAAAGAACTCTTGCGCTTTTAATAGAAAAATACGCAGGCGCACTTCCACTTTGGATGGCACCGTTCCAAGTATCGATTTTAAGCGTTAACGATAAGAGTGAAGAATATTGTAGGAACCTTTGGTCGAGATTTTTAGAAGAGGGTATTAGACCAAATCTTGACCTTCGTGGTGAAAAAATCGGCAAGAAGATTAGGGAAGCACAACTTGACAAAGTGCCTTATATGTTAATTATCGGAGATAAAGAAGTAGAAAACGGCAATTTAGTTGGTGTAAGGCATAGGAAACTCGGCGATTTAGGTCAAATGACTATCGAAGAGTTCATTGAAAGGGTAAAATCCGAAGTTAAAGAACTTAAACTTGACTAATTTTATAAAAAAATATAAAAATTTATAAAATAATATAAAAATATTTGACAAAAGAATATAAAAGTGTTAATATATTTTGCGTAAAGTAGAAGCAAACCTTCTCGCCATTAAACACGGGTTCTTTTGGCTGATAGTTAACTAGTTCGCCTAAATAGGCGTATTGTTTGACGGGTTGCTTTCTGCAACCCGTTAATTTTTTTAAGGAAGGTATACGATTATTAAAGATTTGCACCAAATCAATGAAGAAATAGTTGACCGCGAAGTCAGGCTTATCGGAAGCGACGGCGAACAACTTGGAATAGTTAGCGCTAAAGAAGCCTTAAGCATTGCTTATGATAAAGACTTGGATTTAGTTAAAATTTCTCCCAATGCAGTTCCACCTGTATGCAAGATTATGGACTACGGCAAATTTAAGTTTGAAACGCTTAAAAAACAAAAAGAAGCGCGCAAAAATCAAAAAGTCGTTGAACTTAAAGAAGTATGGCTTTCAATGACTATTGACGTTGGCGACCTTAACGTTAAAGCAAAGCAAACGGTTAAATTCCTTCAGTCGGGTAACAAAGTAAAAGTATCTATAAGAATGAGAGGTCGTCAAAACGCTCACGCAGGTTTAGGTGTTGACGTTATGGAACGCTTCTATGCTCTTGTTGAAGATTCTGCAGTTATGGAGAAAAAGCCTTTACAAGAAGGTAGAAATATTCTTATGATATTAGCCCCAAAGGCTTAACAATAGAAATAATTTAGGAGGACGGTAATATGCCAAAAATGAAATCGCACAGTGGCGCAAAAAAGCGTTTTTCGCTTACTGCTACAGGCAAAGTAAAAAGAGGACACCAAGGTAAAAGTCATATTTTATCTAAAAAAACTACTAAGAGAAAGAGAAGATTAAGAACTACAACTTACGTTTCTGCTACTCAAGAAAGGACTATTAAGTCAATAATCCCATACAAGGGCTAATTTTTAAAGGAGAATTAAATTATGCTTATTAAAAGAGGTGTAAACGCTGTTAAAAAGCGTAGAAAAATATTAAAACTTGCTAAGGGTTATTACGGCGCTAAGAGCAAACTTTACAGAATTGCAAGAGAAGCGGTAATGAAATCTTTAGGTTACAGTTTCGTTGGTAGAAAACAAAGAAAGAGACAATTCCGTCAACTTTGGATTGCAAGAATTTCTGCTGCTTGTAAATTAAACGGTTTATCATACAGTAAATTTATGTACGGTCTTAAACTCGCTGAAATCAAACTTAATAGAAAAGTTCTTGCAGATATGGCTGTTAACGATGCTCAAGGTTTCGCTACTTTAGTTGAAACTGCAAAAAGCAAACTTTCTAAATAATTTATAAGGCTGTTATTTAAACAGCCTTTATTTTCTATGATTTATACGTCTAAACAAAACCCAATTATTAAAGAGATTAATTCTCTTAAAGAAAAAAAGTATAGGCAAAAGTTAGGTTTATATATCGCTGAAGGCATTAAAATGGTTAACGAGGCGATTAAATTCAATTTAGATATTGATAAAATCGTCGTTACCGAAAGTGCTTTTGGTGAAATTTTGCCGACTACTAGCCCCGTTTTAACCGTTTCGCAAGAAGTTTTTAACTATTTATCTTGCGATACTACTCCACAGGGCGCACTCGTCGTGTTAAAAATAAAAAATTTAGGCGTAGAAGCCCCAACCGGCAACGCGCTTATTTTAGACGGCGTTCAAGACCCCGGCAATATGGGAACTATTATTAGAACTGCTTGCGCTCTTGGATATAAAGATTTGTACTTAATAAACACCGTTGACCCTTATAGTAACAAAGTAGTAAAGGCGAGTATGAGTGGAATTTACTTTGTTAACCTTTATAGATGTAGTTTAAAAGAGTGTTTAAGCGCTTTACAAGGCTATAAAATCGTTATTGCGGATATGGACGGGGAAAGTTTACGCGGATATAAGATAGACGGTAAATTTGCAATAGCCGTTGGCAACGAAGGTAATGGCATAAGCGATGAATTAAAAAGTTATGGCGACGTGGTTTTAAAAATTCCAATGGAAGAACAAAGTGAAAGTTTAAACGTTGCCGTTGCTACATCAATTATGATGTATAGTTTGAAGTAGAATAAATTTTTTAGTAAAGTTAAATATAAAGGAGATAAATTATGTCAGGACATAGCAAATGGGCTAACATTAAAAATAAAAAAGCAAAGACTGATGCCGCTAAAGGTAAAATATTTACTAAACTTGGAAGAGAACTTGCAGTTGCTGCAAAAGCGGGTGCAGACCCATCTACTAACAGTAAACTTGCTGACGTTATTGCTAAAGCAAAAGCAGCGAATATGCCTAACGATAATATTACGCGTAGCATTAAAAAGGCAGCGGGCGAACTTGGTAACGTTAACTACGAAGTAAAAACTTATGAAGGTTACGGCATTGGCGGTAGTGCAGTTATAGTCAAAACTTTAACTGATAACGTTAATAGAACGGTTGGCGAAGTAAGGCATATTTTTGATAAGTATGCAGGCAATATGGGAACTAGTGGTTCGGTTTCATATATGTTTGAAAACAAGGGTGTAATTATCGTTGAAAGAACTTTAGAACTCGATGAAGACGCTATGATGGAAATGGCACTCGAAGCAGGGGCTGACGACGTTATCGTGGAAGACGATATTTACGAAATTAGAACTCAACCAGGCGACTTCTCTGCCGTAAGAAAATATTTAGAAGATAAAAATATCGCGTTTGAAGAAGCCGATATTTTAATGATTCCTAACGATAAGGTTGAATTAAACGCCGACCAACTCGTAACTTTTGGTAAAATGCTTGACGCCTTTGAAGATAATGACGACGTGCAAGACGTTTACCATAACGTAAATCTTCCAGAAGAAGACGACGAAGAGTAATTTAAAGCCATATTAACTTCGTTATGCTTCGTTTCTTTGTGATTTTGCGACTTCGATGAACAGCAAGTTCTATCTCAATCACAAAATCCCAAGAGCCTTGCCTAACTCGTTACTATGCCTTTAAATAGTACTTTAATTAAGTAAATGTTTAAAACCGTTGCAACTCGCAACGGTTTTACTTTTTAACTTCAATGACAAACAGGGTCTATCTCAATCAAAATGTTTGCGAGCCTTGAAATTCTTGCTTCTAGTGCTTTACTTTGCACTTTATTTAAGTTTCTTAATTTAAAGGCTTGCCTAACTTGTTATTAGTGCTTTAAATATGCACGTTATTTAACTTAAAATTAATAAAATTGCGTGAGTTACACTCACGCTTTTTTATGTTTTAAGTTGTTTTTTTAATATTTATCACCTATAGAACATTTTGTTCTACGGGAATAAATACAATCTGTAATTCTTTGCTTGCCAACAGCGTCGGAAAATCGGAGAATATATTATTTTTGTCATTCTGAGCCTAAAGCCATATAAACGTCGTTATACTGCATTTCTATGCCTTTAGGCAATATTACTTGTGTCATTCTGAGAGCCGACCTCTTGCAACTTCTCTCGAAGAATCTAAAACCAATATATAATTAAATAAAAAACTATTGATAAAAATTTTTAAATATGATATACTAATTTCGCTACAAAGTTTAATAATTCCCTTAATAGACATACTATCGGTAAAAATGTATGTCTAGGTTTTTTATCTAAAATTCTATTGAGGGTAAAAACTTTGTAGCAGAAGTCTAGGCTACGTTTTTCGGTGCGTAGTTTCGGCTATGCACTTTTTTATTTTTGGGGATGTTTATGATTGCTATACATAAATCTTGCTCATTTTTAGGGCATAGAAAAGTTAATCTTTCTAACGAGCAAATTAGTAAATTAAAATATATAATAGAAGATTTAATAATAAATAAAGGGGTAACGGATTTTTTATTTGGTAGTAATAGTGAATTTATAAGTTTATGTCATAATATAGTTACTGAGTTAAAAGAGAAATATACATATATAATTAGGAAGTTTTATAATTGTACTCACGAACTTTGCGTATTTGAAAAGGATAGGGAAAGATTAAAAAGAGCGTATTTAAACGTTTTAAATAAAGAAGTTCATTTTTGTGTAATGGAAGAAGAAGTTGAGTTTTCAAAAAAATATACGGCAGGTAGGTTAAGTTACGTTGAAAGAAACGAAGCAATAATAAATGATAG
>JAZUMP010000034.1:0-36510 GCA_045603725.1 Christensenellaceae bacterium
TTTATTTTATTTAAAAATATTCCAAAAGATATAATGTACCTAAATATAATATTGTGCACTATCATAGTTATAATTTCTTTTATAATGTATACGGTTTCTAATTGTAGATGTATCATGAATATTCATATCAATAAAAAAGGATGCTTGACAAATAGTCAAGCATCATTGTTTATTATATTTTTTTGCTAAATTAGATAAAATTTTATTTTCAAGCCTAGAAACCTGAACTTGAGAAACTCCTAAAATTTTAGCGACTTCGCCTTGAGTTTTATCTTTAAAATATCTAAGATTAATTATTTGCTGTTCGCGATAAGTTAAACTACTTATTAAGTTTTTTAAAACCAATTTATCAACGTAATCTTCTTCAGTAAAGTTTGACGGTATTTTATCAATTAAAGTTTGAGATTTATCTTCACCGTCGTTTACACTCTCGTAAAGCGATACGGTTATTTTAGTTGAGTCCATAGCAAAAACTACTTCTTCCTTTTCCATATTAAGCGCCTTACTTATTTCTTCAACAGTTGGCTCGCATCCCGTTTCTTTAACCTGCTTTTCTACGTATTTAGCGATATTGACTGCTTGAAGTTTAATAATCCTTGAAATTTTAATTTCCCCATCATCTCGCAAAAACCTTTTGATTTCTCCAATAATCATAGGAACTGCGTAGGTTGAAAATTTAACACCGAATTTTTCATCAAAATTATAGATTGCTTTTAAAAGCCCCATTGAGCCTAGTTGAAACAAGTCGTCGTAATCGACGCCTTTATTCTTAAATCTATTAACTATACTTTTTATAAGCAATACGTTGTTTTTAATTAAAATTTCTTTACTCGCGTTATCTCCTTTTTGCGCTAATCTTATGTGTAAGATAGTTTCTTCAAACGAAAGCATAATTCACCTAGGCATTTATTTTTTGAAAGTTTTAGTCATTTGAACAACGGTTCCCTTATTAAGTTCTGAATTAACTTTAACTTCATCCATAAAATTTTTCATTATAGTAAAGCCCATACCCGACCTTTCTTCATCAATTTTAGTTGTAAAAAAAGGCTCTAAGGCTTCACTTAAATTACTAATTCCAACGCCGTAATCCTTTATAATAATATGTAGAACGTTATCAGTTAGTTCTGCTTCGATATCTATACTGCCAACAGAATCTGGATAACCGTGAACTATTGCGTTAGTAACTGCTTCGGATACCGCCGTTTTAACGTCGTTAATTTCTAATAACGTTGGATTTACACCTAGTGCAAAAGCCGCTATAACGTTTCTAGCAAACGCTTCGTTTTCTGATATTGATAAAAAATTTAAATTCATTTTGTTGTACATATAATCCACCTCAAATTTTAGGCATAATCTTATAAAGTCCTGATATTTCCAATATTTTTTCAACTGAACTAGTCGGATTTTGAACGTAAACCGGAATACCTTTTGCTTTTAATTTTTTATATCTTCCAATAAGCATTCCTATTCCCGTACTATCCATAAACGTCGTGCTCGAAAAATTGAAAATTACCCTATTTTTCATTGTTGGTTTTAAAATGATTTCGTCGATTATTTCACGGGTTTTCGAAGCGGAACATTCATCTAATTCGCCGTATAAATAAATGAATAAATCGCCACCCGATTCAAGATGTTTGATTTTCATAGGTTTCTCCTTTTTATGTAAATCACTTTTATAATTTTACAATATAAAAATTATCTAAAATTAAATATTTTAATAAAATCTTGTAAAAAATTGTAAAATAAAAAAGCCTTAATTGAATTATCAATTAAAGCCTTAAAATTTTTATATGTATTATTTTATTTCGGGTGCTGTAAAATTATCGGAAGAATCTTTTATAGTATCAATAGTATATTCGCCTGTTCTTTCAATAGTTAAAACTATATCTCCGTTTTTATCAGTTCTATACAATTCACGGCAATTAGCGTCGTAAAGCCTATCTAAAACGTTTTGATGTGGGTGATTATACGAATTATTAGTTCCACAACTAATAACCGCTATTTCAGGTTTAATTAGGTCTAAGAAGTCTTTAGTAGAAGAAGTGCCAGAACCGTGATGGGAAACTTTTAAAAGTTCAACGTCAACGTACGTTCTATAGTCTGCATTTTTAGAATATTCAACGACGAAATCATGTTCTGCATCAGTTTCGGCATCGCCTGTAAACATCATATCAAAATCTTCATAAGAAATTTTTATAAGCGGCGAATAATCGTTAGCGTTATCATAATTCATTTCTTTAAGATTAAAAGGCGTTAAAAAGTCTACGGTGTAAGTTGACGTTTCGCCCTTGTATATAACGTTACCACCAAAATCACTAGTATAATCAAAAAACTCCCATTCACACTCTTTAGTTACACCGTTATCTTTATATTCTTCATCTAAAATAGCGTTTAAGAATTTGCCGTAAGTTTTAGAATCTTGTTTATATTCTTTTGAGCCTTTATTGAAATTCGCTTCAAAATTATAATCTGTTCCATCATAAAAAACGTACGGTCTAAACACCTTTTTAACTTCAAAATAATAAAAAATATCAGTCATACCACCGATATGGTCGGAATCTGCGTGAGTGGCTACAAGGTAATCAATCTTTTCAATTCCTAGTTCAGATATATACGTTAAAAGTTTAGTGTTATTATCGTTATCATTATCGCCGGCGTCGATAAGCATAATTTTACTATCGGGAAGTTCGATTAAAATTGAATCGCCTTGACCGATATCAATAAAATGCACTTTCATATAACATTCTTCGTTTGAATAATAATCAGTGCGATTAATATCGTCAAGAAGTGATAAATCCCCAATATTTAGCATACTTAAAATTTTATTATATAACGCTGGATTAAAATAACAAACAATAGCAAATATTGCTATTATTATAAAAATTATTAAAGAAAATATTTTTGTTTTAGTACGTTTTTTAGATGATTTAGATTTAGCCATAAATTTCTCCTTGCTTTTATATTATACAATATTTAGTTAAACTTTTCAATATTATCTTGATTATTTTATACCTTTATTATATAATAACGATATGAGTAAAATAATTTATAATAATGGAATGAAAATAACTAAATACGATAATGGAAAAATTACTGAATATAGTTCTGATTTTTTTGACAAATACATTGAAAATAGCATTCGCGAAACGGAAAAAGGCGCGTGGAAACATTCCGGCGAAGGTGCAAAATTCCGTGGCGATGCTATTGAGTATTTAAGGCGCGACCAAGCAAACGAAATTATTCGTAGTGAAATAACTTCGCTTAGTTTTATAGATAACGATAATATTAATTATTCCTTATTTATAAATGATATATCAGCAGTTTACGGTAAAAATTTAACCGATAAAAAAAGTAGCGAGAGCCATATTTTACACAATAACAACCTAATTATTAAAGGCTCTAGCGAATTAAACGGCAAAATAGCATTAACAATTTCAAATGACGGCATAACTTCGCACCTTGCAATATTTTCTAAAAATGATAGTGATTATAGATTGGTTACAGACGGCGATAGTTACGACGATTACCCTTCTTATTCTAAATCTAACGACGGGGTTATATTGTTTTCTTCAAAAGGAGTTGGCAGAGATTATAACGGCAACTTCGTTGAGTATTCCCCTTCTTCCATTTATACGTATAACGAATACAGTTTAGAAGTTAATGAAATTTTTAGCAGTAAAGATTATTCATTCATAAAACCTAAACAAAATAAAAACGGAGATATTTACGCTATTAGGCGACCAATTAAAGAAAAAAAGCAATCAAACTTATTTTTAAACGTATTACTCGTTCCATTTAGGCTTATAAAAGCAATTTATTATATGTTTGAATCTTTTACTAGAGCGTATACAGGTAAAGGATTTACTGAAAATTCTTCTAACCCAGCCAAAAGAAATGACAAAAACGCAAGGCAAATATTTATTGATGGAAATTTAATTTATGCCGATAAAGAATATAAACTCAATAAGAAACACTCTAAAGATTTAGCAGGAATTATTCCACGCTCATACGAACTCGTTAAAATTTTAGCAAACGGCGAAGTTGAAGTTATTAAAAAAGGCGTAATTGCTTACGACTTTTTAGATGATGGTTTTGTTGTTAGTAACGGTAAATATATACTTAAAACCGACGGTACTAAAACAGAAAAAATTGCCGAGTGTAAACTTGCAACTACAATATCGGTATTAGAATAGAAAAATAATTATTTTTTACGATTTTATATTACATTATACATATTTAAAAGCACTCTCTAATATTTTTTGAGAGTGCTTTTTAGTTAGTTATTTTATTAAATTATTTATTACTTCTTTTTTTTGTAGCCTTTTAAACTTTAGATTTAAAATTACACTATTAAGTTTTAATTTTTAGTAAGGCAAACAACGGTCTCAACGTGCTTTGTTTTACTAAACATATTGTAAGGAGTTATACTTTCAATATTATAGTTTTGAGTATATTCTTCAACCTTTTTTAGTTCGCCGTTTATCCACTTTAAACTTCCAACTAAAATACCAACGTCTCTTGCAAGTGATTGTGGAGAACACGCAACGTATATAATTTTATCTGGCTTAGCCTTTAAAATTGCCGATAAAACCTTATAATCACAACCCTTTCTTGGTGGGTCTAATACCACGGAAACGTTAGCGTTACGTTGCTTTTCATTACATACGATTTCTGGCAATACGTCTTCACAAGGCGCGCAAATATTTTGCATTTTACCACTAAGCCCATTGAGTTTTTTAAGTTCGTTTGCCGCTTTAACGGCTTCGGGTACGATTTCTATGCCAATCGCTTTTTTTGCTACTTTTGCAAACGTTGCAGTCATTACACCAGCGCCACTATACGCATCTATTACTACGGTATTTTCATTTAAATCTAAAAGTTTTAATACTCCGTTATAAAGTTTACTTTTAACGCTATCGTTAACTTGCATAAACGATTCGGGAAATACCGGATATTTTATGCCGTTAAACTCGTCGTAATAAAAACCGATACCGTAAACTACTTTAAATTTATCTCCTAATATTACGTTATTATTTAAAGTATTTTCGTTTATTATTAAAGAAAACTCGGTAAAATATTTTTTTAAAATATCAATAAGCAAGTTGCAAAATAATAGTTCTTTACCATTAATGACTACAATAATAAGTAAATTTCCGTTTACTTCCCTAGCAACTACGTGTTTTAAAAGCCCGGTATTTGTAGTATCGTTATAGCAAGAAATATTGCTAATTTCTACAAACTCTTTAAAAGCCTTAATGATTTTGGTTGCAAATGGTTTTTGAATAACACACTCGTCAATCTCAACGATGCGATGGGAATTTTCATAATAAAACCCAATTTTATTCTCACCATTTATTTCCCTTATTGGAAGTTGAATTTTATTCCTATAATAAAATTCGGTATCCCCTTTAACGAAGGGGTTAACTTCAACGTCTAGATTAGCGATTTTTTTAAAACAATCTTTAATAATATTAGTTTTTATTTTATGCTCAACTCTTTGTTTTACGTGTTGAAGTTGGCAACCACCACATTTAGTGTAATATTTACAAAGCGCTCTAACTCTATCTTCAGACGGAGTAATTACTTCTATTAGTTTACAAAAAGCAATATTTTTATTTACTTTTAAAACTTTAAACGTAACCTTTTCGCCCACTAAAGCAAAAGGGATAAAGCAAACGATACCGTCTATCTTTACTATCCCTTCTGAATTTGAGCCAATATTTGTAATTACTTGAGTTATTACGTCATTTTTTTTCATAAATTGCCTTTAAAGTTTTAAGCGATTAATTAAAATTTTAGTGGTTTTTTGAAAACGTAACATAACGTAATCAAAAAATATAAAAAATACTCCACCACCAATAACTACGATTAACGGTAGATATTTATCGATAATTGGATTTGTAACAATGAATAGTTTAAACAAATAAACCATTAAAACTAGCGTTAAAATAAACCAAACCCCTTTAACTATCGTTAAAATTGAAAAGAATTTATTTTTCTTTAATTGAAAATAATTAACGATTGGATAAACGCCAAAAAATACGGCGTATAATATGCTAACGTAAAATTTACCACCTACTAAAATGAGTGATAATAATACGGTTGCTAAATAGGCTAGAAAAGCGCCTTTAACGGAATCTTTTGAAAGTGGAAACATTATAGCAACCGACGCCATAAATAGACACGACAAGTCAAACGTTGAAAAATATGCACCAAATACTAAAAATACAATAGAAAAAGTCGCAGTTAACGCAGATAGCGCAATTAATTTACCGTTTTTCATTATCTACAATTACAGCAACAGTTAAGTAACATGTTGCATATAAGCATATCACAACACCATTGACAGCAACCTTCGTTTCCAAGTTGTTGTACAGGCTCGCCGTTTGATTCAGGATTTACGTTACCTGACCTGTTCCAATTTTGGTTAATGTTGTTTGGATTAGTAACCTTTTCGTTAATTTTATTAAGAGCATTTTTGTATTTTTGATTATCCGGGTCGCATTGAAGTGCAATTTCAAGTTGTTTTTTACTTTCGTTAATCCAATTCTTTTTATAATAAATAACCGACTGATAATAATGCCACTCGCCGTTTCTTTCATCAAAAGTATCTAATTTTTCTTGCGCTAAACGAATATCTCCATTTCTAATTGCAGTTTCTATTTCTTCAAAAAGTGAAGACTTAGAAGAATTATAACTATATTGTGAACGGAAAGACATAATCTCTTTATAAGCGTTTTCAACTTCAGTAAGTTTTCTTGCTGCTTCATTGCCCGCTTCGCCTTCTAAAAATCTCTCTTCAAGATATTTGTTTCTTAAAACATTATATTTTTCGGTTATTTCTTCATTAGTTGCAGACGAGTCTACACCTATAATTTTATAAAACTTATCCATTATTCTCCTTACCTTTGTTTAATATTTGCTTAGTTTTAGTAGGTATTCCCCTAGTTAAAATATTATTAATTAAATCGGTATTATACTGCATTGGAATTTTTGAGTAATTTTCCGATATTTGTATAAAAATCGTACTAAATATAAAAATTATGTCCTTTTCAAAATTATTAATTAAAGTTGAATAATCTTTACATTTAAACGAATTATAAAACACGTTAAAGTTTTGTTTTTTAACGTCTTTATCGTAATCGTCAAGCGCATCGATTAGATATATCCACTTACCGATTGCATAGGTTAAATTTTGAGTATTTTCAGTAGATTTATCTTCAAATAAAATTTTTGAAATTTCTTGAAGCATTTCAGCAAAACAGTCTGAAACAATATCTATACTATCTATATTTTCCCTTTCAAGTTTTAAAAGCCTTTCATAACAATTTTTTACTATGCAGTCAATTTCGGGATACTCTTTTTTTGCTTTTTTATACGCATTACGAAAAATTGAACTTTTAAAACCACCTTTCTTTTCGTCTAAAACGTCATCTTTTAATTTATAGTAAGTTAATATTACGTTTAAAGACGCAAGTTTTAATGAAATTTTATCAGGCTTTGCGATTGGGCGCTTTTTAATAGCATGAGCAATACAACGTTTTTTTTCTATTTCAACGTCAATCCCCATAATATTATGAGCAAGCGCAGACATAAATGCCATATCGTAACTTAATGTAAATCTTGATATTTGACCGGTTTTAGATTTTAAACTTTTACAAATACCACAATAAAGCGCTTTATATAAAACGTCATCTTTCATATATAAATAGGGTTTATCGGGAGAAATATAACCAAACATAATTTTTTACGGTCTATATAGACCTACCTTTTTATAAACTTTTCTCAATGTCTTATAAGCAATTCTTTGAGCGTTTTCAGCGCCTTTAATGATAATACTATCTAAATACGCCTTGTCTTGCATAAGTTGTTCGCGCTTAAGAGAAATTGGCTTTAAACCTTCAACTACGGCTTCGCCGACTTTTAGTTTAAAATCGCCGTAACCTTTACCTTCAAACTCTTTAGTTGCCTCTTCAATAGAAATTCCTGAAAATACGGAATAAATGGTTAGTAAGTTAGAAATACCCGCTTTATTCTCAGGGTCGAACACAATTTTATTATCGCTATCAGTAATTGCCCTTTTAAACTTTCTAATAATAGTGTCGCTATCGTCGTACATAGATATGTAAGCGTTAATATTTTCATCGCTCTTACTCATTTTTTTAGAAGCATCTTGAAGCGACATTATTTTTGCGCCGTATTTAGGGAAAATACCGTCGGGAACTACGAAAGTTTCACCATATCTTGAGTTAAAACGAATAGCGAGATCCCTAGTAATTTCTATATGTTGTTTTTGGTCTGCGCCAACGGGAACTACTGCTGTATTATAAAGCAATATATCCGATGCCATAAGTACGGGATAATCCATTAACCCCATATTAACGTTATCGGCGTGAGAACGAGATTTATCCTTAAACTGAGTCATTCTATTGAGTTCACCTGGATACGTTACAGTATTTAACACCCAAGTAAGTTCTGCATGCTCTGGAACGTGCGACTGAATAAACATTATACATTTTTCAGGGTCGATACCACACGCGATATATAACGCCATAAGTTCAAGCGTTGCTTTTCTTAATTTTTGAGGGTCTTGTTTAACGGTAAGACAATGAAGGTCTGCAATAGAATATATACAGTTATACTCGTCTTGAAGTTTAACGAAATTGTTGATTGCGCCAACGTAGTTACCGATAGTAGGAGTTCCGCTAGGTTGTACGGCACTAAATAATACTTTTTTATCTTGCATAATATACCTTTACTATTTTAGTGAATATTAATTAACTTAAAATAAATTTTTTAAATATTTTTATTAGTATAACATACTAATAAATAAAAATCAAACTTTACTAAGCGCTTTTATAAAAGAAATGGCGATATTGTAAGGCAAATTAACGTTTTCAACGTAATACGCTGGAATTTGATTATTTTCAATAGATTCTGGTATTTCTATAGACGTTTCCATATAAAGTTTAGTTAACGCCTTATCAACGCTTAACTCTACTTCACCCGTTACTGCTTTTAATACTTTTCTTGCAAATAAATACGGAGAAGAAATAAATAATGCTACGCATAGTAAATTATCATCATCGTAATTATCGTAATAACTATCTAAAGCGCATATTCCTTGTGCCGTAATTAAGTCGACTGCTATGCCGTATTCATCGTAAAAAATACCAATCATTTCTTCGATTTCTTCACTACTAAAACTATCGTAATAAATATTTTTTATAGTATCTAAGCATGGCTTTTCACCACCAATTATCAGCATATTAATTGGAAGCCCTATTATTTTAGCAACGTATGCTGAAAGTACAAGTAAACCTTCGTTTGAGGGCATTGAAACGTTCACTTCTTCAAACAAATTTATAACTTTACTTTCTACCAAATCTAAGTAAGATGCAGTTATAAACGATATTATTGACGAAACTTTTCCAAATAAATCTTTACTATCAAAAATAAAATCGTTATAGTTTAAATTTTTTAACGTAGAAAAATCTACAGCACAAATACTATCGTCTAAAATAAATACTTCTAAGAAATTAGAAAAATCTTCAAAATTATATATTCTACCGCTAATTTTAGAATATATACTTTTTACCTTTATAGAAAAATCTACACCTAACAAACTTCTTAAAAAATCTTTATCGAGATATTTAAAATCGGCAGGTAATTTATACCCGCCGACTTCCACTATTTTTAAATTACTTAAATTATTATTTAACATATTTTGAAATATAAGTTGGTAAATCTTCTTTAGTTGAACTTACAGATACTACGAATTTAAGGTCTTTATAAGTTTTTTGTAATGCGTTTAACGACCTAAATAACGCCTTACCACCTCTTAAATCGTTACCGATAATCCTTTTTAATCCGTCAATAAACACGTATTCAATATCACTATTACCCGCAAGTAAACCATTGACAAAGCCGTTAAATGCTTGAGCAGAAGTAATTTTATATTCTTCAGTATATAAACATCTTACGTTTAAGTTAATAGAAACGGTGTTAAAGCGTTTATCACTGATAAATACTACATTACCTTTAGCGTTCTCGCCTGCTTTATTAACTTCATCAAGCATAATTTTAGTTTTGCCAAATCCTTTAGGGCCGTAAACAATTTTTATCATAAATTTGAGTCCTCCAAATATTTTGTAATATTATTATAAAACATATATTTGAATTTTTCAATAGCAAAATTAAAATTTTTTAAGTTTTTTTAATTATTTATTTAATAAGCGACAAAAATTTAGCAATTCTATTAAACCCTTCTTCTATATCACTAAGAGATACTGCATATGAAAGCCTAATAAAATCGTCGGCATAAAATGGTAAGCCTGGAATAACCGCAACGCCGTTTTCAGTAAGAAGTGATGCAAAAGACATACTTCCGTCAATTACCTTGCCGTTTACCGATTTGCCAATAAACTTTTTGATATTGATAAACAAATAGAACGCACCCTTAGGAGTAATATATTCAAGGCCAAGTTCATCTGCCCTTTTTGCCATATATTTGCGTCTACTATCGAACTCTTTACGCATATTTTCAACGATTTCTTCACCGTTAAGCATTGCTGTAACTGAAGCGTATTGCGCGAAAGAACAAGCGTTGCTAGTAGTATGACCTTGAACTTTTGTTATAACTGACGCTAACTTTTCAGAAGTTGCCAAATAGCCGATACGCCAACCAGTCATCGCGTAGGTTTTACTTACACCGTTAACAACAACTGTGTTTTCTTTCATATAATCAGATACGCAAGCAATAGAATAATGTTTTGCATCGTCATAAACTAATTTTTCATATATTTCATCAGAAATAACCGTTAAATTATGTTTTTCTATAACTACTGCAAGTTTTTTAAGTTCTTCTTCAGTATAAATAGCACCCGTTGGGTTGGACGGAGAATTTAAAATGATAGTAACCGTTTTATCAGTAATAGCATTTTCAAGTTCTTCAGCAGTAAGTTTATAACCGTTTTCTTTAGTAGTTTGAATAATTACAGGCTTACCACCACAAATTTTAACTTGCTCTTCATACGTAAACCAAAATGGTGCAGGAATAATTACTTCATCGCCATCGTCAACAAGTGCGTAAACAGCGTGGAATAACGATGCTTTAGCACCGTCTGAAACTACGATTTGATTAGTTTTATAAATAAGCCCGTTATCTTCTTTAAATTTTTTACAAATTGCTTCTTTTAATTCTGGCATACCAGATACCGGCGTATATTTTGTAAAGCCATTATCTAACGCTTCTTTACAACTTTCAATTATATAATCAGGCGTATTAAAATCTGGCTCACCTGCCGTAAACCCAATTATAGATTTACCTTCGCTTTTAAGTTGTTTTACTTTAGCAGTTATCTCTAAAGTTGCAGATGCTGGAATCGATAATGCTTTTTTAGAAATTTTCATATTGCCTCCAAAATTACTAGTATTATTAACTTTATTTAATATAAATCTAATTCGTGTTATAGTATATATAAAATTAATAAATTTTGTCAATTTTTTTATCGTAATATAAAAAATGTTTTTAATCAAAAAACAAAAATAAAAAACCTGTCTTTATTTTTAAGACAAGTTTTTTAGTGTTAATTAATCGTTTTCTTGACTTGCAAGTTTTGCTTCTCTATCGGCTATTGCAAGCGCTTCTATCATTTCGTTAATATCGCCTGATAAAAAGTTTTCAAGCGAATAAAGAGTAAGCCCAATTCTATGGTCGGTAATACGGCCTTGCGGGAAGTTATAAGTTCTTATTCTTTCTGAACGGTCGCCCGTACCTATTTGGCTTTTGCGCGTTTCATCGTATTCTTTACGATATTGAGAGTTGTAAAAATCATAAAGTCTACTCTTTAACACTTTTAATGCTTTTTCACGGTTTTTGATTTGAGAGCGCTCGTCTTGACAGGTAACTACTATTCCCGTAGGTAAATGCGTCATACGAATACAACTTTCAGTTTTATTTACGTGCTGACCGCCGGCACCACTTGAGCGATAGGTATCAATTTTTAAGTCTTTTTCATCGATTTTAACTTCAACGTCTTCAACTTCAGGAAGTACGGCAACGGTTGCCGTTGAAGTTTGTATTCTTCCTTGAGATTCCGTTTCAGGCACACGTTGAACCCTATGAACGCCACTTTCGTATTTTAATTTTGCATAAGCGCCCTTACCTACGACTGAAAAAGTTACTTCCTTAATACCACCTAGTTCAGTTTCGTTAGAATCAATTTCTTCTGTTCTAAAACGGTGTTTATCGGCAAAGTTTACGTACATACGGTATAATTCATAGGCAAATAACGCCGCTTCTTCACCGCCTGCTCCAGCACGAATTTCTATAATTACGTTTTTATCGTCGTTTTCATCTTTAGGTATTAAAAGAATTTTAAGTTCGCTAATAATTACGCTCAATTTTTCTTTAAGTTCTTGTATTTCGTCAGAAAGTAAAGATTTCATTTCGCTATCAGTTTCAGTGAGTAAAGAATTTTCCGCGTCAACTTTCTCTTCTAACACTTTTTTATATTCTTTATATTTATCAACGACTTCTTCCATATTAGAAAGTTCTTTAGTATACTTTCGCCATTCGTCAATATTCTTTATAACTTCAGGGTCTCCAACAAGTTCGTTAAGTTTTAAATATCTTTGATAAATTGCTTCAAGTTTAGTCGTCATTTTTAATCACCTTAATAATTCGTTTTATTCCGTTTAAATCGTTTAAAACCATAATATTTTTATAGTTGTCATTATTAAATAATTCAACGATATCTTTATCTTGCCCAGCGCCTATTTCCATAAAAAGTTTACCGCCATTTTTTAAGAATTTATATGCGTTTTTAGATAAAATTCTATAAAAATCAAGACCGTCGTCGCCACCGTCTAAAGCAAGAGTTGGCTCACACTTTACTTCTTTTTGAAGAGAAGATAAATCGCTTGTTTTTATATACGGTGGATTAGATAAAATAACGTCAAATTTAGCGCTTACGTTTTCAAACGCGTTAGACAAAATAAAATCAATATCTACTTCGTTTAATTTAGCGTTTAGTTTAGCAACTTCTAAAGCGTCTAAAGAAACGTCAACAGCAGTCATATTACAGTTAACGTTCTTTTTAATTGCTATTGCTATCGCGCCACTTCCCGTACACATATCGAGAACGCTATCACCGTCATTTATTTCTTTTAAAGCGTTAAAGCAGAGTTCTTCTGTTTCAGGTCTTGGAATTAAAACGTTTTTATTAACTTTAATTTTATATCCGTAAAACTCAGTTTCGCCAATAACGTACCATAGTGGCATACCTTCAGCACGCTTTTTTGCAATTTCAAGCGCTTTATCGCTTTGCTCTTTTGTTACCGGTATAGTATTGCTATCAATTTCACTGCGCTTTTTATCTAAAACGATGGATACAATCCACTCGGCGTCAGCATCATTATCACCGTTTTTATTTACAATGTTTTTAACTTTCTCTAATAGCGTTTTAGAAGTGCCAAAAACTCCAAATTCACATTCTGGGATAGAAGAGTCTTCATCCATTTGCAAAACTTTCGTAAAGGCAGTAATAGCAACTTCAATCATTTTATCGTCAGGCTCACGAGTCGTTAACCTTTGAAGAAGTAGCCCCGGCGCTTTAAATATTATTACCCATTTTGCCTTAGTTTTACTAAGTAATTTTAATATTTCATAACTAACGCCTGCAACTATTGGAAGCATTGCTAATTTAAGTAAAAAACGCCATAATTTACCAAGTTTATACAATTCCAAATTTATACCAAACTCAAGTAAAACTGAATTCATTATAGCAAAAATTAAAATACTTATTACCATTACTAAAAAAGTAAAGGTCGTACCACATCTATCGTGAACGCGCGTACATTTTCTAACGTTTTCAACAGATAATTCCATGCCGTTTTCATAGCATGATATAGTTTTATGTTCTGCTCCGTGATACATATAAGTTCTTTTTATATCAGGAAGCAAGGTAGTTAGTAATATATAAGATATAAAAATCGTAATTCTCACTAATCCTTCAATTAAAAAGTACCAAATTGAAGTTTTATTAACAAAAGTAAACAAATCTGCAATCCATTGTGGCAGAAAGAAAAATAAGAATACAGATAAAATAATACCTAAAAACACCCCGAGAAACATTGCTATATCAATAGCGTTGATACCTGTTTTTTTAGATAGCCAATTATCAAAACTAGAACTTTCTTCTTCACCATAGACCGACGCAGAACGCATAAGGCATTTTGTTCCTGTAACGAGCGAAGTTATAAAAGCAACTACGCCACGTATTATAGGCAACTTTAAAAAACCTGATTTTTTATCAGGCGATTTTAAGCGCTTTGCTTCAACTAATATTTCTCCACGTTCGTCGCGAACAGCAGTAGCCATAGAAGTTAAACCACGCATCATTACGCCTTCTATAACCGCTTGACCGCCTATGCTCGTGCATTTTTTAATTTTCTTTTTATCTTTCATAAAACTTTATTAAAACAGCGCTAAGAACTTTCTTAGCGCCGATTCTACACCTTTAAGGTATAATATACTAGTAAAATTAGATACCGTATCTTTTCTTAAATTTATCAACACGACCACCAGCATCAACAAGTTTTTGTTTGCCTGTAAAGAAAGGATGGCACTTAGAACAAATATCTACTTTGATAACTTCAGCCTTCTTTGTTGTACCTGTGCGGAAAGATGCACCACACGCGCATTGAACTTTAACAATATTATATTCTGGATGAATATTTGCTTGCATATTCTCACCTCTTCGTTATTTATTACTTTGCTATTATATATTAATTTTTGTTATAAGTCAACTTTTTACAATGCAAAATTTACGGAATTTTGTAATTTTATTATTTTTTTTACACATTTTGAGTTTTTATCTATTTTACTTGCAAAAATATAATAAAAAGTATATAATAATATATATGAATTCTTGGCAAATTACTGATAAAAAACAAATAAGCAAAGTAAATACTATTGAAAATCTCGAACAAATTGACGACCTTAAAATCAAAATTACTAAATGCTTCATAACTAAAAAAGATATTAATTTGTACGCCGGAACTACACCTGATATAGAATACCCAATTATTCCAGGATATATTGCCGTAGGTCAAATTAGTGAAATATTAAGCGAATCTAATTACTTCACTAAAGGTCAAAAGGTTTACCTATCATATAATGAAAGTGCAAATCATAACGGCTTTTTAAAAGAGTTTACCGTTATAAATAAAAAATATTGCCACGTTTTACCACAAAACGTTACTGAATACGAAGCGCTTTTTGTAAACCATTTATCTATTGCTTTATCGGTTATTGACGCTCTTAAAATTGATAAAGGCGAATACGTAGCCGTCGTTGGTGGGTCTATCTTAGGTAATTTAATTGCTCAACTTTTAAACTATTATAAAGCCGTTCCAATCCTTATTGATGATGACGATTATAATTTAGAAATTTCTAAAAAGACGGACGTTTATTATTCCATTAAGGCTGACAGGCTCGTTGAAAAGGAAGTTATTGATATAACCGGTGGTAGAAAATGTAAAAAAGTTATTTATATAACTGATAATAATTTAAGTTTTGAAACTGCCCTTTCCTTTGCTTCAGACGATGCCATAGTTGCAGTTACCGGCATTATGGAACCACAACAAAAGTTTAATTTAAAAACTGCATTTAAAAAAGGACTAGTCGTTAAATTTATTTCGGAAGGCGAAGAGAATATTGGAACTTCTATTAATCTTCTCGTACAAAAAGCCGTTAACCTGAAATATTTCCAACTAAACGATTATAAGTTTGACTATATCAACAAGCAATTTGAAAACGCTTATTCAAATCTTGACGTTAACAATAACAAAACGGAATTTACCGTTAACTTACTATAAAATCAAAACCACCGATAAAATCGGTGGTTTTGATTTATTTTTAATTTTAATCAGTCGTATAATTATCAAAATAACCTTGAATAAATACGATTGGTGTTCCTTTATCGCCTGAGCCTGAAGTCAAGTCGCAAAGAGAACCGATAAGGTCGGTAAGTCTTCTAGGCGTTGTGCCTTCAGAAGCCATTTTACCGTATAAGTTAGCGTCCTTTTCCTTAATTTTATTCTTAATTGCAGTATTTAACTCTTCGCCTTTTAAATTGCCAAATTCGTTATCAGCAAGGTATTTAAGTTTAAGTTCGTTAGGCGTTCCTACTAACCCACTAGTATATGCAGGCGATACAACCGGGTCGGCAAGTTCCCAAATTTTACCTACAGGGTCCTTGAAAGCACCGTCGCCATAAACCATAACTTCAATGCTTTTGCCCGTTGCTTCAGTAAGATTTTTTTGAATAGCATCAACTACCGCTTGGCAATCTTTTGGAAAGAGTTTTACGGTATCTTCAGTTGCTTTATTTGAACCTAATAAGCCGTAATCAGCGTTAAAACCACTTCCATTTATTGATGAGGTTAAAATATCATCAAGCCCTAAAACCACTTCAGCACCTGAAGATTTTAATATGCGTTTAGTACGAGTTCTAGTATGTATATCACAACAAAGAACTTTTTTAGTATAATTTAATATTGTTTTTGGATTGTTTGCAAAAACCACTTCACATTCACATCCACATTCTTTAATAAGATTTTCATAATAATCAACGTAGTCAATACCTGTAAAAGTGTGTTTTTCGTAACCGAAAAGTTCACGATATTTAGCAAGGGATAAAACGTCCGTATACGGATTAATACCCTTTTCATCTAATTTATCAAGACTAATAAGGTGATTACCAACTTCGTCCGACGGATATGAAAGCATTAATACTATTTTCTTTACACCTTTAGCAATACCACGCAAACAAATAGCAAAACGGTTACGCGATAAGATAGGTAAAATTACACCGATTGTAGCATCAGTTCCAAATTTATTCTTAACGTCAATCGCAATATCTTCAACGCTAGCGTAGTTGCCTTGCGCCCTTGCAACGATTGCTTCTGTTAAAGCAACAATATCACGGTCGTAAAAATCAAATTTAGCATCTTTAGATGCTTCTAATACACAATTAGTTACAATTTTAACGATATCGTCCCCTTCCTTTATTATTGGGGCTCTAATGCCACGAGAGACTGTTCCAACCATACGACTCATAAGTAATTCCTCCATTGTAAACGTTCTAATTTTAGCACGATTTACGTTTTGACAATACATTATAGCATAGTTTATCAACTAATTACAAATATTTGTATAAATTTTTTTATATTTTTTTTAAAAGATTTTATAATTTCCCTTGTAAAACGTAATTAAATATTATATAATCTCATTATGAATAAAATTGAAAGTTTTTTAGTTAACCATTTAAATTTAGAATCTGGACTATACGTTTCAAGGAAAGACAGTTGCGACGGCGTTACCACCACAACTTTTGACCTTAGATTTACTGCACCAAACAAAGAAGCCGTGCTAAACTGCGCAGGAGTTCACACGTTAGAACATTTAGGTGCAACCTTTTTAAGAAATTCTTATTTGAAAGATAAAATTATTTATTTTGGACCAATGGGCTGTAGAACAGGCTTTTATCTCGTTGTTTTTGGCAATCTAACTCCGTTAGACGTTTATCCTACTATATGTGAAATGTTAGATTTTGTCATTAATTATCAAGGCGATATACCTGGTGCAACACCCGTAGAATGTGGTAATTTTAGCGACCAAAATTTAGTCGATGCTAAAGACTACGCAAAAAAATATCTTAAAGCATTGCAAACCTTTAAAAATTTTGAATACAAAAAATAAAAGGCACGTTCGTGCTTTTATTTTTTTGTTTAATTAACTAATAACGCTTTTTCATGTTTTTCAAAAAGTGGCTATTTTTATTAGCTACATATAATTTCATAATTAATAATATCGTATAAATCACCAGCACCAAATATAATATAATTTTTTGTATATTTTTCGTTATTTATTAGTTTTTTAAGTTTTTTTCTATTTTTAATAAAAGGTTGTTTTAACACTTTTGCAAGCCTTTTAGCCGAGCCTCTATAATTGTATTTTTCTCTTGCAGAATAGGTATCGTAAATTAATACTTTTTGATTTTTAAATACGCTCACAAAGTCGTTAAATAAAAGTTTTGTTCTTGAATATGTGTGAGGTTGAAAAATAACGGTGAAATCCCCTTTCAAAATTTCATTATAAACTTTTAAACTTTCTTTAATTTCCGTAGGATGATGGCAATAATCAGCATAAAAATTTAAACCGTTCAACTCCCCCAAGTATTCAAATCGCCTTTTTACACCTTTAAAACTTTCAATTCCCGATTTAATTATATCGCTATCAAATTTAAAGACTCCGTCAAAAATTGCAATATTACAAAGTGCATTGTAAATATTATGATAGCCAAAAACACCTAATTTAATATTAATACTTTTACCAGATTTTAGTTTACAAGAAAAAGAATATTTGCCGTCAGTTTTTACAATATTTTCAGCCTTATAATCTGCATTATTGTTTATTCCAAAGGTTATTAAGTTATTGTTTTTATAATTTTTTAAATGATTATCGTCAACACAAACCACTTTATATTTGGCCCTATCTAGATAATTAAAAAACGTAGTTTTTACTTCGTTAATTGAAGAGTAAGAATCTAAATGGTCGTTATCAATATTTAAAACAGCCGAAACGTACGGAGTAACGAAATTTATATTTTTTTGAAACTCGCAAACTTCACTTAATAATAAATTTGACTTATCACTATATATAAAATTTCCTAATAAACAATCGTTTCCACCGATAAAGGAAGTAAACCTGATCAAAGATTTTTTTAAAACGTGCGAAGCAATTGACGTTGCAGTAGTTTTTCCATGGCTTCCTGCAATACCAACACTGTTTTTAAAAGTTGAAAAAATAACCCCAAGTAATTCTGCACGCTTATAAATTGCTTTTTTAAGTGCAATAGCCTCTTTTAATTCAACGTTATTTTCATTAATACTTGACGAGCACACTATGATATCCGAATTTATTACGTGTTTTCTATCGTGTCCAATATAAACTGAAATTTTATTATTTAGTAAATCGAAATAATTATCGTTTTCTAAAACGTCTGAACCGGTAATGGTGAAACCCATATTTTTCAAATATTTTGCAAGAGTGCACATGCCTGCACCATTAATACCAATAAAATGAATTTTAAAATTATTTTTAATTTCCATAAAATATTTTATGTTGTATTTTTAAAAAAATTGTCTTTTTTACAAACAAATGACCGTTTTTTTAAAAAAAGTAGTAAATTTTAGAAAAATTTTTTAAAAATCTATTGAAATTGAAATAATTATGTTGTAAAATATAATAAGAATTCCACTATGGAAAAAGAAAAATATATTAAGGCGGTAACAAAAATTGAAAATTTCAGACGTAAGAGTTCGTTTAGTAACGAAAGAAGACAGTAAACTTAAAGCTGTAGCATCAATGACTATTGAAGATTGCTTTGTCGTTCACGACATTAAAGTTATTCAAGGTCAAGAAGATTACTTTATTGCAATGCCATCTCGCAAAACAAGCGAAGGCGAATATAAAGATATCGTTCACCCAATCAACACTGAAACGCGTGAACAAATTATCAAAATTATATTAGACGCATTTAAAGAAGAACAAGCAAAACAATAATAATTTAAAAAAATTGGCGTATAGTTTTAAACTATACGCCCTTTTCTTTATTTAATTTTATCAAACCTAAACTATTATTTTTTACCAAATAACTTTTTAACGAAAGGTGGAATTTCTTTCTTACTTGGTTCTTGAACTTCTTCTTCAACCTTACTTTCCACTTCGGCTATAGAATTTTCAACTACTTGAGTAGTTGCTATAGGCTTTATTTCAGGAGCAAGACGCTCTGCCACAGGCATTTCTAAACGTTTTTCTATTCCGTCAATAAAACCGGTTGCAATAATAGTAATAACTACTTCATCTTGAAGGTCAGGAGACGTATTCGTACCCCAAATAATATTTGCAGAATAATCAACTACGCCGTGAATTAAGTTAGTTGCTTCATAAACGTCCCCAATTGACATTTTAGGGTCGCCAGTAATATTTAAAATAATGTTTCTTGCACCCTCGATAGTAGTTTCAAGCATAGGTGATGAAACCGCTTGACGAACTGCTTCAACAATTCTATTTTCACCTTTTGCCCTACCAACGCCCATATGCGCTAAGCCTTGACCTTGAATTACTGTCTTTATATCGGCAAAGTCAAGATTTATTAAGCCTGGTATTGTAATAAGGTCGGAAATACCACAAATTGCCTGCTTTAAGTTAGTATCAGCAAGTTTAAACGCGTCAACCATAGAAGTGCTCTTATCTAAAGAATCAATTATTTTATCGTTAGGTATAACGATTAACGTATCAACGAATTTTGCAAGGTTAGCAATACCACGCTTGGCGTTTTCTTCCCTTCTTTTACCTTCAAAGGCAAACGGCTTAGTAACAACCGCTACCGTAACACAACCAAGTTCTTTGGCAATTCTAGCAATTACAGGTGCGGCACCTGTACCAGTTCCACCACCCATACCTGCAGTAATAAATAATAAATTTACACCTTGTAAGGCTTCTTCTATTTCCTTTCTACTTTCTTCAGCGGCTTTTTCACCGATATCAGGAAAAGAGCCTGCGCCTAAGCCTTGAGTTTTTTCCTTACCGATTTGAATACGGTTTTTAACCGGCACTTTTGACATCATTAAAGCCTGTAAGTCGGTATTAACGGCAACGAATTCCGCCCCAACAACACCTTCTTCAAGCATTCTATTTATAGCGTTATTACCACCGCCACCAACACCAATAACTTTTATTTTGCAAACGTTAGGATTAGTGTTAGGCATTTCAGATATATCGTTTTGATTTTCCATTTCGTACATTTCATTTTCAAACATAAGTAAACAACTCCTTATCAATTAAAAAATATTTTATCGTTACACGTATTAAGCGCTGTATCTAAAAGAGCAAGCCTAGCGGAATATTCCGGTTTGCCGTAATGTGGCAATGAAGGCTTTATAGTTTTTGGCAATACGCCTATTCTCGTAGAGATATACTCAACTGCGCCCCTATTATGACAAATTCCACCACCTGTAAAATAAGTATCTGAATCGCTTGGAATTTTAAGTGGGCATTTAGAAAAGGCAACGTCAAACTTTTCAGCAATATCGTCAAGCACCATTTTTGCTATATTATTAACTTCATCTCTAGGGAAAGTATAATCAATACCCGTTAAATCTGTAATAACGTAATTTGCAAGTGGATTTTCTTTTAGCCCTAAATTAATTTTTTGTTTAAGTTTTTCAGCAACTAAATAATCACATTTAAATTTATCAAATAGATAGGCTGTAATAATTCCACCACCGAGCGGAATCGCCCCACTATATAAAAGCCCGCCACCTACCGATATAGCAAAGGAAGTAGTTACGCTTCCAACGTCAATTACAATTTTACAAGCACTTTTTTCACTGCCGTTAAATAGATATTGACTTTCAGCATAATCTTCAGATATAAATTTAACCGAATTAATTTTACACTTCTTTAATATATCAGTTACAACTTCTTTAAAGTTATTTGATACTAACGAAAAAGAAAGCCTACCTGCCAAGGAAGAACCTTTTTTGCCTAAAGGATTGTCCACCCTAACGTCATCAACCGTATAATAAATTGCCGAACGGTGTGCAAGAGTATATTCTAAATCAATCTCTTCAAAAGCAATTTCGTAAAGGGATTTTAAAACTTTAATATTAATCTTTTTAACGGCGTTAAAAGTAATTTTATAATTTTTAGTAATAGTCTTACAAAATTCCCCTGGAATACCGACGTAAATTTTAGAAATTTCGCTAATCTCACTGGATTTATTAACTTCATCAAAAAGTTTAACGATTTCACCTTCAAGTTCTTTAATATCGGTAAACTCGCCGTTCATAAAGGCATAATACTGAGCCGAAACGTTTGACCTTAATACAAACGTACCGTTAACCCCGCGTTCCCCAACGATTAAATTTATATTTGATGAACCAATACTTAGTATTGCAACGCAATCTTTTAACATAAGCCTACCAATTTAATAAATTTCAAATATATTTAAGTATACAATAAAGTGCGTATCGTGTCAATATCGAAAACAAAAATCCCTTTAAACTACTACGATTTCTCCACTATCACGTAGCGTTATATAACGGCGAACGGTATCCCCTTTATTTTCGCAAGCATCGTAATATTCAAATAGTTTTTCTAGCTTGTCCTTCACGCGCTCGTTAGACTTGTCAATTTGAATTTCTATGCCTTCAGTCATTGTAAAAAGTAAAAATCTATTAATTTTACCATCACTTCTAACGTTTACTTTAATAGACTTTATATTTTCCTTTCTTTCTAAAATTAAACCACTAATTTCAGCAAAGGTGTTTTTCATTTCTTGGTCGTAAAATTCAAGTTTATCACTATTCAAAAAGCCGTTTTCATTAAAGTCAGACAAATTTAAGTAAAGTTCAACGTTAGAAAGCCCGTTTACGTTATTGACGTTTTCACTCTTTTTTGTGAGAAGTTTTAAGGTTTCGTCAAAAACGTAATAATCACCGTTATATTTTAACGAAAAAACTTCCGCTCTTTCTTCAACTTCAATATTTAGTTTGTTAGGAAAAACTTTTTCAACTTTATTAACTTTAATATAACCCGATAAATTTTCTAAATCACTTTTAATATTTTTGGAACTTTTAAAAATTAAATTTTTCCCTTCGTAAGTTTTTGCATACTCTTCCAAAACAACGTCAATAAAATTATTTGAGCCTTTAATCTTATGAGAAGTAACGTTAATTTCCGCTATTTTAAAAAGAAATACCGACGAAAAAACCAACGTTGATATAAATATTAAACTTGTTATGAAAATGAGTAACTTTTTGTATTTCATACTACGACCTTAAAATATTTGCACCAAGTGATTGAAGTTTACTTTCAATTTTATAGTATCCCCTATCAATAACTTCAACGTTATCAATACTAGTTACACCTTCAGCCTTTAAACCCGCTATTACCATAGCAGCACCACCACGCAAATCGTGAGCGTATACGTTTGCGCCGTTTAACGCTTTAACACCTTTAATTACTGCTTTACCGTCGATTATACTAGTATTAGCGCCCATTTTGTTAAGTTCTAACAAATGATTAAATCTATTTTCAAAAATAGTTTCATCAATAATAGTAGTTCCCGTAAGAGTAGTACTATACGCGGAAATTTGAGGTTGAAGGTCGGTTGGGAAATAAGGATAAGGAGCAGTTTTAACAAGCCCTAAACTTTTACCAACACCACTTGATTTTATATATATTTTACCATCTTCATACACTATTTTGCAAGCGTTATTATAAATTTTTTTAAATAATGATATATTATTAGAAAAATTTGCATTTGTAATTATTATTTCGCCACCGGTTGTCATAACTGCAAGTGCAAAGGTGCCAACTTCTATCCTGTCGGTTACAGGTGTAAAAGTAATATTTTCTTTTTTAAATCTATCAACCCCTTCAATAATTATTGTTGAAGTTCCCGCACCTTTTATTTTAGCACCGAATATTTTTAAAAGTTTAACTAACGAAGTTATTTCCGGCTCTCTTGCCGCGTTATTTATAACCGTTCTACCTTTTGCTAAAACCGACGCCAATATCACGTTTATAGTAGCGCCTACGCTTTTAAACCTTAAGGTAACGTTACCACCTTTTAAATTGTCTGCACGACAATATAATATTTCGTTACCACCGACTTCAACGCCGAGTTTTTTTAAACTTTCAATATGTATATCAATGGGTCTTTCTCCAATATCGCACCCACCCGGCTTACAAAACGTTGCTTTTCTAAACCGACTTAAAATAGCACCTATCATAAATACGGAGGCGCGTATCTTTTTAGTTAAATCACAAGGAAGTTCATAAAGGTAAAGGCTTGAGCAGTCTACCGTTAAATTTTTACCACAAAAAGAGTATTTGCCACCCAAATACTCTATAATTTCCAGTATTACTTCTACGTCTTTTAATTTTGGAACGTTTAAAAACGTAACTTTTGATTCGTACAAAATGCACGCTGAGATTAGAGGTAATAAAGCGTTCTTAGCGCTTTCAACGTTGACTTCTCCGTATAATTTTTTTCCACCAGTTACAATAAGTTTACTCATAATTACCTCTACACTTATAGTCTATGAATTATTTAGACTTTAAGTTAAGAAATAATTAAACTTTTTCACTCTCTTTAGAAATATTATAAAGAAGCCCGAAGGCCGACATAAATACTATAATCGACGTGTTTCCTGAACTAATAAGTGGAAGTGGTAAACCCGTTGGTGGAATACTTCCTGTTACAACAAGTGCGTTTACGGCAACTTGAATAATAAAAATAGTGGTTATTCCAATAGCAAGTAAAAAGGAGTGCATATTTTTAGAGTTAATTGCAATCCTATACCCCCTAACACACAAATAAATCATTGTTAAAAAGAGTAAAAATACGCCTACAAATCCAAGTTCTTCTCCTATTACCGAAAGTATAAAATCACTTTCGGCAAAAGGTAAAAACCTAAATTTTTGACGCGAATTAAAAATACCAACGCCAAACAATCCACCCGAGCCTAGCGCATACAACGATTGAATTAGTTGATACCCTTCGCCTTTTGGAGATGCCCAAGGATTTATAAACGCCAACAGTCTTTTTAATCTATACGGCTCGGATATTATTAAAACGGGAACTAACAAAACTATCGGCACTAAAATTATAAGTAAATTACTAAGTTTTACACCTGATGCAAAAAGCATTGCAATCATAAGCATACCGACGCACATCGTTATACTCATATTAGGCTCTAACATAATAATAAAACAAATTATTCCACCGAGTAAAAGTGGAAGAAGTATTCCTTTAAAAGTCTTAGCGCGACCAGGATTATCTCCAAAATAGCCCGCCAAATAAATTATGTAAAAAAATTTAGCAAGTTCAGACGGTTGTAAAGTAAAAACGCCTAAGTTTATCCAACGCTTAGCACCGTAATTTTCTACACCTAACGGGGTAAATACAAGCAATAATAAAACAACGCCTAAAATAACGAACGGCAGTTTAAACTTAAAAAGTTTATAGTAATTTATATTTGCCGTTATAAACATAAACACCGTGCCGAAAACAAAACCTATCGCTTGCTTTTTAACAAAGAAAAATTCATCGTTATACTGAACTTTAGCATAATAACAAGATGCAGAATAAACCATTAATATTCCAAAAAGCGTTATTAATATTACAAGTATTGGTATTAAAATATCACCTTTTTTCTTATCAAAGTTGATTAACGGCTTCAATAAACTTTTCCCCTCTTTCTTCATAACTAGAAAAATTATCAAAACTTGAAGTAGACGGCGAGAATAATACCGCTCCACCCTTTTTGGCTAATGAATAAGCAAACTTAATAGAACTTACAAAATCACAAATTACGCTTACGTTATTTAGGTTACACTTTATTGCAGTGTCGTACATGCTTTTAGCGCTCATGCCTGTTAGCACCAAGTTTTCGATATTTTGCGATAACTTTACGGCTTTCATCACTTCACTGTAATCAAGCCCTTTTTCGTATCCACCCATAATTAAAACGGTGGGAACTGTAACAGAATTTATTGCTTTTATAGTTGAATCTGGATTTGTGGACTTAGAATCGTTATAAAAAACAACTTCGTTAACGGTTTTTACCTGTTCAATACGATGTTTTATTCCCCTAAAAGATTTTAATCCAATTTTTATTTCTTCATTTTCAAGCCCTATAATTTTAAGTATCGAAATTACTGCTAACGCGTTTTCAATATTGTGCATTCCAATTAAATTAATTTCCGAACTATTAATTACAACTTCTTCATTAAAAGTCAAATTTCCGTTTTCTAGATATGCACCGTTAACCTTTTCGGTTTTAGAAAACCATATTATTTTACCTTTGGTATTTTTATGTAAGTTTCTAACGTTTTCATCGTCGTAATTTAATACGGCATATTCACTTTCTTTTAAATTTTGAATTAGTTTACTTTTAAGAAAAAGATAATTTTCCATATTGTAATGACGGTCTAAATGGTCTGGCGTAATATTTAAAATACAAGCAACGTGTGGGCAAAATCTAGTTACCGTTTCAAGTTGAAAACTAGATACTTCAGTAATTAATAAACTATCGCTTGTTATTTCGTTAACTTTAGAAGATAAAGGTGTTCCAATATTTCCAAGTAAAAAATTTTCTTCATTAGAAGTATCTAAAACGTGCGATAACATCGAACAAACCGTGCTTTTGCCGTTAGTTCCCGTAACTGCAATTATTGGTGAAGTTATAAAATAACTAGCAAGTTCTAATTCACCTATAATTCTTTTATTTAATCTCCTTGCTTCAAGTGCAATTTCGTTATCTATTGGAACGCCTGGACTTAACACTAATACGTCTATATTATTTAGAGTTTCAATAGGATTTGAAGTAATTTTTGCATTTAAACTCTCAAGTTCACTTGCATTTTTTTTAGAAAATCCTTCTAAAAAGTCATCGTAGATATACACTTCTGCGCCTTTACTTAAAAGGAGTTTTGTGATACTATATCCACTCTTTTTTAAACCAACAACTAAAAAACTAGTCAATTTTATATACATTTTTACCCCACTAAAAAAATAATTAATACAGTTGATATTATTAAAGTAATTAAACTATAATAATACGAAATTTGCCATTCAGTTTTCCCTAAAAGTTCTAAATGATGGTGAAAAGGAGCCATTTTAAAAACTCTTTTTTTAGTTTTTTTGAAATATAATACTTGAATAATAACAGATAGTGCCGAAATTAAATAAATTACACATATAAAAGGAATATACAAAGTATTGCCAGAAAAAATTGCTATTGAAGCAACTGCGCCACCTATAGCAAGCGAGCCTGTATCACCCATAAAAACCGATGCTTTGTTTACGTTAAATACTAAATATCCAAGTAAACTACCTGCAAAAACTACTGAAAGCAATATTAAATTTTCATATTCACTAGCAACTAAATATATGCTACTATTTGCATTAATTTGTAATGAAATAATTACTGCAAACGCTAAAAACACAACTACGGAGACTGATGCGCAGAGTCCGTCTAGCCCATCAGTTAAATTTGCACCGTTTACCGTAGCAATAAAGACGAATATGCTTAAAAATACTGAAAAAATGCCTAAATATAGACTTTTATTAAAAAATGGCAGATAAACGAAGTCTAAGCCTTGTCTAAAAGAAAAAACCGATGCAAGAACAGAAACTATAACCATAAACACGGTTTTTTGAAAAGCAGTAAGTCCTAAATTTCTATTTAATTTGACTTTTATAAAATCGTCTAAAAATCCAATAATTGCAAAACCGACGGAAATTGTTAGTGCCATAACTGACACTTTTGAAAAACTTTTAGAAAAAATAAAAAAAGTTATTATACTTGCAAAAGTGAAAAATATTCCACCCATAGTTGCAGTTCCGTTTTTAGACTTATGTTTATCAACGTAGCCTAAAATACTTTGACCAAGTTTTAACTTTTTTAAGATAGGAATAGTAACAAAACCTAAAACAATAGATATTATTATAGATACTAAACCTGCTAAAAGATAAGTTTTCAAATAAGTTCACCCGATAAACCAATTTTAGCGATAATGTCTTTTACGGTCTCTTTATCGCTATATTTAGTTTTTACACCCATAATTTCTTGATAGTTTTCAGAGCCCTTTCCAGCAATTAACAAAACGTCGCCTGCATTTAACAACTCTATTGCATAACCTGTTGCTATGTATCTATTTTGAATCGTTATATACTTTAGTGAAACCCTTCTTAAACCACTTTCAATTTCACTTATTATAGAGTATGGTTCTTCATATCTTGGGTTATCGCTAGTCAAAATAGAAAAATCTGCATATTTTCCTGCTATACTGCCCATTTTTGAGCGTTTTTCTTTTTCGCGATTTCCCCCGCAACCGAATAAAACTATAAGTCGTTTATCGGTTATTTTTTTTATCTCTTTTAAAGTGTTTTCAAGCCCGTCTGGAGTATGTGCGTAATCAACGAAAATTTTAGCACCGTTATAATTTTCAATAAATTCCATACGACCTTCAAGTCCAGAAATATTTTCAATTCCATCTTTAATCGAGTTAATATTTACACCTAATTTATATAAAGCCGTTGCCGCCGCCATACAGTTATAAACGTTGAAAGTGCCGAGATATTTGAACTTTAATGATAAAATTTCATCAAATAAGTTCATATCAAATATAATACCGTCGTCTAAATTTTTAATGCCAATGGAAAATACGTCGCTTGGATTATTAATTCCATAACTATAATACTTAACTTTATTTGATTTTATTATATTTAACCCTTCGTTATCATCAATATTTACTACTGCAAACTTGCAAAATTTATTAGTAAACACTGATTTTTTTACTTTTGCATAATTATCCATATCTTTAAAGTAATCTAAATGGTCTTCAGTACAATTTGTAAATATAAGTGCTTCAAATTTAATAAAATTTGCCCTTTTTTGCTCTATTGCGTGCGCTGAAAGTTCCATAACAACGTATTCTACGCCACAATTTTTCATATCTAGTATTGTTTTGGCTAAGGAAATAGCGTCGGGAGTTGTAAGTTCTGGTGCAATAAATTTATTTGAATACACGATGCCAGAAGTTCCTATAACTCCAACTTTTTTACCATCTTTTTCTAAAATAGACTTTAATATATACGAAGTAGTAGTTTTACCATTAGTCCCTACAATACCTATAAATTTTAAATTTAACTTATTTAACTCGTAAAATTCCTTAATTATGTTTGTCAATTCAAGCCTTACGTCGTCAACAAGAATTTGCGTAATTGGTAAATTACGTTCCTCACTTGTCAATACGGCTACTGCCCCACGATTTATAGCGTCTATTATATAATTATTGCCATTATCGTTATACCCATTAATAGCAATGAATAAACCACAATTTTCTATATCTTGACTGATAATAGCAATATTTTTTATTTCAATATCACTTTCGCCTATAATTTTTTTATATTTAACCTTTTTTAAAAGATTAGATAGATTCATATTTTATCTCCTTTGAGTTAATTATTCCTTCAAACACCTTTTTGCATAAAGGAGCAGCAACAGTCGAGCCGTAATTGCCGTTTTTAGGCTCGTCAACTATAGTTAAGCACAAATACTTTGGATTATCGCTTGGAAAAAACCCTATAAAACTCATAACGTATTTGCCTTGAGTTATAACTCCGTTTTCATACTTTTGCGCAGTACCTGTTTTACCTCCGACTTTATATCCTTCAATATACGCTTGTTTGCCTGAACCTTGACTTACTACGTTTTCTAAATATTTTTTCATAATATCTGAAGTTTTTTCAGAAATAATTCCTTCTTCCACTTGATAATTAGTGATTATCGACACTTCTTTATCATTAGAATAGATTTCCTTAACTAAATGCGGAGTAACCCTTTTCCCACCGTTAATAGCCGTTGCAGTAGCGTTTAAAAGTTGAAGTGGAGTACACGCGATTGCTTGCCCAAACGATATTCTTGCTAAATCGCTAGACTTTACAATAGTTTTAGGAAGAAGCATACCTTGTGCTTCGCCCGTCAAGTCTATTCCTGTACATTTGCCATACCCAAAACTTTCAATATAATCGTAAAAAGTTTCTTTACCTAAAGAAAGTGCTATATCAACAAATATAGGGTTACAACTGTTATTTAATGCCATTTGCAAGTTTTCATTTGCGTGTTTACCCTTATCATGTGTTGACCAGCACTTAATCTTTGAGCCTTCTATATATCTAAATCTAGACGGCGAAAATATATGGCTTTCTGAAAAAGCGTTTTTGTTTCCGTTATAGTATTCTTCTAGGTTGGCAGAAGCCGTTAAAATCTTAAAGGTCGAGCCTGGCTCGTAACTATCAGAAATTAATGTATTTCTACTTAGTTTATTAAGTGTATCTAAATCGTCAAACATTACTTCATTTAAATTAAATGAAGGTTTTATGCTAAGCCCTAAAATCTCGCCGTTATTCGGATTCATAACTATAATAGCAGAAGATTTTGGCGTATATTCACTCATTGCTTCATCGGTTACAGTTTCTAAAATTTGTTGAATTTCATAATCGATAGTAAGTTTTAAATTAAACCCGTTTGTTGCAGGAATATACGTAGGAGTTTTGTTAGATATATCTACCCCAGTTAAATCGGCTTCGTAAAGCACTTCACCGTTAATACCGCTTAAATACTTATCGTAGTAAAGTTCAAGCCCTGAAATACCGTTTCCGTCCTTTGAAGTGTAGCCTAATGTTTGACAAAGCAGTTCGTTATAAGGATAAAGCCTAGTAACGTCTTCAGCGTAATAAACACCGTTTAGGTTTTTTTCAGTTAATTTATTAATAAGTTCTTTACTCGTTCTTTTAACAACCTTTAATTCGCTTATTTTTGTAGATTGTATCTTGTTTTTTAATTGGTCTTTATCTAAAGAAAATACTTTAGATAGCCAGTTTGTTACTTCTTCGATATCGGTAACTGCACGCGGTCTAACGAACACCGTATAAGTCTTTTTAGTGGAAGCGAGAATCGCACCGTTTCTATCAACAATATCTCCACGTTTTGCAAGAACCGGTATATTTCTCGTCCATTGGTCGACTGCTTTTTCCTGCAGTTTTTTACCCCAAACGACTTGAACGTAGAAAAGCCGAGCAAAAATAAACAAAAAAATAAAGGTTACTGCGCAAATCAGCGCAAATAACCTCTTTCGTATTGTTGTAATTGAATACAATTTTATATATATCTCCTTTAAAATTATAGGATTATATTAATTTCTTTTTGAAACGTCTTCAAGAACGTCCTCTAAATTAACTTTATCTTCGGTTAATTTTTCAATTTGAGTGTTTTTATCATCAATTAAAGTGTTTAAATCTTTAAGTAATGCAGTATTAAATATAACAAGAGTAGAAAGTAAACAAATAACAACGCTTAAAGCAAAGAGTAAAAGTTTAGCACGCGGTCTAACTACTGCTTTTGCTTGATATTGAGTTTCTACTTTATAATCTTGATAAATTTCGGCTTTAGGCATACCACGGAATTGCATAGTAGTGCTTGACGGATTTGCGTCAAGATTAACGTTTTGACTATACATTTGGTAAGTTTGGTTTCTTTCTTTTACAGAATTTTGTTGATTATAAGTGTCGTAATGCAAAATTCTGTCAAAATTATCGGAAATTCTAGAATTAAACGCAATTTCTTCAGCAGTTTGTTCAACGCGCGCAGAATTATTAGTCGCAACTTGTGGCGCTTCGCGTTCAAATTCGTCAACGTATGTATTTCTATCAATAATATCGGTTTTAGTATTATTAAACATATTAATACTCTCCTTATAGTATTCCAAATTTTTACAATTTTTCGATAATTCTAAGTTTAGCACATTTACTTCGTGAGTTAAATTCACATTCTTCTTTACTTGCCGTTATAGGCTTTTTAGTAATTTCTATACCCTGTTTTATTCTACCACACACGCAAGGATATCTTTTATCACAATTACATGCTGTTTCAAGGTCTTTAAAAACCGTTTTAACGATTCTATCTTCTAAACTATGGAAGGTGATTACGACAAGCCTACCGCCTTTGTTCAATCTAGAAAAAACGTCGTAAAGAACTGTATCTAATCCGTCAAGTTCTTCGTTGACAGCAATTCTGACTGCCTGAAAAGTCTTTTGGGCGGGATGCCTATCCTTTTTAAACTTAAAAGGAATTGACTTATCACAAATTTCTGCTAATTCACCGGTAGTTACAATAGGCTTGTCCTTCCTTGCTAGTGCAATATTTTTTGCAATATTGTTAGCAAATTTTTCTTCTCCGTAAGTAGAAAGTATATAGCGCAATTTCTCTTCAGTATAGCCGTTAATAAGTTCGTAGGCTGAAAATGGAGAACCGGTATCCATTCTCATGTCAAGCCGAGTATCTTTAGACATATAGGAAAAGCCTCTATCACGATTGTCAAGTTGATAAGAACTAACTCCTAAGTCTAAAATAGCACCGTCTATTCCAAAAATATTAAGGTCTGATAAAACTTGTAAAAAATTTTTGAAATTACTTTTTACGACCGTATAGCGACCTTGAAACTCTTTAAGCCGTTCCGTTGCGGCTAAAATTGCTTCACTATCTCTATCGGTTGCTATAAGTTTTCCGCTTGGAGATGATAATTTTAAAATTTCGTATGAGTGCCCTCCGCCACCAAGAGTTCCATCAAAATAAACCCCCTTATCTTTTGGGCGAAGCCCTTCCATACACTCGTTTAGCATTACAGGTATATGCGAAAAATCCATATTAACCTAATTTTCCTTGCAATACACTCACAATATCACCGTAAGATTTTTCTGAGCGAATATTCTCTCTTTCTTCGGCTGAGTACATATCTACGTGGTCGCCAAGTCCGATAGAAACAACGTCTTTATCAATGCCTGCGTAAATTCTAAGTTTTTCAGGAATTACTACCCTACCTTGCCCGTCTTCCGATGCTGGAAAACAGTAAGAAAAAACTTCGGCAAGGGCTTTTTGACCTTCAGCATCAAAAACGCTTACACTTGCAAATTTACCGTAACGCTCTTCAAACACCTTTGAAGGATAAATGCTTATACATTTATTCGTTCCCCTCATAAAGACGTAGTCTTGCCCGATATAAGACTTGAATCTTGACGGTATGCGTATTCTGTTTTTAGCATCAACTTGATGCTCGTATTCACCAAATAGCACTAGACTACCCCCTTTTTGTGTTTTATAGCAATATAATAACATACTTTTTGGTAACTTGCAACCACTTTTAGTAATTTTTTTTAAAAAATTTTATAAATTTTGGGATTTGGGTTTATTTAATATAGAGTTTTAGGGATTGAGAATAATTTTATTAGTATATTTAGGAAGAAGTATTTTTTTAAAAACTTCGCAATTATAGTTACGCGATTCCCCAATAAAAATAATTTTACCTTTACCTTTTACGTTTTTAACTCCTGCTTTAATTAAGGTATTAATTAAATTTTTATATACTTCGTTACAGTTGTCGTCTACAATTACGTTTAGCGCTTTTTTAATTCTATCTTTTATAAAGATATAATGAGTGCAACCTAAATATAAATAGTCAACATTATCAGGAAGAGCATTGAGGTCTTTTTCTACACTGATTTTATTAGGATTAAAAACGTAACGCTCTATTTCTCCTGCTAAAAATGGAAGTGGCACAAGATTAAAATTTTTGAAGTTGATTTTAACGTAGTTGCTATTAATAGTGTTTGGCGTTGCAATTAAAGAAGGCGATTTATAAATATTTGTATTTACGGTATTTATAGGTAGCGTTGGTATAACGGGAACGGGAGAAATAGCCTTAATATAATCTAACATCGTAGTAGATAAAGTATTACAAGCAACGACTATAATTTTAACGTTATAATCAAGAAGTTGCCCAACGCCTTTAAGGGCTAGTTTTTTTAATTCGTAAACGCTTTTGTTGCCGTAAGGCGCATTTAAATTATCGCCGTAGTAAATTAAATTTAGTTTTGGGTTATTTAGTGCTATTGTTTTAAGAATATTTAAACCGCCAATACCACTATCCATTACACCAATCGCGCCAAATTTAAGAAAATTATTCATTATATAAACTCCACTAACTAATTTATTTAAAGTATTTTGATAATATACTTTTTAAAAGGCATAAAAACAGTTGCAAGTTTAAAAAAATTGTGATAAAATATCAATAGTTTAAATGAGATTTCACTTTAAAGGAGTATAAAACAGTGCCAAACATTAAATCGGCTAAAAAGCGTGTATTAGTAAACAGTAAAAAAGCGAGCATCAACAAAAGCGAAAAGTCTGAAGTTAAAACTTACATTAAAAACCTTAACGCTTTAATTGAAGCAGGTAAGATTGAAGAAGCAGAAGCAGTTTTCTCTAAAACAATGTCTGCTATTGATAAAGCAGTTACTAAAGGTATTTTTGCTAAAAATACTGCTGCAAACAAAAAATCTGGCTTAACTAAAAAACTTAACGCTTTAAAAGCATCTAAATAATTTTATTAAACCAAAAAATTAAGGGTAGTTTTTACTACCCTTTTTTGCTTTATTATTTTATTGCTATTTTTAGATTCTTCGATTGCCCGTCTTTGATTGCCACGCTCAGAATGACAAGTTTGTTTACAAACAGTTATATTTGCCTTTCGGCAAGTTATATTGCTTACGCAGTTTTATTTTGCTAAAGCAAAGTGATATTTTTCTTACGAAAAGTTCAGGTTTTATTTTATATATAAACGTCATACTGAATCGCGCCCACTTGAACGGCTTTTGAAGTATCTCAACCTTATCATAACAGATTCTCCGTTAGCACGTCTCGGTGGTAGGCGAAGAATGACAGGAAGAAAGTTATATATAAAATGTCATACTGAACATTGCCCGCTTTGAACGGCTTTTGAAGTATCTCATCCTTATTAAAAATCTAATGATAAATCTATCCAATTAGAATTATTTTTATTAATTAATTCTTCCTTTCTTTTTCTTGTATAACCTTTTAATTTTTTTTCATACTCTATTGCTGAATTTATATTAGTTGTAACTTCATAATACACTAATTTATTCAAATTATACTTTTTAGAAAAACCATCTATGATTTTATTTTTATGCTCATACATTCTACGTTTTATATTATTAGTAACTCCAATATATAAAACCGTATTATTAATATTTGTTATTATATAAACGTAATAATTCATATTTTTATTATAACACTTTAACTTAATATTTACAATACTTTATTATTGCTTTAGATTCTTCGAGAGAAGTAGCAAGAGGTCGTCGCTCAGAATGACAATATAGAGTCATACTGAATCGCGCCCACTTGAACGGCTATTGAAGTATCTCTTCCTTATCATAATAGATTCTCCGTATGCCGAGCAGGTTGGTCGGCGCGAAGAATGACAGGAAGAAAGTTATATATAAAATGTCATACTGAACATTGCCCGCTTTGAACGGCTTTTGAAGTATCTCAACCTTATTAATTGAGATTCTTCGATAGTAGGGCTAAGAAGCAAGGCTCAGAATGACAAGATATGAGTAGTAAATTTCAATTAATATAAAATTATTGTTAAAATTTTTAATTTTTTTTAAATTTTAGTTGCTTTTATTTTAAAAATGAAATAAAATTAATATACTAATTAATTTAAAAAGGTTTAAGGATTAATTATGAAAAATACCGTGCTTGATAAACTTGATAAAGACATTTTGAAAGTAATAGCAAACGATGCAAAAATGCCTGTTAAAAAGATTGCCGAACTCGTATATGCTTCCGTTCCTACTGTTAATTCTAGAATACTTGAACTTACCGATAAAGGCATAATTCGTGGCTATTACACTGAAATTGACTATACTGTTTGTGGAGATAGCATTAAATGTTATATTGATATAGAAGTTTCACCATCACTACGTGAAAAGTTGTATGAGTTTTTAAAAGATTGCCCTAACGTTATTTCTTGTGATAGAGTTACAGGCGAATACTCGTTAATGTTACAAGCCATTTTTAAAAACACTTATGAAATGGATAAATTCATAAATAATATTCAATTATATGGAAGAACAAAAACTCAAATAGTATTTTCTTCAGTAATACCATATAGAAACGTTATACTTTAATTAATTTAATAAGATATATTTGACGGCTCTCTTATAAAAGAGAGCCGTTTGTTTTGCGTTTTTAGATTCTCCGTTTGCCCGTCGCTGTTGGTCGGCGAAGAATGACAATATAGACGTCATGTTGAGACGCGCCCTATTTTGCGCTAGCGAAACATCTCTTCCTTATCATTATAGATTCTTAGATAGACGTTGCAAGAAGTGGCTCTCAGAATGACAATATAGAGTCATACTGAACATTGCCCGCTTTGAACGGCTTTTGAAGTATCTCTTCCTTATCATAATAGATTCTCCGTATGCCGAGCAGGTTGGTCGGCGCGAAGAATGACAATATAGAGTCATACTGAACACTTCCCACCTTGAACGGCTTTTGAAGTATCTCTTCCTTATTACAATGGATTCTTCGAGAGAAGTTGCAAGAAGTGGCTCTCAGAATGACAATAATCCAACTTGAGTAAAGTGCCCATTAAAGGCATAGAAACGAGTTAGGCAAGGCTCTTGATTTTGAGTGGTTACGATAGACCTATTCGGTCATCGGTAGACACGATAAATCATAGAAACGCAGTATAACGAAGTTTATATGGATTTAAAAAAGGTGAGAACGAATTCTCACCTTTTGTATTGTTGTTATACTTTAAAACTATTTAGTTTTAATTATGCTTCTGGAACTTCTGGTGCTAAACGCTTCCAGTAAACAGCGTTGCCAATAACCTTCCAGTAACTATTACCAGTGAAGTTTTCTGCCATTGTATTTTGATAAATATTTGTAAATTTACCAATAGCTTTTACATCTATGATATCATCATCATCAAGG
>JAZUMP010000035.1:0-18247 GCA_045603725.1 Christensenellaceae bacterium
GATAGAGTAAGCGAAAAAACGTTAAAAAAGAATCTGGCGTTAATTAACGCCAGACCTAAGAAAGTTTTACACTTTCAAAAACCAGTAGATTTATTTTATGAAAATCTTGCTAAGTGTTGCACTTAGTTTGACAATTCACTACGTCAAACGTTTTAAAATTCAAGACAAAATACGCAATTTAAAATTTGATTGTGCATTGACTCAACTAGGTTTATATGTTAAAATTTATTTATTAATAAGGAGAATATTATGAGTAGTTTTGAAAATTTACGAATTGTTGACAACTTTTATCAAACGTCTTTATTTTTCCCAATGCCAACCGTCGTAATAAGTACGCTTTGTGAAGATGGTACTACTAATCTTGGTCCGTATTCACTCGTACAGCCTTACTACGTTGCAGGTAAAGATTTTTACGCAATGCTTTTATCGTGTAGAAATTCTTCTAACACGGCACAAAACATTTTAAGAAACGGCAAATGCGCTATAAATTTTATAGACGATAAGCCTTCTACTTTTAAAGAAGCGGTTAAACTTTCTTGGCCGGGCGATAAGCCTAGCGATAAAATGCCAAAATGCAAATTTAAGTTGGAAAAGAGTTTAATAGAAGAAGAAATGGGTGAAGTACGCCCACTAGTTTTGACTGATGCTATTGAAGTTATAGAATGTACTTGGGTTAAAGAACTTGACGGTGCTCAAAACGATAAGGCAGGCGAACTTAACGGTTACGAGCCACCGTATCACGATTTTAACGGTATAACGAGTAAATTTGGTGCACATTTTATTTTAAAAATTGATAAAATACTTATGAAAAAGAAATACAGTGATGCTATTATTCGTGGAGTTAAATCAGGTGATTTTCCTCCACTTCCCGTTGATTACGGTTATCGCGACAGTAAGAATTTTTGGTATCATAGAAAAACGAGAATGCGCGCAGAACTTTTACAAGTGCGTCAGGCTTCTTTAGAGTCTGTTCGCTACGCTGCAGATAGGGTAGACGATAAAGTTAAATTTACCGATGAAGCATTAAAAACCGTTTTAGGAGTTCCTAGAGTTTTTTTACCATTAGTTTTAAAAGGTTGCGTAAGTTGGGCTAAAGAAAACGGAGTGTTATTAATTACTGAAGAACATATGAAAATTATTAACGATAAACGCGCTCAAGAAAAAAACAAGAAAAAATAGAAAATTAATATGTAATCTATATAGAAAGACTTAAAATTTAGAAAACGATTTTTTATAGTTTAGGATAAAATAGATTAGTTTAGTTTACAATTTTAGCGTGTTAGAGTATAATAATAATATAATAGGAATAAAACAAAGCAATATTTGCTACTAATAGTTGCTAAAGTTTCAAATCAAACTTGGTTGTAATTATACGTTTGATTTGATAAAATATAGGTAAATTTAGTTTTAAGGAGTAATTAAAATGAAATTAATAATTAAAGACAATTACGATTTAGCAAGTCAATGGGGTGCTGAGCATATCGCGAGCGCCATTAACAACCACAAAGAAAACCGTCCTTTCGTTCTTGGGTTACCAACAGGGTCTTCTCCGCTTGGAATTTATAAAAAATTAATTGAAATGAATAAAGCGGGAAAAGTAACGTTCAAAAACGTTGTTACTTTTAATATGGACGAATACGTTGGCTTACCTAAAGACCACGACCAAAGTTATTGGTATTTTATGCACGATAATTTCTTTAATCATATTGATATTCCAAGAGAGAATATTAACATTTTAAACGGTATGGCTGAAGATTTAGAAGCAGAATGCAAACGCTATGAAGACAAAATTGCTTCATACGGTGGAATTGATTTATTTATGGGTGGTAGCGGTGTTGACGGGCACATTGCTTTTAACGAGCCTTTCACTTCGTTAACTTCTAGAACTGGTGTTCGCGCATTAACGGAAGATACGCTAATCGTTAACTCTCGTTTCTTTGGGAACGACGTAAATAAAGTTCCTAAAACAGCCCTTTCAGTTGGTGTAGGAACGGTTTGTGATTCTAAACAAGTAATGCTTATTATTAACGGGCACAATAAGGCTCGCGCATTACGCCACTGCGTTGAAGGTGGTGTTGACCATGCTTGGACTATTAGCGCATTACAAATGCACAAAGATGCTATTATCATTTGCGATGAACCTGCTTGTGGTGAATTAAAAGTAGATACTTATAAATACTTTAAAGAAATCTACAAAAACGAAAAATAATTTAAAAAACATATAAAAGTAAAAAGGATAAGACTAATGGAAAGAATAAAAAGTGAATTTGCTAATAAAGTAGAAATTATAACGCCAGATGATGGATATCATTATTTCTTTGCATATTACGATATGCGCGCAACTGGTGATGGAATAAATCAAAATCACCTTTGCCATAGAGTAAAGTTTATGGATAGGCTTCCAACGGAAAACGACGTTTGCGAAGTTGGCTATCTTAAAGATAAAAAGTTTTACAAAATTGGCGAAACAACTGCTTGGAATTTCCAACAAGGCGCAATGCTTCAATATCATCCGTTTAAAGAAAACACTGTATACTATAACGTAGTTAAAGACGGAAAATTTACAACGGTTACGCATAATTTTGAAACGGGTGAAAAGTCTTATACCGATAGGGCAACTGCTTGTGTTTCTCCAGATGGTAAATATGGGCTTGCGGTTAACTTCGGCAGAATTTTTGCATTTAGACCGGGTTATGGATATGCTGGGTATAAAGACGAGTTTGAAAACGTAAACGTTCCCGAGTCAGACGGCGTGTTTTTAACGGATATGGAGTCGGGGAAATCTAAACTTTTAGTTTCTTATAAAGACTTGCTTGAAGAAAGTGGCTTTACTGAAGAAGATAAAATTTTAGTTAACCACATTACTTTCAACACTACTTCAGATAAATATATTATGCTTGTTCGTAACTTCCGAAAACCTGGCGGTGGATTATGGGCTACTTCAATGATGGTTGGAGACCTTAACGGAAACGTAAAAACGGTGCGTCTTAAAACCTTTGTTTCGCATTATTATTGGATTTCATCAAACGAAATTTTGGTTGTTTGCAACGTTAATAAGGAAAAAGAAGTTTGGAATTTATACGTTATTAACGTTGACGATTGTTCTTATACTGAATACGATAGTTTCTATTATCACATAAAAGGATGTAGCCCTGATATTCACTGTTCCATAACGCCAGACGGTAAGTATTTTATGGGTGATGGGTATCCTTTTGAAGGTTATAGGGGTATTTTGGTAACGGAAATTGCTACTTTAAAGAGTAAAGTAATTTTATGGGCGAAAACTGAAGCGGAAGAGTGGGGAGATATTCGTTGTGATCTTCACGCAAGGTACGTGTTTAACGGTAAATACGTTTCGTTTGATACTATACATAACGACAAAAGAGAAATTGCAATTTTCCCAATAGAAGAAGTTAAAGTATAAAAATTTTGTGAATATCTCCAAAAGTTAAACAAACTTTTGGAGATATATTTTTGTTAAAAAAAATAATAACTTATTAAAAATGACAAGAATATCTAAATTATATTCGTTTAAAACCATATTAAAATTAATGGGAAGCATTACAAATTTTATTAATAAAAATCAAAAAAATTTGTCAAAAACGTAATAATTTTGTTGACAAAACAATATTACTATTATATAATAAAACCGAATTAGCAATGGCTAACAAGCAAAAATAACGGAGTGCATTATGGACTTAAGCATGGCAGAAATTAATAAAGAGTACGTTATAAAAAGCATTGAAACGGGGGATGAAGAGTTAGAGTCATTCTTGTTTTCGCTTGGTTGTTATAGTGGTGAAACAATAACGGTAATTGCTAATAGAAAGGCAGGCTTAGTCGTTGCTATAAAAGATGCAAGATATAATATTGATAAAGATTTGGCAAAAGCCATTTTAATTTAAAAATAAAAAAATTATTTTTTTAAAGTAAAGTTAGCAACAACTAACTTTTTGTTTTATAGGCATGTTAGCAATGTGCAACAAGATGCAAAATATTAAGGAGAATATGTTATGAGAATTGCTTTAACGGGTAATCCTAACAGTGGGAAAACCACGATGTTCAACGCGTTAACTGGTCGCAACGAAAAAGTGGGTAACTGGGCAGGAGTAACAGTTGAAAGAAAGGAACACAAAATCAAAAAAAGTTTTTTTAAAGGCGAAGAACTTATTGCAGTTGATTTGCCGGGGGCGTACTCAATGTCTCCGTTTACGTCGGAGGAAAGTATAACTAGCGCTTATGTTAAAAACGAAAAGCCAGACGTTATTATTAATATAGTTGACGCGACTAATTTAAGCCGTAGTTTATTTTTCACAACTCAACTTTTAGAACTTGGAATTCCGGTCGTCGTTGCGCTTAATAAGTCGGATATAAACAAAAAGAAAGAAACGGAAATTGACGTTAAAACTTTATCAGATAAACTTGGGTGTAAAATTGTAGAGACAATTTCTACTTCTAATAGTGGTTTAAAAACGGTAGTTGAATCTGCCGTAAAAGCGATAGGTACAGAGCAAAAAGCGCCGTTTATTCAAGGCGATATTGACTTAACTGATAAAAACGTAGTAGAGGAAGCGGATAGAAAGCGTTTTAAATTTGTAAACGATATAGTTACGAGTGTAGAAACGCGCAAAGTATATACTAAGGAAAGTAACTTCCAAGATAAAATTGACGCCGTTCTTACTAATAAATGGTTGGGAATTCCTATTTTTGCAGTCGTTATGTTTTTAGTTTTTGGTATTTCTCAAGCGTGGGTTGGCCCGTTTATTGCCGATACTTTCGTCGGTTGGCTTGAGTTAGGTCAAGGGCTTGTGGCAGAAGCGCTTGGCGACGGCATTTGGGCGTCTATTTTAGTAGACGGCGTAATTGGTGGCGTTATTGCAGTTATAGGTTTTTTACCACTCGTTATGGTAATGTATTTTTTAATTGCGCTACTTGAAGATTGTGGCTATATGTCGCGCGCAACGGTTGTGCTTGACCCAATATTTAAAAAAGTAGGTCTTTCAGGGAAATCAATTATTCCGTTCGTTATCGGAACGGGTTGTGCAATCCCAGGCGTTATGGCTTGCCGTACTATTAGAAATGAAAGAGAAAGAAGAACTACTGCTATGCTCGCACCGTTTATGCCTTGTGGCGCGAAACTTCCGGTTATTTCACTTTTTGCAGGCGCGTTTTTTGGTAAATCTATATGGGTTACCGTATCAATGTATTTTGTAGGAATTTTAATAATTTTACTTTGCGCGCTATTAGTAAATCTTCTTACAGGCCACAAAAATAGAAAATCTTTCTTCATTATTGAACTTCCCGAATATAAACTTCCAAGCCTTTTAGGTGCATGTAAATCAATGCTTTCTCGCGGTTGGGCTTACGTTGTTAAAGCGGGTACGATAATTCTCGTATGTAACTTTGTAGTACACGTAATGCAAACGTTTGATTGGAGTTTCAATATTGTTCAAGAAGGTTATGAAAGCACTTCAATACTAGCAACTATTGCAAATCCAATCGCATATATAATAGCGCCTATCGTTGGCGTAGTTGCTTGGCAACTTGCGGCGGCGGCTGTTACAGGATTTATAGCAAAAGAAAACGTAGTAGGAACGCTTGCCGTTTGCTTTGGCATTAGTAATTTCTTTAATTTAGAAGATTTAGAAATGATTGAAGGCGCTGCACCTACGGTTGCGGCAGTATTTGGAATAACTAAAGTGGCAGCACTTGCGTTTTTAATGTTTAATCTTTTCTCTCCACCTTGCTTTGCTGCACTTGGCGCAATGAACGCTGAAATTAAAGATAGAAAGTGGTTTTGGGCAGGCATTGGACTTCAATTTTCGGTTGGATACACCGTAGGGTTTTTAACTTTCTTCTTTGGAACGTTATTTACCGGTGCAAACTTTGGTTCTATTTGGATGCCAATACTCGGCTTTGCTATTGTTATTATTATTGCCGTCGTTATAACGTATTTAATTATTAAAAAGAAGAAACAATTAAAAGCAGAATACGCTCTAAATTAATTTATATGGAGGATTTATGGAACCCGGTGAAATTTTTGCAATTATACTTATCGCTTTAATAATTGTAGGGGCTCTATTTTACATAATCAAAGCGAAAAAAAACGGAAAAAAATGTATAGGTTGCCCATACAGTAATTCTTGTAGTAAAAAAAGCGATAAAGAAGGTTGTAAGTCGCATAAAGAAAATAATTAAATTTTGCCTTTACAAAAATGGTTAAAACTAGTATAATAGAATAAATATAAACCAAACGGAGATAAAAATGAAATATCACGAATCTCAAGAAATGTATTTAGAAACTATTTTACTGCTTAAAAAGAAAATTAGCGTAGTGCGTTCAATAGATATTGCAACCGAACTTGAATATTCTCGCCCAAGCGTTTCAAGAGCCGTAAATTTGCTTCAAAAAAACGGATATATTTTAATTGATAAAAGTGGTGAAATCAATTTTACTAAGGAAGGCGAAAAAAAGGCGGTTGGTATTTACGAGCGCCACCATATAATAACTGACGTGCTTATTAAAATTGGTGCAGATAAAGAAACTGCTGAAGATAACGCCTGCCGTATCGAACACGTAATAACCGAAGATTTACTTAAAGCGTTAAAAAAATATTTAGAATCATAAAAAAGGGGCTAGCCCCTTTTTTTATTTTAACATTTACACTATAAAAATAATAAAATATTTTATGGAAGTAAATTTATACGAACTGTTTTTAAAAACGCTTAACGCCCCGTATTTAAAAGTTGGGAATTCTACTAACTACGCTTTTATAAAGGGAAAAGACACGTTAAATATCTATTTTGAAGATTCTAAAGGCAAAGAAGATTGGAAAAACAATTTAGATTTTCCCGTAAAGGCGTATAAAGTTGATAATGGCGTAATTTGGTACGCGCATAGGGGATTTGTAAAAGTTTTTAAAGAAATAGAAGAGATATTGCCGTATTATATACTCGATAAAAGCATAAAAAACGTTATAATAAGTGGATATTCTCACGGCGCGGGGATTGCTGTTTTGTGCCACGAATACGTTTGGTATAATCGCCCCGATTTAAGAGATAATTTATATAGTTACGGTTTTGGTTGCCCAAGAGTTTTATGGGGAAGTAAAACAAAAGAAATAATAAATAGGTGGGAAAAGTTTACGGTTATAAGAAATATTGACGATATCGTAACGCATTTGCCACCTAAAATTTTAGGTTACTTTCACGTAGGAAACCTTTTAGAAATAGGCAAAAAGGGTAAGTATAGTAAAGTAGACGCGCATAAATCGGAAAATATTTTAAAAGAGTTAAAAGAATATCAAAAAAACACTTTTGAATAGCCAAAAGTGTTTTTATAATCTATTAAATTTTGCTTAAAGAAAGCGTTAATCTTCTTACACACTCTTCTTTACCTAAAATATCAGCAATCTCAGTAGCGCCACCAGGCGTAACTTCAAGACCTGTTAAGGCAATTCTCATAACGTAAAATAGCGTTTTAGATTTTATTCCAAGTTGATTTGCTTTTTCAGATAAAGTAGCAAAGATAACGTCGTTATTAAAGTCTACAATATTATTTATAGTATTAATAATTTCAGGCAACACGGCTTTTGCAACTTCAATGCTAGACTTTTGCTTAGCGTTTTCATATAAAGCGCAATCAAACTCGTTAAATTCCGTTAAAAATTTTACTTTTTCAGGAATATCACTTAAAATTTCAATACGGTTTTTAATAAGTTTTGCAATTTTTAATATATCGTATTTACCGTAAACCGTACTGTTTTTAAAAAACGGCTCTGCTCTATTAACAAACTCTTCAACTTCCATTGCTTTTAAGTATTCGCCGTTAAGCCAACGAAGTTTAACGTCGTCAAAAATAGAAGGCGATTTAGAAATTCCCGACAAATCGAAAAGTTCTATCATTTCAGGAATAGTCATTTTTTCGGCGTTGTTTTTTGGGCACCAGCCAAGAAGAGCAACGTAGTTTATTATCGCTTCTTCAAGGTAGCCTTTATTAATAAAATCGTCAAAGTTAGCGTCGCCATAGCGTTTAGAAAGTTTACGCGTTGCGTCTTTCATAATCGTAGGAAGATGAATATATACTGGGCGCTTCCAACCGAACGCGTCGTACATTAAATTGTATTTTGGCGTAGAAGAAAGATATTCCGTACCCCTTATAACGTGAGTAATTCCCATTAAGTGGTCGTCAATAACGTTAGCAAAGTTATAAGTTGGCATACCGTCGGACTTAATTAAAATATTATCTTCAAGGTCGTTATAGTCAACTTCGATAGTTCCGTAAATTAAATCTTCATAAGAACTTACGCCATTTTCTGGAATATTTTGCCTAATAACGAACGGCTCGCCGTTTTTAATCCTTTCTTCCGCTTCTTCTTTAGAAATTTTTAAACAGTGTTTATCGTATTTTCTGTTTCCGTTTTCATCAGTTAAACTTTCAAGCCTTTCCTTTGAGCAAAAGCAGTAATAAGCACCGCCAAGGTCGATAAGTTTTTTGGCGTACTCCATATACGTTTCTTTTCTTTCGCTTTGAGTGTAAGGGCCGTAGTTACCGCCAACGTCCGGACCTTCATCGTATTTTAAACCAGAATTTAATAAAGAAGAGTAGATAACTTCAAGTGCGCCTTCTACAAATCTTTCTTTATCGGTATCTTCAATTCTTAAAATAAAATCGCCACCGTTATGCTTAGCAAAAAGATAAGCGTAAAGCGCCGTTCTAAGACCACCAAGATGCATAAATCCCGTAGGGCTTGGGGCAAATCTAGTTCTTACTTTTTCCATAATTTCTCCTTAAAATTTCGAGTCAACTTTCTCTTTTATTTTTTGTAATCTATTATCGTAAAAATAACTGTAAACTTCATTTCCACTTATAATTAAATGGTCGTAAAAATTTACTTTGTATAATTTAAGTAAAGTGTAAATTTTTTCTGTTGCAATATCGTCTGCTTCCGATGGTTTTGGATATTTAGAAAAATGATTATGTGCAATAACTATCGAGTCAGGTTTATTTACTAGGATTCCTTTAGTTATATCAGTAAAATCGATAAGAACGGAATTTTTACTTTTACTGTCTTGAAGAGTAGTGTTTAAAACTTCGTTTCTTTGATTTAGATAAATTATTAAAAACACTTCGTGGTCGTAGTTCTTAAAAATTTCAGGTAAATTTTCTTGACAGTCTGAAATAGTTGAAAGTGTTGCTTTAGAAATTTCTTTCTTATTTAAGGTTTTAATCAAATATCCAACAAGATTTAAAAAGCAAGCACTATTATCCCCAATGCCTTTAACGGAAGATAAGAGTTCAGCGTCCGCATTAAGCACGTTTTTAAGAGAGCCGAATTCGTTTATTAAACTGTGCGCCAATGCGTTAGTATCTTTTCGCGGGATAGAGTAACTAAGTAAAAGTTCAAGAAGTTCGTGTTCTTTAAAACTTTCTTTACCATTTTTAAATTTATCTCTTAACCTTTCTCTATGGCCGTCATGTAAATTTTTATCATTCGTACTCATAATTAACCTTACTATTAAAGTTTAACATATTTTTTTAAAAATGTTAAATATATATATACAAAAACTTAATATTTATGTTAAACTAATAATATATGATTAATTATTTTGAAAACGCAATAGAAAAAACCAAAGAACTCGTTAAAATTAAAAGCGTAAAAACCGCCCCTAAAAATCAAATGCCGTTTGGTGAAGGAATTTATAACGCGCTTAAATTTATGCTTAGTTTAGGCGATAGTTTAGGTTTTAATACAATAAATTACGATAACTATATTGGCGAAATCACTTTCGGTAACGGTAACGATAGCGACGGTCTTGCAATTTTATGCCATCTTGACGTTGTACCGGAAGGCGACGAGTCTAAGTGGCTTTATCCACCTTATAGCGCCACGGAAGTTGACGGTAAAATTTACGGTAGGGGAATAGTTGACGATAAAGCGCCAGCCGTTTTATGCCTTTACGCTTTAAAAGAGTTAAAAGATAACGGCTATATACCGTCTAGAAAGATAAAACTAATCCTTGGCTGTGATGAAGAAAGTGGTTGGGATTGTATTGAGCATTATAAAAAAGTTGCCGTAATGCCTAAAGAAGGCTTTTCTCCCGACGGCGATTTTCCAGTTATTTATGCCGAAAAGGGTATTTACCACGTTGAGTTTAGTTTTGAAATTAATAAGCGAATAAAAAATATCTTTGGTGGCGAAAGAGTCAATATGGTTTGCGATTACGCCTACTCGGAATTAGACTTAATTACTAGTAAAGAAAAAGAAATTCTTATAAATAACGGCTTAACCGTTGAAGGCTCGACTATAAAAGCATACGGAAAATCTGCGCACGGCTCTACCCCTGAAGTTGGCGATAACGCTATTAAAAAATTATTTTATTCTCTTACAAAAATAGGCGTTTTACCTAATAATATTTATAACGGATTGTTTGATAATAAAGATTTATTTGACGGCGTTAAAGACGAAACCGGCTGTTTAACTTTTTCGCCTAACGTTTGCCGTATAGACAACGGCGTTTTAAAAGTTTCTACCGATATTCGTTACCCTGCAACTTACGATTTTGAAAAAATTAGAAATTTAGTTAATAAAATATCTAAAAGCGAAGTTTTGCATCATCAATTACCAATAATCAGCGACAAAAATGGTAAATTAGTTAAAACCTTGCTTGATATTTATAATAATGAGTTTAATAAGAACGAAGAGCCCATTGCAATAGGTGGCGGAACTTATGCAAGAGCGCTTGAAAACGGCGTAGCGTTCGGTCCGTCGATAGTCGGCGATAGTAGATGCCATATCCCTAACGAATATATAACGATAGAAGAACTTGAAAAATGCTATAAAATTTACTATAAAGCAATTAAAGAATTAACCAAATAAACTAAAGGCTTACGCTAAAATGCGTAAGCCTTTAAACTTATTAATTTTGTTGTAAAGCGCTAATATATCCTAAAACTTTGTTTTGGTCATCTTCAGTTAAAAGATTAAAAGAAGATAGAAGTTTTATTTGCTTGTCGTTAAGTTGGGATTTAGTATTTTTATCTAAATTAATAAAGGTTGCTTCCCCGATTAAATCTTCAAACTTACAATCAAAATAATTTAAAAGTTTAATTATATCTAAAATGCAAGGCTCGGCTCTACCTTGCTCCCATTTGGCATAAGTATACCTTTCTACGCCTATTGCTTTTGCAACTTCGTTTTGGGTTACTCCTTTTTCATTTCTTAAAACTTTAAGTAGCATATTTTTCCCCTTTTTTATAAATTGTAGCAATATTTGCTTCAAATTGCTTGACAAAGGAAAAAAATGCTCGTAAAATATTACGTAGAGCAAATAATGCTCATATAATTATTATGGACAAAACAAGAAAAGAAAAATTTATTAATTATTTATTTTATAATAAATACGTTGCAGAGTTTATGTTTAACGATTTTTACGTTGAACTATATAACGTGTTACCTAAAAAAATTTGTTTTTCAATAGAAAATATTAAAAAGGAAAACAGAGTTAGTAATTTAAAAAAAGCAACAAGTATTTTAAATGATTTTTTAAATAATAACGTTGAGTATTATAATAAACTAATAGAAATTTATAGTAGTAAAAATTTAGAGTGTATTATTAAAGACGTTTTAGCAGGGTATATATTATATTTAACACCGCATATTAATAAAAATAGTGGTGCAGACGTTTATGCTGATAAAAGAAGCGTTTGTTATACTAAACTTTCTATACTAGATACTTTTCTATTATAAACATAAATTAAAGGCTTACGCTAAAATGCGTAAGCCTTTATAAATATATTGAAAACAACTAACTGTTAGTCGCCAACTACGTTTTTAACTTGTGCGTCAGAGAGAACGGTTTCTTCTCTATTTAGTCCGTAGTAAAACACTGCTAAAGTGTCAGGACCACTATGAACGGCAATTACAGGGTCAATGTAATTGAATAAAAAGCCTTTTACTTTAATTTTGTTTGAAATAAGGCTAGCAAGGAGTTTAGCGTCCTCAATACAGTTGCCGTGAGATATGAACACCGTTTGATTTTCGGGGTCTGTTATTGTTTTAGCAACTTTTTCGGCTATAGAAAATATAGAACGTTTTCTACCTATAACTTTTTGATACGCTAAAAGTTTACCTTTTTCATTGACGTACATAAGTGGTTTTATGTCAACAACCGTACCGATTGCATAACTCATTTTACTAACCCTTCCACCACGGCATAAATAGGAAAGCGTTTTAACGGTAAATAAACTGTTTAAATTTTGCTTACTGTTTTCTAAAACCAATTTAACTTGTTCGATAGTTTTACCTTCTTCAGCGAGTAAGCAAGCGTTATAAACGAATAAGCCTTGACCAAACGAAGCGAGAAGTGAATCAACGGATAGAATTTTTCTTTCAGGATATTTTTCATTAAGCATGTTTATTGCGTTAACAGCGCAAGAATAAGTTACCGATAGTCCCGATGAAAACCCTATATATAAAATATCTTCTCCCTTTTTTAAATATGGTTCAAATGCTTCAATAAAAGAATTTTCGTTGGCACAAGCCGTAGTTAAATTATCTTTATTTCTTAGCATTTGATAAAAATCTTTATAATATTCTTCCGTGCCGATAAGATGGCTATTATAAATTTCTCCGTCTTTTATAAAAGATAAAGCAATAATGCCTATATCAAATTTTTCAATAATTTCTTTTGTGAGACCTGAACCCGTATCTGTAAAAATTTTGAATTTCATAAACGTCTCCTTTTAAAATGCTTTAATTTCTTTTACTAAAAGTATACCCCAAAAACTTTTAAAAAGTTCTCTAATAAGAGTAAAATATAGTATAACGTTATTTTTACAAAAGTAGAATTTTTAAAAACACTCTACCGTGAGTAGAATTGCATATTTTTACCTTTTTATAATTAGTGTTGACAAAGTTTATTAAAATTTTAACTTAAAAATGAAAAAAGACGCCAAAAGGCGTCTTTTTACTATAAATCGTCTGCATCTTGAACGGGTTTATCGTATTTATCATATTCACACGTTCCCGTATAACTCCCAAATGGGTCGAAGCTCGATTTATTTTTGTTTATCTTCTTTTTCATATTACTTACAGTCTTTAGTAGAACTGTTTTGTTTATTTGAAGAAGATTTGGAGTTTTTTCTTGAATCCTTATTCTTATTCATAATTACCTCCCAATTAAAGTGTGTGTAGGTTTATTTCAATTATACTTAAAAATTTAAAAATTTATCATAAATTTAAACAAACGCTCATAATCTATAACACGACCATTAAAGGAGAAGATTTTTATGAGCGATATGGAATATTTAAAAATGTTAGAAGTTCCTGTTAATTCTTGCGACGTAGTTATTAAACCATCTAAAAGAAAAAGGAAAAACGTAGTAGATGAAGTTATTGATAAAGTGAATAACACTAACGAAACTAAACCTAAAAGGCGTGCACCTAAACTTAAAAATTATAACAAACAAGTAAAAGAAGTTACCGCTACAAATAAAGAAAGCGAAACGGTTAGCGTTAAAAGTTCTAAATTTGATATTATATCAGTGCAAGTAGTTGCAATTTTCACGTTAATAGTTGGTATTATTTTAACAAACATTTTTTGGGAAGATAGTGGAATGAATAATTTAATGCGCCAAGTTTTTGGGAACACTACCGTTAAAAACACGGCAACGTATTCAAGTTTTTCACCTCTTTCACCATCTAAAACCGAGGACGTTGTTTTACAAGACGGTGTAATGATTATTCCTTCAGGAAGCGTTTATTCGCCTTGCGACGGCGTTGTTGAAAACATTAGCGAAAACGACGGCGTTTATACCGTTACAATTAAACATAGCGACAGTTTTTCTACCGTTATAAGTGGTATTGAACTATGTTATTTAAGTAAAAACGAAAACGTATTTTCAAACGTGCCGGTTGGATATTCTTCTAAAGAGATTAACGTTAGTATGTTTGATAATAACGTAACGATTACAAGTTATATTATTAGTGAAAACGAAATTCTATGGTTGACTTAAAATTTACTATACACCCTTTGTTTTTTATTTTTGGATTATACTTTGCTTTTATAGGCAAAGTATTTTCTTTTTTAATATATACCTTGGTTGCGGTTATGCACGAACTAGGGCATTTTTTTGCATCGTCAAAACTTGGATATAAACTCAATAAAATTACACTTATGCCTTACGGTGCAATAATTAAAGGCGACGTTTCTAATTTAAAATATAAAGACGAGTGTAAAATAGCCTTAGCAGGACCTTTTATTAATCTTACAACTGCTTTGGTATTCGTTTCACTTTGGTGGTTTATACCAGAAATTTATGCGTTTACCGACCTTATAGTTTATGCAAGCGTTTCTCTTGCAATTATCAACCTTCTACCCTGTTATCCTCTAGACGGAGGAAGATTTTTATTTGCTACGCTCGCGCTATTTTTATCAAGAAAGAAAGCGAAACTTATAGTTAAAATTTTAGGCTTGATTTTTGCAAGTTTACTTTTAATTTTATTTATTTATTCTTTATTTACAGTTCCTAATATTTCTATTCTATTCTTTTCGTTATTTATGTTTTTCGGAGTGTTTGGCGGGAGCAATCAAAACTCATATATTAGGTCTTACGTGGATTATAGTGCTAGGTTAGATAAAAAGCCTAAAGTCGTAAAAAAAATAGCGATTAACGAAGATAATTTAGTTAAAGATTTATTTACGCTTATTGATAATAATTTTTATTATGAAATCATAATTATTTTTAATAGTGGATATACAATCACTTTAAACCATAACGAAGTTTTGAGTTTGTTACTTGAAGATAATATTTATCTTCCTATAAAAGAAAGCCTATTTCTTCAAAATTATAAACAAATAAAAACCCCGAACGTAAATTAACTTTCGGGGCTGTTTTTTTTGAATTTTTTCTCTTTAAATCTTATTTCTGCGATTATTATAGAACTTATAGTTAAAATTTCGTTTATAACACCGGTAAATGAAAAACATACTAGGTTATAAATAATCCAACACGAACAAGAGGGAAGGTTAAGCATTCTTATCGTATGTGCGCTTTTAAATCCGTATGCAATAGTTGAAATTAGTTTTGCAAATATAGATAAAATACTAATAAGTACGGCTAAAAGCGTTGCGATTTGAATACTTTTTGACCATCTTGATACGGTAACTATCGTTGCGCTCCACGTTGTTACGACTGTAAATATTCCAATCGCAATAGTAAGTATTGCAAAAAATATTATGTAAGGCGTAGTGCTTTTTTCTTTTTTTACGAGATATGCAAATATAACGTTTCTTATCGTTCCGATAAAGTCCATTATCATACCTACGTATGCGCCGAGAAGTAAATACTGTAAGCAGAATAAAAATGAGCCTATAAGTTTAAACAGCATTATAAGTCCATGTTTATTAAATTGCATTGCAAAAATGTTAGAAGCAATAGCAATAACGCCTAACACTTGTGCTAATATTATAATTTCTACTTCCATTATTACTCCAAATTATTAGAAAATTTAACTTTGAACTACGGATTTAACGGTGTATTCTAAATAGCCTAAAGATTCATTAAGTGCAGTATAGCATTTAACCATTCTATGCCTATGAGTAGAATGCTCGTTTGCATAATACGCTTCAATTGGGGTTCCGGAAAAAGTATCGTCAATTACAGTGCTAACTCTTGCTACTTTAAATTCCTCTCCACCAACGTCGCTTCCGTTTAATCTATATTTTAAATTAAACGTTTTAATATCGGGGGTTGACGTATTGTTAGAAGTTGAAGTATACATCATTTTTTGTACTTTTTGAGTTACAACGTCAATAGTAGTGAAATTTTTAATAAATCCACTGTCGTAATTAAAAGTTCTAGGAAGTAATAATAAAAGTTCGTTATCTATATATGCTTCCTTATTATATTTAGAAAAAGTAGTTTCTTTAATAATTGGAGTGGTTTGTTTTTCGCCAATAGCGTTTAATTCGTATTTAGTGTTAGCATCTTTTTCGCCGTAATTGATAGAATAATTATAAGTAAAATCGTATAAGGCGTAGCCTTTTGTGGTTTCAATAACGGTAGTAGTTTTATTAGACTGTTTTTTAGTAGATATTGGCATAAAATCATTAACTATCGTTTTAAAGGTTGTTTCAGTAGAAACGTCGTTAACAAAAGGTTTTTCTTCGTTATCAAAAACGTATTTGCCTTGTAAATAAAGTTCCGTTTTGTAATAATAGTAAGGTTTTCTATTTTCGTCTTCTTGCATTTTTAAAGTAGTAACGTATTTACCGCTTTCAATTACCATTTTAAAATATTTATTAGAAACTTCGCTTGCGTTAGACGGCGTTTTGTTTACAATATTAACTTCGTATTCGGTTACTTCGTGTAATAGATGATAATCGGTTGTGGCGATATTTTCATGCCAATATTGAGCATTAAACCCAATAGGCGTTTCTCCACAGCCCGTTAAAGTAAACACAGATATAACTAATATAAGAAGTAGAGTTATAATTTTTTTCATATTCTCTCCAATTTTACTAATTTTTGAAGTAATTTTATCTTTTGTATTGTATTATAATTTACAAAAAAAGTCAACAAAAGCGCCGTTGCTTTGCTTGTAATTCTATCTTTTAATATTTAACTTGACTATTATATATTTTTTTTATATAATAAAATAACAATATTTATTGTTTTTTGGAGAAAATTATGGAAAACAAATCAAAAGAACTTACTTTTATAGATTTAATTAATATAATTTTTAAACGCAAAATACTTTTTGCTACTATAACTTTATTAATAACTATTTTAGGAACGGTAATTTTAGGCGTATTTTATAATAATAGCAATGCATATTATACAACTTCTTTTACTTTAGACTATCCCGGTATTGAAAATTTAACGCTTCCTGACGGTTCTAATTTAAAGTACACTAACTTTATTTCACAAAGTTCGCTTGAAAAGGTGAAAAAAAGCAATAATTCTTACGCTAATATAGACGTTAAAGCCTTAGCGCTTTCCGACGATATTTCTATTAGCCAAGAAATTATAACTAACTCTGCAAATAAAAAAGATACCGTTTATACTATTACGATAAAGGCAAAATACTTTCCTAATAAAGAAGTTGCTAAATCTTTTTTAAAAGACCTTTCAACTCTTCCTATTGTTAGCGTTAAAGAAATGGTAAAAAATACCGTGCACAACGGTTATCTTAACGCTTACAATAGTTCGCTTTCCACTGATAATAAACTTGCATTTTTAGAAGCGCAAAAAACTTATTTACTTGAAGCGTACGACACTACTATTACTTCTCTTGGAAATATTTCGGTTAACAATAAATCATTAATCGCGCACAAGCAAGACGTTGAAAATTACTTTGCTATAAATTCTTTAGAACTTTTAATTAGTGAATTTGAAATCAACGGTTATGCTCCTAAAAATGAAGCGCTTGCTAAATCTTACCAATTAAAAATTAATGCGTTACTTAATAAAAAATCTTCAAACGAAGCGATAATAGAGGGAATTAGAGCGGAACTTGGCAACCCAGCATATTCTAACAAACAATTCGATTCAACTAGAATTTTAGAAATTTTAGAAGAAAACGCTTTAATTGAAAAAAAGATAGAAATATTAGGTAGGGCGCTTAGTTATGCTAAAGGCGAAAAGCCAGAAGAAGAGTATACTGCTTTTGAGGCTAAACTTAAAGATTTCTACTTTAATTTAGATAAATATACAAATGAATATACTCAAAACATAAATTCAATTTACGAACAATTATCTTCAATTACGTTTGAAAAATCTTCAATAATTAAAGAAAAAGGCGGAATAAGTATTCCTATTGCAGGCGGAGCAAGTTTTATTGTAGGTTTTATAATATCAAGTTGCGTAATTCTTATTTTAAATGCAATTAAAAAGAAAAAAGAAGTGTAATAAAAAAATTTAACGGCACGCTATACAGCGTGCCGTTTGTTTATTCTACTAAGTCATTTAATAATTTAGCTATTTTAATTGAAGAATCTCCATTTCTAACCATTCCTATTTTATTATAGAAATCATTTAAACTATATTGATATTCCTTTTCATTAAAATTCAATATTTTTTCTTTTAATTCATCGTTGTTTTTAGATAAAGGAAAAGGCAAATTTTTTAAATCAAAATAAAAATTTCTTTCAAGAAGATAATTATCTATATCCGTTGCAAATTGAAAACAAGGCTTATTTGTTAGTGCATAATCAAACATTAATGAAGAATAATCGCTAATTA
>JAZUMP010000036.1:0-59535 GCA_045603725.1 Christensenellaceae bacterium
TCTGTATATGTTAAATGGTTTTCTCGCATATCTAGTATAACGGATAATTTGAATTCTGGCGAGTATTTTTTAAATACTTGTCCTTTTTTTGCCATTAAAAATGCACCTCCTAAAGTGTCTAACTTTTGGGGTGCATTTCAATTTCGCAACGCTTTTTATTGTTTAATTTAAAATCACAACACTTTTTTAATAGCAGATAAAAGTTCAGAATATTCTTCAAACGCTAAAAGATTAGGATAATCTTTTTTAATTTTATCGGTACTTCTAAATAAAAACCCTGCTTTTGAGTTTAAAATCATTTCTAAGTCGTTATAACTATCGCCTGCGCAAATAGTTTCAAACCCAACCGATTGAAGTGCTTTTACGGTAGAGAGTTTAGAGTGGCTACAGCGCATTTTAAAGCCTGTTATTTCGCCGTTTTCTGCAACTTCAAGCGTATTACACATAATAGTTGGATATCCTAACTGTTTCATAAGTGGAGTTGCAAATTGATAGAAAGTATCGCTTAAAATAATTACTTGGGTTATTGAGCGAAGTTCATCTAAAAACTCTTTTGCGCCCTCAAGTGGTGAAATCGTAGAGATAACCTCTTGAATTTCTTTAAGACCTAAACCGTGTTCTTTTAAAATACCTATACGGTATTTCATAAGTTTATCATAGTCCGGCTCTTCTCTAGTAGTAATTTTAAGTTCTGGTATTTTAGTCGCCTCTGCAAATGCTATCCATATTTCAGGAACTAAAACACCTTCTAAATCTAAACATACAATATTCATATCGTTTTTCATAATGATATTATTATATTCCATATCCAAACAAATGTCAACGCAAATAACACACCCTTAATCCTTTTTGTTAATTATAAAACCTTTTTAAATTTAAATTAATAAAATTGTTGACTTTTTTATAATTACATATTATTATAATAATATATTTAATAAATTTGCTAATATATCTACGGATAAATAACGGCCCGTAAGTTTCTACCGCACAACCTATAATAATGCGACTATTAGTTTTAGCATTTTCCCCGTACGGTTATATTAGCAAGCAGGTTTTATTTGCTTGCTTTTTTATTTTATAAACGTTTTAAACAAAGGAATTATTATGACTATACTTGAAGAGAAAATTTTAAAAGAAGGTAAAGTTTTAGACGGTGGCATTTTAAAGGTTGACGGTTTTTTAAATCACCGTGTTGACGTTAATTTTTCTACTCTTCTTGCTAAAGAAATATATAATCACTATAAAAACTGCGAAATAAACAAGATTTTAACGGTTGAGGCTTCAGGCATCGGCCTTGCTTGTTTGACTGCGCAGTTTTTTAATTGCCCCGTTTTAATTGCTAAAAAAAGTAAGTCTTTAAACATTTCTAATGACGTTTACTCTGCTAAAGTTTATTCTTTTACTCATAAAACCGAAAATAACGTGGTTGTTTCTAAAGAATATTTAGATAGCCGTGATAAAGTTTTAATTGTTGACGATTTTTTAGCAAACGGCAACGCTTGCATAGGTCTTATAGAACTTGTTAAACAAGCAGGTGGCGTCGTTAAAGGTATTTCTTGCGCAGTTGAAAAAACTTATCAAGGCGGATACCAAAAACTAACCGAAATGGGGTTTGACGTTTATTCCCTCGCCCGCGTTAAAGATATGAAAGACGGCAAAGTTTACTTTGTTGAAGATTAAGGATTAAACCGCACTTTGCGGATAATTATTATAATATACCTTTCAAGGTATAGGAGGTACAAAATGAAGAAATTTTTAACTATGTTGCTTACTCTCGTTTTAGCAGTAAGCTCACTCGGTCTCTTCACAGGCTGTGGCGATGATGGTGAATTCAAAGTAGGTCTTATCTGCTTACACGGTGAAAGTTCTACTTACGACAAAAACTTCATTGACGCATTCAACGCTGCATGTGAAGCTAAAGGCGTAGAATCTATTATTAAAGTAGATATTGCTGAATCAACAGCATGCTATGATGCTGCTGCTGACCTTGTAGACCAAGGTTGTGATTTAATCTTTGCTGACTCTTTCGGACACGAAGACCACATGATTAAAGCCGCTAACGAATTCAGAGGCGTTCAATTCTTCCACGCTACTGGTACTAAAGCTCACACTGAAAACCTTACCAACTATCACAACGCTTTCGCTTCTATTTACGAAGGCAGATATTTAGCAGGTATTGCAGGTGGTATGAAATTAAAAGAATTAATTGATGCTGGTACTCTTAAAGCAGAAAACTTCGACGCTAACGGAAACGTTAAAGTTGGTTACGTAGGTGCTTGGACTTACGCTGAAGTTATTTCTGGTTTTACTTCTTGGTTCCTTGGCGTTAGAAGTGTTGTTCCTAACGTAGTTATGGACGTTCAATTTACTGGTTCTTGGTATGATGAAGCTGCTGAAAAGACTGCTGCTGAACTTTTAATTAGTAAAGGTTGTGCACTTATTTCTCAACACGCTGACTCTATGGGTGCTCCTACTGCTTGTGAAACTGCAGGTATTCCTAACGTTTCTTACAACGGTTCTACTGCAACTCAATGCCCTAACACTTTCATCGTTTCTTCTAGAATTAACTGGCAACCATATTACGAATTAATTATTGATAGCGTTAAAAACAATAAAATCGTTCCACTTGATTGGTCACAAAGTTTAGGTTCTGAATGGGGTAACGGCTCAGTTGCTTTAACTTCTCTTGGCAACGCTGCTGCTGATGGAACTGAAGAAGCAATTAACGAAGCAATCGCTAAACTTAAAGACGGTTCTTTAAAGGTATTTGACCTTTCTAAATTTACAGTTGGTGGCGAAACGCTTGCTGACGACCATAAAGCAGACGTTGATACTGACGCAAACTTTACTCCAGACACTATAGTTATTAAAACTACTGAATCTGGTGTTAAATACTTTGCAGAATCTGAATTCCGTTCTGCTCCATATTTTGATTTATGTATTGACGGTATCACTTACTTAAATACAAAATATTAAGATTAATTTACAATAAGTAGTACCCAAGGGGCGAAATGCCCCTTGGATATTATTATTTAAAAGGAAACTTTTATGAACTCTTTAAACAATATTGCAATTAAATTTGAAAATATTACGAAATCTTTTGGTAACGTTATTGCAAATAATAACATCTCTTTTGAAGTAAAAAAAGGAGAAATACTTTCATTATTAGGTGAAAATGGTAGTGGTAAAACTACCCTTATGAATATGATTTCCGGCATCTATTTCCCAGATAGCGGAAATATTTACGTTGATGGCAATTTGGTTTTAATTCAATCCCCTATTGATGCTTTTGAAAATAAAATCGGTATGGTGCATCAACACTTTAAACTTATAGATATTTTTACTGCTTTACAAAATATCGCTTTAATTTCGAACAATTCGAAAAAATTTGACTTGAAAAAAATCCGTTTAGAAGTTGAAGAAATATGTCAACGCTACGGTTTTGAAATAGATCTTGATAAAAAGGTTTACAATATGTCGGTATCTGAAAAGCAAACTATAGAAATAGTTAAGGTTTTATACCGTGGCGCAGATATTTTGATACTAGACGAACCTACCGCCGTATTAACCCCACAAGAAACACAAAAACTCTTTAACGTAATTAAAAAAATGCGTGACGACGGTAAATCTATTATAATAATCACCCATAAACTTAACGAAGTTATGGAAATTAGTGATAGAGTTGCAATACTTAGAAAAGGCGAATATATAAATACGGTAAATACTAGCGAAACAAACGAAAAAGAACTTACCGAAATGATGGTAGGTAAAAAAATTGACCTTAAAATCAATAGAACTAAAACAAATTTTGACTTACCACTTTTAGAAATCCGTAATTTAACCGTCGATTCAGACGATGGCGCAACGGCAATAGACGATGCTTCTTTTTATATTCGTGGTGGAGAAATCTTAGGCGTCGCGGGAATTGCAGGTTGTGGTCAAAAAGAACTTTGCGAAGCAATCGCAGGTATTCGTAATATAAAAAGTGGACAAATAGCCCACGAAGGCGAAAGCATCATAGGACTTCCTTCAAAAGAAATTATTAAACGTGGAATATCTATGAGTTTTATCCCTGAAGATAGACTTGGTATGGGTTTAGTTCCTTCAATGTCTATAACGGATAATATGATGCTTAAAACTTATAACGATAATAAAGGCTTGTTCGTTGATAGGAAATCGGCAAGAAAGAACGCTAAAGAATTAATAGAAAAATTAAACATTGTGACGCCTTCAACGGAAACTCCGGTAAGGCGTCTATCAGGCGGTAACGTACAAAAGGTGCTAGTTGGGCGTGAAATTGAGTCTTCCCCTAACGTTATAGTTACAGCGTATCCAGTTCGTGGGCTTGATATAAATTCTTCATATCAGATTTACGATATTTTAAACGAACAAAAACAAAAAGGCGCCGGCATTCTCTTTATCGGTGAAGATTTGGACGTTATGCTTGCCCTTTGCGATAAAATTATGGTTCTTTGCCACGGCAAGATTATGGGCGTTGTACACGCCGAAAAAACTACCAAGGAAGAACTTGGGCTTATGATGACTGGCTCATTAGACCTTGCCGAAACTAAAAACAAAGAATACGGTAAAGCGAAAGATAGTAGGCTTACGGAAGAAGAATGGTCTAACCTTAAAGACACTTTAGAAGATAAAGGAGGAAACGATAATGGCTAATAAATTGAATACCCCTTTATTTCACATTGTAAAAAGAGACCATCTTCCCCTTAAAAAAACCATTGCTATTCGCGCTATTGCTATTGTGTCTGGTATATTATTCGCATCAATATTATGTGGAATAATATTTGGCGAAAATCCTTTTAAAGCAATCCTTTCTATTTTTAAGGGTGCATTTGGCTCATCTAGAAACGTTTGGTTGTTATTTAGAGATACCGCCATTTTATTAGGCGTTGCATTAGCACTTATTCCTGCGTTTAAAATGAAATTTTGGAACTTGGGCGGAAACGGACAAATATTAATGGGCGCTTTAGTTACCGTTGCTATTATGAGAAGTAGTTTAGGTTCAAATAATACTCTAATAGCAAATATTTTAATGGTATTGTCTTCAATCTTAATAGGTGCTATATGGGCAGTTATTCCTGCAATATTTAAAGCGCTTTTCAAAACTAACGAAAGTTTATTTACGCTTATGATGAACTATATCGCCGTTGGTTTAGTATCGTACTTCATAAGCCGTTGGTCAACAAATGGCTCTGGAGTATTAGGGCAAATTTACACTGGTCATTTACCTGAAATAGTAAACACTCATTTATTAAGTATAATAGTCGTTGCTATAATAACGGTACTTATGTATTTTTATTTAAAGCACAGTAAACAAGGCTATGAAATTTCCGTCGTAGGTGAAAGTGAAAATACTGCTAAATATATAGGTTTAAACGTTAAATTAGTAACAATTAGAACTCTTGCAATATCTGGTGCTATTTGTGGTATTATCGGTTTATTATTGGCTGGCTCTATAGACCACTCTATAAATGAAAATACTGCAAACAACTTAGGCTTTACTGCTATTATGGTTGCTTGGCTTGCAAAATTTAACCCACTTGTAATGATACTTACTTCACTTTTAATTTCATTCTTAACTAGGGGTATGGGTCAAGTTCAAACAGACTTTAATATAAGAAACGACGCAGTTACAGATATAGTTATAGGTATTATTTATTTCTTTATAATAGGTTGCGAATTCTTTATATCGTATAAACTTAAAATACAAAACAATGAAAATAAAACAAAAATTAAAACTAAAAAGGAGGAAAACTAATTATGACGGTATTATTAGTAGGCGCTATTAGCCTTGGCGTTGTTTTCCTTCTAGGTTCTGTAGGCGAAATTATTACTGAAAAATCAGGACACTTAAACCTTGGTATTCCTGGTATAATGTGTATGGGCACGGCAGGCGGATGCTTCGGTGTTGCTTTATATATGAATTCATTACCTACCCCAGATAGTGCCGTATGGGTATTGCTTATCTTATCAGCAATATTCTTCTCTGCTTTATTTGGTGCATTTGGTGGTTTAATTTACGCATTTTTAACCGTATCACTTCGTTCTAACCAAAACGTAACGGGTTTAGCATTAACTATATTTGGTGCAGGCTTTACTCAATTTTTTATGGACACGTTCGTAGACAGATCGCGTTTTGCTGCTGCTAGCAGATTGATTTCAGCATCAATTATTGGCGATGCTGACTTAGGCTGGTTTGGCGAAATCTTTTTAAATCACGGATTTTTAGTTTATTTTGCAATCATTATTGCCGTTGCCACTTCTTTGGTTTTAAATAAAACGAGAGTTGGTTTAAATCTTCGCGCAGTAGGCGAAAATCCTGCAACAGCAGACGCTGTAGGTATTAATGTTACAAGATATAAGTATTTAGCAATATTAATCGGCTCTTCTATCGCTGCACTTGGCGGAATGTTTTATATTATGGACTATATCGGTGGAAGTTGGGAAAATGCTAGCACAATAGAAAGTTTTGGTTGGTTATCAATCGCGCTTGTTATATTCACGCTTTGGAAACCTAATTTAAGCATTTTAGGCTCTTTCTTGTTTGGTGCTTTATATATCGCACCAAGTATTATTACTGGTATTTCTTTCTCACAAATGAAATTATTAAAACTTTTACCTTACGTAGTTACAGTTATAGTTTTAATTATCACAAGTATTTTAGACAGTAAAGAAAACCAGCCCCCTGCGTCGCTTGGCGTTAACTACTTTAGAGAAGAACGATAACTTAAAACATACGAAAAGCCACTGAAATTTCAGTGGCTTTTATTTATTCTATAGTTTTAATATTCCCTTTTTCTATTATAAAATGCTTTGCATTTTCAATGCCTGTAAGTTCGCTCGTAAGTTCCGTGCAAGTGATAATTGTTTGTATGCCGTTTACCCTTTCAAGTAGCCTTTTCCTTCTACTTGCATCAAGTTCCGAAAGCGCGTCGTCTAATATAAGCACGGGATACTCGTTAAACCTTTGTTTGAAAATTTCAAGTTCGGCAAGTTTTAACGATATTGCAGAAGTTCTTTGTTGACCTTGCGAGCCGTAAATTCTAACGTCTTCCCCGTTTACTTTAATTTTTATATCGTCTCTATGCGGGCCTGCGGTTGTGTAACCTAAAACAATATCCTTTTCCGTTCTTTCGCTAAGCGCTTTAAGTAAAGACTCTTTGATACTATCTTCATCTTCCAAATAATTACTTTCAAGAGAAATTTCTAAAACTTCTTTACCATCGGTTATAAACGAGTGAGAATCTTTAGCAAGTGGCTTTAAAATTTTAATAAATTCTAGCCTTTCTTTTATAATTATTTCAGCGTATTCACAAAGTTGCTCGTCCCAAAGTGGAAGCGTTTCATAAACGACTTCTTTATCGGGATTTTTAAGTAAATCGTTTCGTTGCTCAATTATTTTACGGTATTTTTGAAGAGCGTAAAAATATTTCCTACTCATTTGCGATAAAGAAATATCCATAAACCTACGCCTATCTTCAGGGCTTTCTTTTATTAGTTTTAACTCTTCCGGATTAAAAAATACCGAGTTTAAATTGCCCATAAGTTCGCCTATTTTTTTAATGGGGACTCCGTTTACTGAAATTTCTTTATTTTTGCTTTTATTAAAGGTAATATCTATTTTAACGTCGCCATAATTTGACGTTGCAACACCCGAAATATAAGCCGTATCTTCCCCATATTTAATAACCTGCTTATCACGAGTGGCTCTAGGCGAATAACCCGTGCAAAGATAAAATATTGCTTCTGCCGAATTGGTTTTACCTTGGGCGTTATTCCCCGTTAAAATATTTATACCACTAGAAAACTCAAAACTTGAAAATTCATAGTTGCGGTAATTTTGTAAAGTTAAATTTTTTATATACATAACTACTACTTTGAAATTCTTGATTTTTATAAATATTTATTATATAATAACTTAAGTATAACACATTTTTAGATTTTTGCAAAATACTTTTATATCGGAGATTACAAATGGAAAATTATGAGATTATTTGGAAGCAAGCACTTCCTGAACTTGAAAACTCAATATCTGGAATAAACTACGCCACTTTTATAACGGCGCTTACTCCCATTGATATAAAAGGCACTAAACTCGTTTTACTTGCAAAATCTGAAGTACACGCTGGTATGGCGAGAACCAAACTTAAAAAGATAATTCTTTCTACTCTTAAACGCCTTAACACAGGAATAAACGAAATTGAAATTTTCGTTGGCAATAGTAAGGAAGAATATCTTTTAGAAGTTCCTGAAAAGGAAACAAAACCTTCGATTGAAAGCGCGCCAATTGACCCTAAGTTTACTTTTGACAGTTTCGTTGTCGGCGAATCGAATAGATATTTATACGCAGCCGCTAAAGCCGTTGCGGACGACCCGGGTAATAGTTATAATCCACTTTTTATTTACGGTGCATCTGGCCTTGGTAAAACGCATATAATGCACGCTATTGCCAACCAAATAAAAAAATCTCACCCTACTAAAAACGTTGTTTACGTTACTTGTGAGCAGTTTACCAACGAACTTATTGAACGTATCCGTTTAGGTAAGGCTTATTCAACCGATATTAGCGACTTTAGAAATCATTATAGAAACGTTGACGTTTTGATAATTGACGATATTCAGTTTTTATCTAAAAAACAATCAACTCAGGAAGAATTTTTCCACACATTTAACGCGTTATACGGCGCAAATAAGCAAATAGTTTTATCTGCCGACTGTGAGCCAAGTAAAATCGAGCTCATTGACGAAAGGTTAAAAACTAGGTTTGACGGTGGTCTTAAAGCGCAAGTTTTAGCACCTGATATTGAAACTAAAATAGCAATACTTCAAAAGAAAGCAGAATATAAAAAATACATACTGAGTTTAGACGTTGCCGCGTTTATTGCCGAAAATTCCGACGATAACGTTAGAAGTTTAGAAGGCCTACTTAACAAAGTAATTTTCTCAGCAATACTTCACGAAGCGCCTATCACTTTAGAACTTGCTGAAGAAGCGCTTAAAGACAGTATTTCTACCGAAAATAAAGAAAGTATTACAACAACTAGAATTATTGATACGGTATGTTCTTTCTACAACGTTAAAAAGGAAGACGTTTTATCTAAAAAGCGCAATAAAGAACTCGTTGAGCCAAGGCAAATGTGTGCGTATTTAATGACGGAACTTATGTCAATCCCACTCGTTACCATTGGTCAAGCACTTGGTGGTAAAAACTACGCAACTATTATACACTCGCGTGATAAAATTGCCGAACTTATTAAAATTAACGACAGAATTAATAGAGATATTTCCGACCTTAAGAATTTAATCATTAAAAAATAATATGAAAAACTACTATTTAGAAGGTACTTACGACGCCGTCGTTATAGGTGCAGGCCACGCTGGCTGTGAAGCCGCGCTAGCGCTCGCAAGGACTGGGCAAAGTACCGCACTACTCACAATAAATTTAGATAATATTGCCTTTATGGCATGCAATCCGTCTATCGGTGGAACGGCTAAGGGGCACTTAGTTAGAGAACTTGACGCACTCGGTGGCGAAATGGGCAAAGTTATAGATAAAACTATGCTTCAAATTAAAATGCTCAATCGTGGAAAAGGCGTTGCAGTTCAATCTCTTCGTGCGCAAGCCGATAAAAACCTTTATCATCGCGAAATGAAAAAGGTTTTAGAAGAAACTGAAAACTTGCGCATTTTGCAATGCGAAGCAACGGATATTTTAACGGAAAACGGCGTAGTTACGGGAGTTGTAACTAATTATAATTCACTTTTAAGTTGTAAAACCGTAGTTATTGCAACGGGCGTATACTTAAATAGCGATATAATTTCGGGTGACTGTAAAAAGTTTTGTGGTCCTAACGGCTTCCAGAACGCGACTGAACTAACAAATGCCCTTATTCGTTTAGGCTTTAAAGTAAGAAGATTTAAAACGGGAACTCCGGCAAGGCTTGATAAAAGAAGTATTGATTTTTCAAAGTTTTCTATTCAAGACGGAGAAAAAGACGTTTATCCATTTAGTTATATGACTAAGTCTCTTCCCGAAACTCAAACCCCTTGTTATTTGGGTTACACTAACACAACAACTCACGATATAATTTTAAAAAATTTAGACCGTTCACCACTATATAACGGTTTTATTACGACAACTGGGCCTAGATACTGCCCGTCTATCGAAACAAAAGTGGTTAGGTTTAGCGATAAAGAACGCCACCAAATCTTTTTGGAGCCGGAAGGCGCAGATACTAACGAAATTTACGTGCAAGGCATGTCGTCATCTATGCCGATTGACGTTCAACACGATATGTATCGCTCGATTAGTGGTTTTGAAAACTGCGTAATTATGCGCTACGCGTACGCTATCGAGTACGATTGTATTGATAGTTTAGACCTTAAACCATCGCTTGAATTTAAGAAAGTAAACGGCATATTTACGGCAGGTCAAATAAACGGCACTAGTGGCTACGAAGAAGCAGCCGTTCAAGGTCTTATTGCAGGTTTAAACGCAAGTATGTATCTTCAAGGCAAAGAACCGTTAGTTCTTGGTCGAGATGAAGCGTACTCAGGCGTTATGATTGACGATTTAGTAACTAAAGGAACTGACGAGCCTTACCGTATAATGACTTCTAGAGCCGAATATCGCCTACTTCTAAGGCAAGACAATACTGACGCAAGACTTACTCCAAAAGGTCGCGAAATGGGGCTTGTAGACGACGATAGATGGGAAGTTTACTTATCAAGGCGCGAAATAACCGAAAAACTCCGTAAAGAAGTTGAAACGGTAATCCCCTATAAAGATTGTAAAGAGTTCGCAGAAAGTTTATCGTCAGGCGAAGTTATAAAACCACTTTCTTATGCAGACATGATAAGGCGTGGTATTTCTATTAAGGCAATAAAAGAGAAGTTTAATGCCTTTGGTTACTGCCCTAACGATATTTTAGAAACCGTTGAAACGGATATTCGCTACGAAGGATACATTAAAAAAGAAAGAGAAACTATAAATAGAACTAACAAGTTAAAATGTAAACTCTTACCAAACGATGCTAACTATTTAGAAATTGAAGGGTTAAGAGTAGAAGCAAGAGAAAAATTAAACGAAGTAAAACCAGAAAATTTGGACCAAGCGTCGAGAATCCCCGGCGTTAACCCAGCAGATATTGCGGTACTTATGGTATGGTTAAAAGGTAAAAATGAAAAATAAAAATATCGAAAAAGAAAAAAAGCCCTTAACGGAAGAAGAAAAGAAACTTCTTGAAAAAAAGAAAAAGCAAAGGGCTGAAACTTCTAAATTCAAGTCTAAATACTTTGAGTATTACGATGATATAAAAATAAGCGATAGGCAGGATTGGTAAAATGATTAAACACGTTGTATGTTTTAAACTTAAAGATAATAGTGACGAGCAAAAAGAAAAGGCAACTAACGTTCTTATGAGTATGATAACTAAAGTTCCAACCATTTGGGGAATTGAAGTTGGTCAAGATATACTCGGTTCTAAACGCTCGTACGATATTATACTTCAAGTTGTTGTTGAAAGTATGGAAAAGTTAGAAGAATATCAAAACGACCCATACCACGTTAACGTAGTTAAAAAATATATGCACGAACACGTTGAACGCTCGGTTGCAGTTGACTACGAGATTGATTAATAATAAAAACATTAAAAAAGCAAGCATTTAAAACTGCTTGCTTTTTTTAAATGTACTCGTTTTAATTATCTTTTTTTCTTTTCTTTTCCATATATTTATTAAACTTAGTTGCAAAATAAAATACTGCAACGATAAGAATTGCACAAATCGCAATAAAGATTATCCAGTGCCAAATTGAAGTAAACTTATCAAACGGAACGATAGAGAGCCCGAATACTATTGTAAATACTCCTATTCCTCTACCAAGAACTATTGACGGAACAAACCATTTTAAATCCATTTTTAAAGTTCCTGCTACCATTACTAAAGCATCGTCTGGAAAAATTGGGAACATCATCATAAGTGGGAAGTAAATTAAACCCTTAACGTTAAGAAGTTCTGACGCTTTTTCGCAATCTTCTTCGCCTAAAAGTTTTTTACAAAGCGCATAGCCACCAAATCTTCCAAGTACGTATAACATAAAACTTGTGAGCATTACGCCCGAAAAGGCAATTATAAATGCAGTTACAGGGTTATCGTATAACGTTTGAAGAAGTATTATAAACGCCATCGAAACACCCGGAACGAAAGATAATAACGAAGTTATTACAATTTGAATTAAAATTATAAGTAACGCGCCATACCAAGAATTTGCAAACGATAAAAATAGTTTTTGGTTAAGTTTAATACCGTCATCATAATAAACTATTCCAAACAAGCCTAAAATTATAGTGCAGAGCAAGGAAATTGCTACTACTATAACTAGAGTTAATAATATTTTACCTATTTTTTTTAATAATTCGCTCGAAATTTTCATTTTTAGTTACCTACTAAATTTAATATATTAATTATACACGCTTTATATATTTTTGGCAATAAAAAACTCGGTTTTTATACCGAGTTTCAAATTTTTGCTATGTCGCAATATAAACAATTATAAGTCTAAATTTACAATGTCTTCTAAACTTTCGCGTTTAACGGCAACGTAATCTTTTTTATTCGCTATCATAACTACTGGTGGTCGCGCTACCCTATTATAGTTAGAACTCATAGAATAGTTATAAGCGCCGGTTGTTAAACAAGCAATAATATCGCCACGCTTAATAGTAGACGGCATTTTTACGTTTTCTTGAATAATATCGCCACTTTCACAGCATCTACCAACAACTGACGCAGTCATATCCCTATTTACGTTCATATTATACGCAGGAAGTAAAGTATAATCGGCTTTATATAAGGCAAAACGAGGGTTGTCCGTCATACCACCGTCAACCGAAACGTAGTTTTTATAACCAGGAATTCTCTTAACAGTTCCAACGGTATATAAGGTAATACCACTATCGGCAACGATACTTCTACCCGGCTCAAAATAAATTGACGGCATACTTATATTAAAATCTTTACAAAGCGCTTTTATATGATTAGACACTTCTAAAATATTCTTTTCAATATCAATTACTGGTTGGCTTTCTATATATTTAACGCCGTAGCCACCGCCCAAATCAAGAATTTTCGCGCTATAGCCTAGTTTTTCCTTCATATCTTTAATAAAGGTAAGCATTACTGTAGACGCTTTTATATAAACGTCAGAATCAAAAACTTGCGAGCCAACGTGGCAGTGAAAACCTTCTAAATTAATATTTTTTAAACTTAACGCTATTTTAGTTATTTCTTCGGCTTGACCAGTTTCGATAGGCGAGCCGAATTTAGAATCAACTTTACCCGTTGCTATTGCATCGTAAGTGTGTGGGTCGATACCAGGCGTTAATCTTAATAATATATTTTGAATTTTTTGGTTTGTTTTAGCAATTTTATCAATAACTAAAAGTTCTTCAACGTTATCAACTACGAATTTACCAACACCGTTTTTAATGGCGTAGTCAATATCGTCGTCAGTTTTATTATTTGAGTGAAAATACGCTTTTTCAAGTGGAAAGCCTGCTCTTTTTGCAGTAAAAATCTCGCCTTGAGAAACAACGTCAATCCCCATGCCTTCTTCTTTCATAATTTCGTAAATTCGTTTGAAAGACAAGGCTTTAGAAGCGTATAAAACACCTGAACTTTCGCCAAAGTATTTTTTTACGGCATTTATATAAGTTTTACATTTGTATCTTATTCTTTCTTCATCCATTAAAAATAAAGGCGTGCCGTATTTTGTTGCAAGTTCAACAGTATCTACCCCTGCAAAGTTAAGTACGCCGTTATTCCCTATTGATAAATTTTCGCAAATTAAATTATTATTTTCCATTTATAGTAATCCTGCCCTTAATTCTTCGGGAGTTTTTGATGATAAATCGCTTGGCGCTAAATCAAATATAGTTTTACAACCCGTATCTCCCCTTAAACGCATTTTATATATTGCGCGCGCTGAAGCAACGAGTACGCTTGCTGTAAATTCGGGGTTAGAATCAAGTTTTAAACTATACTCGATAATATGGCTGTTTTCGTTATTTAAGCCGGTTTTTCCCGTTCTTATAACCTTTCCACCGTGTGGAATACCCTTATGATTTTTTTCAAGTTCTTCTTTGGTGATAAAAGTAACGGTCGTATCGTAATCGGCAAAATAGTTAGGCATTGTTTTTATTTCTTGTTCAATCTTATTTAAATCTGCCCCTTCTTTTGCTACTACGTAACACTCTCTTAAATGCTTTTCTCTAGTAGTTAAATTAGGCTCACTTCCCGACCTTACTTTTTCAAGTGCTTCTTCAATAGGTACGGTGTATTGCCTAGCGTCTAAAACACCGTCAATTCTTCTTATTGCGTCAGAATGACCTTGACTTACGCCCCTACCCCAAAAAGTATAATCTTTGCCGTTTGGAAGTATTGCTTCAGCGTAAAGCCTATTAATTGAAAACATACCCGGGTCCCAACCTGCCGAAATTAAAGCAATAGTAGAATTTTCTTTAGCGACTTTATCAACGTTATCAAAGTGATTAGGGATTTTAGCGTGAGTATCAAAACTATCAACCACGTTAAAGTTTTTAGCAAGTTCCGGAGTCATTATAGGAAGGTCAGTTGCGCTACCACCACAAATAATAAGTACGTCTATTTGATTTTTAAAGTTAAGTAAATCGTTTACGGAATAAACGTTAGCGTTCGTTAAAGTTTTTAATGAACTTGGCTCTCTGCGAGTAAAAATACCCACCAAATTCATATCGCTATTATTTTTAATAGCAACTTCAACGCCTTTACCTAAGTTGCCGTAACCATATATTGCAACGTTCATAGATTAATTTTCCTTTAACATATCTTTCATATTGTATAAGCCCGCTTTTTTGCCGACCATAAATTTAGCGGCAACGAGTGCGCCTTCAGCGAATAAACTACGGCTATGTGCTTCGTGTTTAATAGATATAGTTTGGCTAGCCGTACATAAAATTACTTCGTGCTCACCTACAACGTTACCCATTCTAAGTGAAGAAATGCCGATTTCTTCAGGCGTTCTCTTTGCTTGACCACTTCTACCCATATTGGCAACGGCGCTAGTACGAACTTCTTTTAACTCTTCAAAAAGCATAAGTGCAGTTCCACTAGGCGCGTCAATTTTTCTATTATGGTGCTTTTCAATAATTTCAATATCAGCATTTGGCATTGAGAGCGCCGCTCTTTTAGCAAGGTCAACGAGAAGCGCAACGCCAACCGACATATTCGCCGTATAAAATATAGGTGCTTTTTTAGAAGCGTTAAAAATCAACTCTTTTTCTTCAGGAGTATGACCAGTAGTTGCTAAAACTACGGGGATATTGTTTTTTACGGCAAAATCAAGTAAATCTTTAGTTAAACTGTGATGCGAAAAGTCAACGATACAGTCAACGTCAGTTATAGCATCGTCAAAAGACTTAACGCATTTAACTTCTTCATCGCCTTTTGAAAAACAATCTACGCCCATTACGACTTCAGCGCCTTCATAATTTTCTTTAGCGAGTTTATAAACTTCACGCCCCATAAACCCACAAAAACCGTTTAATAATATTTTCATAATATCACCTTATTAAATTAAACCTTGTTCTTTCATTAAACCGTACATTTTTTCTGCTTTTACTTCGTCCATAGTAGTTAATGGAAGCCTTAAATAGTTTTCGCCAAAGCCCATTTTAGCAACTGCCGCTTTAACAGGGATTGGGTTAACTTCACTAAATAATGAATCGATAAGTGGAAGAAGTTCAAGTTGCATTTTAAGTGCGCCTAAAGTATCGCCACTTAAATACTTTTTACACATATCACTAGTTTCTTTAGGCATAATGTTTGAAAGAACGGAAATAACGCCTTTTCCACCTAAAGATAATACTGGAACGATTTGATCGTCGTTACCAGAGTAAATATCCATATCGTCGCCAACGAGCGAAGCAAGTTTAGCAATTTGAGAAATATTACCACACGCTTCTTTAATAGCAACAATGTTTGGGTGTTTTGCTAAAACTGCAGCGCTTTCCGGAAGTAAATTACAACCGGTTCTAGATGGAACGTTATATAAAATACAAGGTTTAGTGCTAGCATCTGCAATAGCAGTGAAAGATTCAATCAAACCCTTTTGAGTCGCTTTATTATAGTAAGGCGTAACTAAAAGCATAGCGTCAGCCCCAATTTCACAAGCGTATTTAGTAAGGTCGATAGCGTATTGAATATCGTTTGAGCCCGTACCTGCAATAACCGGAACACGGCCGTTAACCTTTTCAACCGTATATTTCATAACGTCTTTATGTTCTTTATCGGTTAAAGTAGAGCCTTCGCCTGTAGTTCCAACGGAAACGATAGCGTCAATGCCGTTTTCAATTTGCCACTCGATAAGTCTACCTAAACTTTCATAGTCTACACCGTCTTTTGTAAGTGGTGTAACGATTGCAGTAGCAGCGCCTGTAAAAATTGTATTTTTCATAATAAAAATCTCCTATATTATTATAATGTATTTTTTTAAACTATTCTTTAGACTACGAAACAAAACGTTTAATTTAAAGTGAGCGTCAAATACAAGTAAGACAAGGCAAATCCCCGAAGATAAGAGTATACATCTTTTCAAGGGGTTTAACGAAGTATTACGCAGTATTTCACGAACACTTTATTTAATAAATTTTGTGGAGTAGGCTTTTAAATCAAAACGGGATAGCATATAAACTATCCCGTTAAAAACCAAAAAATAACTGAATAGCTCTCCGCAACGTAGTTGCGACAACAGTTAAGATATTATCCATACTGCCAGCAGAATACTTGCCATTTTATTCCACTTCGGCACTCGCCCCCTTTCTTACGAGGTTTTGGCAACCTTTAACCGTAATACTCTTAAGCAAATGCGCCTCTATTTCTTTATTAAGTTGTGAATATTTTAACACTGATTTTATTCTATGTCAACAAAATAAACGCACTATTTTGCTATTTTAATAAAATTTTTAGCGCTTTTACTAGGTTTTAAATTAAAGAATAAAAACACTTGTTATTTTTAAATTTTAGTGTTATACTATTAGCGTCACACTAACTTAATAACCTCGGGGGAGTATTTTCTCTTTTAATGGAAAAAATAGATTTGGTAGCAATACCTTATCGCAACTTTTCCATTAAGAGAGGTTTTGTTAGTGTGACAACTACGCGAGAGGTATTCTACGGTGTCATCTCTTGTAGGTGGCACCTTATTTTTTTATGGAAGATAAAATTTGTACGTTTTTTGGTCATAGAGATATTGAGTTAACTGAAAATTTAAAAAAATCTATTTATAACGAAATATTAAAGGCAATAGAATTTGGATGCACGATTTTTTATTTTGGTGGTTATAGCAAATACGACTTTTTGTGTTTAGATATAGTAAAGGAAATTAAAGATACATTTAACTATAAAATAACTACCGTATACTGCGTTTCTCAAGAAAGATTTTTAAGAAAGAAAACCCCTTATTTTGACCGTAACGATTACGATAGCGTTATTTATCTTACCCCGTCGTTTGACGGTTGGTATAAAAGTATTTACTTTAGAAATTTGGCGATGATAGACGCTTCTTCCTATATTATATTTTTAGTAGAAGAAAGAGAAAATAGTGGAGCATATAAAGCGTATAAATACGCAGTAAAACAAAAAGATAAAAAAATAGTAAATTTGTTATAAAAAATTGTAGTAGCCTATTGACTACTACAATTTTTATTTTGTAAACAAATCTTGTTCTTCACTCGTTAAATATCTCGCTTCGCCATACTCAAGATTCTCGTCAAGTTTAATACCAGCAAACGAAATTCGCTTTAAAAAGGTTATTTTATTAGATAAACTTCCAAAAATTCTTTTAATTTCGTGGTATTTACCTTCGGTTAAGGTAATCTCGCCACTCGTTTTAGAAATTCTTAAAACTTTTGCTGGAGCAGTAACGTATCCGTCTTTTAAAAGTACGCCCTTTTCAATACTCAATATATCTTCGTTAGAATATTCGTCAGCCGTTTCAAAATAATAAACCTTTTCGGCGTGAGTTTTTGGCGCTAATCTTTTATGAGAAGAAACGCCGTCGTTAGTAATAATAACAAGCCCGACCGTATCTTTATCAAGCCTACCACAAGGGAATAAACCCTTTCTTTTAAAACTTTCGGGTAATATATCTACAACGGTTTTACAGGTATCGTCAGTGCTTGCACTGACAACGCCACTAGGTTTATTTAGCATAATATACACGAATTTTTTAAGTTCTACCCTGTTGCCGTTTAAAAGTATAATATCTTTACTTATATCTGCTTTTTGTGAGGGAGAGTTTACTACTTCGCCGTTAACGGTAATCTTTTTCCTTTTAACCATAGAAGCGCACTCACTTCGAGTAAGCACCCCGCAAGAAGCAAAAATTTTATCAATTCTCTCTAGCATTTTAAAGTTCTTTTCTATCCTTAAACGCGCGCATTAAAGTAATTTCATCGGTATACTCGATATCGCTACCGATAGGCATACCGTTAGCAAGCCTTGTAACCTTTACGCCAAGTGGTTTAATTTTACTTGAAACGTACATTGCGGTAATTTCTCCGTCATAATCGGGATTTGTTGCCATTATTACTTCTTTAACACCGTCTTTTTCAATTCGTTCAAGAAGCGAGTCGATAGTTATATCTTTAGGGCCGATATTTTCGCTAGGCTTTAGCGTTCCGTGAAGAACGTGATAAACCCCGTCGTACTCGTGCATTTTTTCAATAGCGATTATATCTTTAGGCTCTTTTACAACGCAAATAACGTCTTTTTTTCTATTAGTACAAATATTGCAAACTTCTTTATCGGTGTAATTTCCACAAACTTTGCAATAACGTATTTTTCTTTTACACTCTATAACGCTACTAGCAAACGCTTCCGCTTCTTCTTGCGTCATATTTATTATTTGATACGCAAAGCGTTGCGCCGTTTTAGCGCCAACGCCCGGAAGTTTTGTAAACGCGTTAATAAGTTCGCCAATAGGCTCGATAAAAATATCCATTTTTAGAACATTCCCATTCCTGCGCCCGGCATTTTTTCTTTAAACATAGCGTCTGCTTTAGCGTAAGCGTCGTTAAACGCTGCAATAATTAAATCTTCAAGCATTTCGTTATCTTCAGGGTCAATAACTTCAGGTTTAATATTTATACTTTGAAGAACTTTTTTACCGTTAACAACTACGGTTACAGCACCACCTGCTGATTGACCTACGATTTCTGCTTCTTCAAGTTCTTCTTGTGCTTTTTGCATATCTTGTTGCATTTTTTGTGCTTGTTTCATAAGTTGTTGCATTTGGTTACCACCAAATCCACCACCAAAACCACCTTTATATCCTGCCATAATATTCTCCTTAACTTATTATTTTATTTCTAAAGTATCGCCGAAAAATTCCGACACTTTATCTTTTAGGTTAACGCTTTTAACTTCTTCCCCTGCGATTGCAACTTCATAGTCGCCAAAACTTGAAGCGAGTTCTTTAATAGTTTGCAAATTGCCGTCTTTTAAAAGTAAGTTCTTTTCACTTTCGCCACCAGCGTTTATATAAAGGGTATTCCCACTTAGCGTTGCCGACATTTCTTGACAAGCAACCCACAAAATAGTTTTGCCTTCCATACCCCTTAATTTTCTAACAACCGTTCCCCACACGCGTTTTGCGTCAACTGACGGAGCACTTGAAGTGGATATATTAGACTTACTTTCCACTTTTGTTTGTTTAACTTCAACCGTTTCATTAAGTGCTTTTTTTTCTTCAACTTTAATAGTTTCAACGATAGGGTTTTCTACTTTTCCAATATTTTCTTTATTAGGTTTTAATTCTTCTTTAACGCTTTCAACTTGAATTTCGGAAGATTTTTTAATCTCTACACCCTTTTCTTCAATATTTTTTAATTTCTCTTCCAAAGTTTTTATTCTAGATAAAAGTGCATCTATATTACTATCGTTTTCCGGCATAGACGCCTTTAAAAGCGCGCTTTCAAGCACGTTTCTTTGTTGGGTTGAAAACCTAATAGCATTTTCAACGCCCGAAATTATTTCTAAACAGCGCAAAATTCTACTATCGTTAACACTGCCCGCTAAAGATTTCATAGTTTCAAATTTATCATCAGGTAAAGATAATATTTCTTTGGCAGTATTACAAGTTTTAACTACTAATAAGTCGCGAATATAACTTGCTAAATCTTTTACTAATACGCCGATACTTTTACCTAAAGAAATAAGTTGGTTAGTCGAAGTTAAAACCCCTCCAACGTCCCCTTTAAAAATAGCGTTAACTATTTGATTAGTCTTTTCAAAATCAGTAGCACCTAAAACCGATAAAACGTCGTCATACTTAAGTTCACCATCGCCAATGGATACGCAAAGGTCTGCAACCGATAAGGTATCTCTAACACTGCCTTCGCCCGCTTTTGCTATCGCCATTACCGCTTCGCTAGTGTATTTTTTGCCTATATCATTATAAATTTCACAAACTAAATCGTAAAGTTTTTTAGTTTCAATAAGCCTAAAATCAAAGCGTAGGCATCTTGATAAAATCGTTGCTGGTAATTTTTGAGGCTCTGTCGTTGCTAAAATGAAAATTGCGTGCTTTGGTGGTTCTTCAAGAGTTTTAAGAAGTGCGTTAAAGGCTTCTGGAGTGAGCATATGCACTTCGTCGATAATATAAACCTTATACTTTACGTTAACAGGTGGATATTGCACGTTTTCTCTAATTTCCCTAACGTGTTCTACCTTGTTGTTTGAAGCCGCGTCCATTTCCAAAATATCAATACTTGAAGAATCGTTTAAACTCTTACACGCTTCACACTCCAAACAAGGTGAACCGTTTTTAGGTTTTAAGCAGTTTACCGCCTTTGCAAAAATTTTGGCAAGCGACGTTTTACCCGTTCCACGCGCACCACAAAAAAGATAGGCGTGGCCTATTTTATCAGTCATTATTTGATTTGTAAGCGTTTTTACTATAACGTCTTGCCCAATAACTTTATCAAAACTTATCGGCCTAAAACGCCTATATAATGCTAAATACGCCATTTTAATCTCCTAGGCAAGTCAATATAATCCAAATCTTGATTTTGACTTGCAAATTCCTATTTATTCTTTGTTAAATCCCTAGGCAATAGCCCAAACTATTGCCGTCGGTCTTTGCCTCGACTAAATCAAAATTTTCTAACTCAAAATTGTTTCACACCTTAAAGGTGGAGATTTGAGTAGATTTTGACAAAGACGAGCGAAGTTGTACTCTAACATACAACGAGTGAGTATTTGTCGTAAGATGCTTAAATATACGTGCTTTAAGGCAAGTTTCGGATTACATTGACTTGCCTAACCTTTAAAACTATAATAATATAACATAATTTTCATTATATGACAACAAAGATAATTGCGTTTATTAAATAAAAAATTTTGAATACTACTTTTGAAGAATTAACGGATGGTATAGAATAACCCCACGATACTAATATCGTGGGGTTTCTAATATTAAATTTTACCAAGGTAAAAATTCTTCGCCTTTAAGTTTTAACATTGCTTCAATAAAGAAATAATCGCCGTAGATTATAGGCATATGCATAGATTTACCGTACCAACCACTGCCCATTTGTAAAATGGAGTCTTCCGATTCTTCCCAATTACACCAATTTTTTTCCATTGCTTTTAAAATATTTAATGCAGAAGTTAAATACGTATCATTATTAAGTATTTTAGCAAGTTCAATTAGCCCGCAAGATGCGATTGCTCCGGCAGTTGAATCGTAATACATAGGCGTATCGGGTTGTTTAAAGTCAATTCTAGGAAGCCAGCCTGTTTTTTCAGTTTCTTTAATAAAGTTATTAGCAACTTTAATAGCCGTATCTAAATATCTTTGTTCTTTAGTGTGAATATACGATATAGTAAATCCGTAAAGTGCCCAACTTGCGCCCCTTGACCAGCACGAAGTTTCCGAGTAGCCTTGACCTTTATGTACGCCTAAAACTTTTGGTTTACTCGTATCGTGCATTACTATGTGGTTTACGCACCCGTCTTCCCTAACGTGGTCTCTTAAAGTCATATCAGCGTGGCGCATAGCAACCTTTTTAAACCTATCATCTTTAAGAACGTCGCTCGCCCAATAAAGAAGTGGAATGTTCATCATACAATCTATAATGCTCCAACCAGAAACGTCGGTATCAAAATTGTAATTCCAGCAACGAATAAACTCGCCGTCTATATTATATCTACTCATTAACGACATTGCTGCAATAAGATTTCTATTTTTAGAATCAATATCGCCGTTTAATCGATAATTTACGCCACTTAAAATATGCCAAACGAAGCCAACGTCGTGGTCGAGCCATTCCATACGGCTAAAGGCTTTATCTAAAATCTTTTCACTTTCTAGCGCAGTTATTTTATAGCAGTCCTTTTTAGTGGCAATATACATAAGCCACATAAGACCACCCCAAAAACCGTTAGTCCACCAAGTAATATTACTTTCCTTTTTATCGTCGTGAACACCGTTTACTGTAGTAAAAGGCAATTTGTATCTACTTTTTTCAGCAGTAATTGATAGTTTTTTATCTAATTTGTCCCAAGTTGAACTAATAAAATCTTTGCTATTATTTATGATTTCTTGATAAGACATTTTAACTCCTAAAATTCAAAGAAAAATTCTTTTTCGCCACAACTTTCATTAACGGTATAATCTATTACGAACGCTTTACATTTGCCTTTATTGTAAGTAAACGCAGGTCTTGAATGCGGTTTATATTCCCTTACGAAAGAAGTTGGTACAATTCCACTTTTTTCTGTAATAGTCATTTCTTCAATAGTTATTTTACCGTCGCAAAGTTTAGGTTCGTAATCGGATACGAAACGGAAAACTATATTATCTTTAATACCGTTAAAGGTATATTTAACTAATACGCCGTTTTCCTTTAAATCGTACCTAACTTTTACAGAATGCTCGCCCTTTTCGTAAGCGTTAGTAAGGTCTACTTCAAAATAGTTTTCGCCTTTATCTAAAACCGTACCGTAGTAGTTCTCGCCGTGTTCTTGATATTTGCCGTCGATAATAGGTACGCTGTGCGACATAGCACCACAAACGAAAATATCGTCTTTATACTTTTCCGACTGAATAAAGTAATTTTTAGTGTATTCTCCACCACCTAAATCCGATATAAGCCTTTTAGAGTTTTTAACTAATTGAAAAACGCCTACGTCGTTATGATTATGAAGTTCGTTGTTGTTTCCACATTTTACTGCGAAAGAGTATTTAGAATTTTTATAAACTAAAACTTCAGCGTTTTTAAAATACGTAGATTTATTGTCTAAAAAAGATACTTCTTCACTTTCAAGTTCGGTTGCAAGTAAAAATCTAAAGCCGAAAGCCTTTGAGTCGCTAATCATATTTTTAGCGTCTACTTTTATAGGGCAATTAATTTTATCACCGTAAAGTTTTTTAATAGCGTAAAAACAAGGTAAATAAGAGTTGATATCTAAAAATCTACGCCCACCGTCTGCAAATGGAACGTATACCCCGTTATCCATATTAGTATTAATAGGATAATTTACGATATTAAATAGTTTTTCACTATCTAAAAATTGAGGGCGCTCTTTTAACTGTACGTACACGTCGTAGAAAAGCGCAAAGAAGGTAAATCCGTATCCCCAATAAATTAAACCTTCGTAGCAATATCCGTCGTCATCTACACCTTTAAGATAATTTTTAAAATAACTTTCAATTTTATCTTTAACTGTATCGAAACGCTCAGGGAAAAGGTATAAGTAAGAAAGACCTACGCCTAAACCACAAACGGTCGCCCAATTAGTCTCTGCTTCTTGCCACCAATACCCGCGCGACTCGAAATTTTTAATAATTCTATCTTCAACTAAAAGTTTTACTCTATTTTTTATATCAGGTGAAAGAATAGGGTCTAAAGCATAAACGGTTTCAGAAAGATAAAACGCAGTTTCAGAAGAAAAAAGGTCAATAAAAGTTCTATCAAACGTTTGAGTTTTTGCATCGTAGTTATGTGCAGGGAGTACCCAAGTAAACTCGTCGCAAATAGCAGACATTACTTCTTCAAGAGCGTCAATATACTTTTCGTCCTTTAACGCTAATACTTGTAAAAGGTTTAATCTTCTTCTTTTATCAAAATACTCTTTTTCAAACTGACCTCTATCCCCTTCTTTATAAAAAAGTTTAATAAGCGAATAGTTATTAGCCGGTATAACTTTACCGTCGTACGTCGATAAATATTCTTTTTCTACTTGCTCTAAAAAGTCTTTGCCTTTTTGAGTTTCGGCAACCCTTTTTAAATTTTCATAGCAATAACTAAACATATTATCCTCAATTATTATTTAGGTTGTTTACCGATATATGCAAGTATACCACCGTCAACGTATAAAACGTGGCCGTTAACGAAGTTTGACGCTTCACTTGCAAGGAATACTGCAGGGCCAGTTAAATCTTCAGGATTACCCCAACGAGCAGCAGGAGTTTTTGCAATAATGAAACTATCAAACGGATGACGTGAACCGTCAGGTTGAATTTCTCTAAGTGGAGCAGTTTGTGGAGTTGCGATATAACCAGGGCCAATACCGTTACATTGAATATTGAATTCACCGTATTCACTTGCGATATTTCTAGTTAACATTTTAAGACCACCCTTTGCTGCAGCGTAAGCAGATACGGTTTCACGGCCAAGTTCACTCATCATAGAGCAAATGTTAATAATTTTACCAGCACCCTTTTTAATCATTGAAGGAATTACTGCTTTAGACACGATAAACGGTGCGTTTAAGTCAACGTCAATAACTTGTCTAAAATCTTTTGCGCTCATTTCGTGCATTGGAATACGTTTAATAATACCTGCGTTATTAACTAATATATCGATAACGCCTACTTCTTTTTCAATTTTAGCAACTAATTCGTTAACCGCGTCTTCATCAGTAACGTCACAAACGTAACCGTGCGCTTTAATGCCTTCTTGCTCGTATGCTGCTAAGCCTTTATCAACGAGTTCTTGCTTGATATCGTTAAAAACGATTGTAGCACCTGCTTCTGCAAAGCCTTTTGCGATTGCAAAGCCAATACCGTAACTAGCGCCTGTAACAAGCGCAACTTTTCCTTTTAAACTGAACATATTTTCCATATTTTTATCTCCTTTTATTTTATTTTATTAAATAATTTCTCCGGTTTCTATTTTAACCGTTGCTCCACTAGGAACAACGCATTTTTGATTTATATAGTTTATATAAATATCCATACCACTAGGATTTTTAACCATTCTTCCATCTAAACTAAACTGTAAGAGACTAGCCGCTTGCAAATAATCAAAAATCTCACCGTTTGTTGCATACCAAATATCTTCTCTATTTCCAACGTACTTAGCAAAATTTTCTATAACGTCCCAGTTATTGTCATTATCAAACTCGTAACTATGCCCCCAAAGATAGAACATTTGAAGTTTATTTCGCCAAAAACGCGATTCTTCTTCAATTTCCACAAACTGCTTAGCTAAGCCCATAAGGCGCTCGTCTTTGTGATGGCAAGTGCTTGGCAATCTTAACCAGTCGGTTGGAATATCAAAACCACCTGTACAATTAGTTGTTCGAGAATAATCAATACCCAATTTTTTTAACAAGTCAACGACTTCGTCATTATACGCGCCATAAGCATAAGCCATACCTTTTATAACTCTATTAAAAGTTTTTTCAAGGTCCTTTCTATCAGTTACAATTTCGTCTATTGCTAGCGCCGTGTCAACGTCTGTAAGAGAAATATGACGATAACCGTGTATCCCAATTTCCATACCGGAATTAGTATATAAATCTATCGCTTCTTTTTTAGACATTCTCCCTTTTTCAATGCCTTCGTATTCATCTCCATACGCACCGCTGTTAATATTAAAAGTACCCTTTAAACCATACTTTTGCATAATTGCTATTAAACGTTTATCTTGGCGATTAGCATCGTCGTAAGAAAGCGTTAACGCTTTAAGTTTAAAATTAGGAAAACGAACGTACTTATACATTTTACACTTCTCCTTTTGGGATTTTTAAATTTTTATAATAAGTCTTTCGTTTGAATGTGGTCCATATCAGTAAATTCTTGATTTTCACCACACATTGCCCATATAAACGAATAATTTTTTGTACCAACGCCCGAGTGGATTGACCAAGATGGAGAAATAACTGCTTCTTCGTTATGCATAATGATATGGCGCGTTTCAGTTGGCTCGCCCATCATATGGAATACAACGTCGTTCTCAGCCATATCAAGGTACATATAAACTTCCATTCTTCTATCGTGAGTATGGCAAGGCATAGTGTTCCAGTTAGAGCCAACTTCAAGTTGAGTTAAGCCCATTGCAAGTTGACAACTTTTAATAACTTCTGGGTGAATATATTGATTGATAACCCTTTTATTGCATTCTTCAACACTACCACAAGGCACTTTTTTTGCTTTAGTTATATCAATTTTAACGATTGGGTAACTAGCGTGTGCAGGGCAAGAACTTACGTAAAATTTACTAGGTTCGTTTTCATCACAACTCTTAAAAGTAATTTCTTTATTGCCCATACCAATGTAAATACCGTCTCTTGGGTTCATTTGATATTCAACGCCGTCTACCGTAATTATACCTTTACCACCAACGTTAATACAACCCATTTCACGACGCTCTAAGAAATAATCTGCAGCAAGTTCTTTGCCTGCTTCAAGTTTTAATACTTGGCGAACCGGCATTAAGCCTGCAGTAATTATACGGTCGATATGACTGTATACCATTCTAACGTTGTCTTTAGTGAAAAGGTTAGTAATGTGAAATTCTTCTCTTAATCTTTTAGTGTCGTAATTCTTTACGTCTTTTGCGTTTGATGCTTGTCTTACTTCCATTTTACTTAAATCCTCCTTAATATATCGTCCGAAAACTTCGATTTGCGAGAGTGCCGCAAAACCTAAAACTTCCGTAACTTGTGTAAAATTTTTAAGTTTTATTGTTTTTGTTATTTTTTTATTAAAATTTATTTCAATCCCTTTTGAATTTTCGGGATTAAGGTCTGAATTGTCCATTTCAAATTCGCACTTTACTACTTCGCCGTCACTAAACTCTACATCAATATACTTCCAATACGAATCGTGCGGGAGCCCGGTTATTTCATCGTGCTTAAAGTCTGCACGTAAATAAAATTTTATACTATCAATTTGGGCTTCAGTTCCAAAATCTAAGGTATACTCTAAATCGTTTCTAGCACCACCCGCCCAAGAGTGATAAGGATAAGAACCGTGACCTTGGTTATTTATAACGCCGTCTATAGCGTTGCGCTCGTAAAAGCAAGGCTCTTCTCTCGTAACGAAGTTTGCACTAGCGTGTGGGAAGCCTCCCGTATTTTTTCTTAAATCGTGAGAGTTGAGAGAAATGTTTCTTGATAAATAAAACTCTTCATCGTCAACTTCCCTAGCAAAAATTCGATGACTATCACCTTTAAACGTGCCTTCTTCGTAAGCCATATAAAGTTCCCTATTAGTTGGAATAGTAAACGTGAAACTTTTATTTGGTGCGAAAATTAAACTTTCTTTAAGTTTTTCATCAAACTTAACTAATGCGGTATTAACCCCGTCAAGCCTTAAATGAATTTGGTCGCCTTCGTTAAATTCCCCGTTAAAAACTGTATCAATTTCGCTACCTTTAGCGCAAAATTTAACTTTTCCACTTTTTTCTTTGATTTCTAAATATAACATATAATACCCTATAATAATTTATTAGTAATTATATTATATCAAACAAAAAACCAATAGTCATTGTAAAAAATAGATTTTTATTTGGATTTTTTAGATATTTTATACCTAAATTTTGCTAAAATACTTGCAATTTTTCTTTATTTACTGATATAATTTGAATATGGCAATTATTAATTACATAGAAAAACATATTAAAACGTTTACAGTAAAATCACATATCCACACTTATTGGGAAATCATTTACGTTACAGATGGAAGCGGGGTTATTAAAACCGATGATAAAGAGTCGGTTTCCTATAATAAAGGCGATACTGTTTGCATTCCCCCAAACGTGAAACATACAAATATTTCTACTGCCGGTTTTAAAAATATTCATTTTACTATTGAAGACTGGTCGGCTCCTTTTAATAAGCCGTTTTGCATTGCAGAGTCCGATACGAGTAAAGATTTTTACACCGTACTTAAACTTACTTATAGATATTATCACCAACTGCCACCTAACCACCCTGTAAATCTCGCTTTTACCGAATCGATAGTAAGTTTTTTAAACAGTATGATAAAGCAATCTAACGCGTATAACACAACGCAAGTTATTATTAATGAAATTATAAACTGTTATACCGACGTCAATTTTGATTTAGACAAGGCTTATGAGTTAGTCCCCCTATCAAAAGAACACGTAAGGAAACTTTTTATAAAACAGCACGGCGTTTCCCCAACTAAGTTTTTAAAACAAAAAAGGCTAGCGCTTGCAAAACAACTTTTATCTAGGAAAGACGACGGGTATCTTAGAATAAACGAAATTGCTTTTTCTTGCGGATTTAACGACCCTGCGTATTTTTGTAGAACGTTTAAAAAGGAAACGGGCGTTGCTCCAGAGCAATATCAATTAAAACTTTTAAAATCTAATAAAATATTTGAAGACGGTAAAATCGATAAATAAAAATACGCTATACTTCGCAAAAGCGAGAGTATAGCGTATTTTTTCAACAAATAATTCCTGTTATAAAAATTTCAAAACCAATAAAAATTAAAATAATACCACCGAGTAGGTTTGCCTTTCCCATAAGTTTAGTGCCAAATTTTTTACCTATTAATAATCCCTCAAAGCAAACGCCAAAAGTTACAACCCCTATTATTAAACAAGCAACTAACGCCTCTAAAACTCCGTAATTAGAAATCGTAAAACCAACGGAAAGCGCATCGATAGACGTTGCAACGCCTTGAACTAATAACGCCAAAAATGAAGTTATGTGGTTTTCATCGTTTACTTTATTATTTTTTACACCTTCAATAATCATATTAACACCAATAAAGCAAAGTAAAATAAGTGCAATATATGGTATAGCCTTTTCAAACGCATAAAAATACTTGGCAACGGTCCTCACGCAAATCCAACCGATTAACGGCATTGCAAACTGAAAAAATGAAAACACGCCTGCGATAGCGCAAGTTCTACCCTTTTTCATTAACGGCTCGTTTAAACCATTGGCAAGTGAAACGGAAAAAGCGTCCATCGCTAAACCTACGCCAAGTAAAATGCTATTAAAGAAAAATTGAAATTCAAGCATTTTTAATTTCTCCTAAAAAGAAAATCCAAGTAAGCGCTATACTTGGATTTATAATTATAGATGATAAGCCCACGTATAACTAAAAAGATATACGCAAGTCTCGTAAATTAAAACAAGCCAGACCTTATAGCCAGTATGTTGACTTGTTCCGCTAAAAAACGGCTACTACTCCCTTACGGAATACTAATATATATTAGCATTTAAGAGTAGTTATGTCAAATTAATTTGATTTAGTAAATCAATTTTAAATATAAAGTTACATGATTTTAGCACTTTGCTTAAATATTGCGCTAATCTTCCAAACCAATTAAATAATCTGCCGAACAAGAAAAAAATTGACAAAGAATAATTATACTATCAATGTTTGGAACTCTTAAATTCTTTTCCCAACGATTAATACAAGCAGTGCTTATATTAACCTTTTTAGCCAATTCATATTGTGTAAGATTTTTTTCTTCTCTTAATTCTTTTAATCTTTCTGCGAACTTATTCATAATAACTCCTTATTTTGAATAAGTATATACCAAATGGTAATAAAATACTTGACTTTTACCAAATGGTAAATATATAATATATATACCAAATAGCAAAAGGAGTAGTTATGAAAAATACAATTAAAACTGAAATTATAGAAAAATTTATATTAGAAAATGAAATAAGTAAAACAAAATTTTGCAAGATGTGCAAAATTAGCCCTAATACTTTAAATAAAATTATTGCAAATGATTTTAACTTTGAAATAGTTGCACTTTTCAAAATTGCAAGAGTAATTAAAATTGAAGTATATCAAATGTTTAATTAAAGAAAGCAAACGCCTTGACACCACGCAAAAAGGACACCTATTAGGTGTCCTTTGCTTGGCGGAAAAGGCGGGATTTGCTCCGTTTCGCTAACGCTTCACTATCACGCCTGTGTGGCAAACAATTATCAATTGTTTGTCGGCAACTATACGCCCACAATTCAACCTTTTAAGTTGCCGATGCCCACCCGTTCAAATCCCGCACCAACATTACAAACAAAAAAGTGCAGTAGCAAAAACTACTGCACTTTTTTGGCGGAAAAGGCGGGCTTCCGCCCCTTATTAAGGGGAAAGCAAACATAGTTTGCGAGGGGTTTGCCGTCCCCGGCGAGGGATTGAACCCTTGGGTGAAAATCACGCCTTGAAGACACACAAAAAGCACACCACATTTGGTGTGCTTTAGTGTGGCGGAAAAGGCGGGATTTGAACCCGCGCTGCGATTATCTCACACTACTCCCTTAGCAGGGGAGCCCCTTGAGCCACTTGGGTACTTTTCCATAACTCAATTTTAAAAATATTTACTTTGCTAATCAAGTTAGCCTAAACATAATAACACATTATAATTTTTATGTCAAAATATTTTTAGGTTTTTTTGTAAATTTTATTTATTTTGCATTATGCCCGATTTTCGGGCATAATGCTTTTAGTTTAAAATCTAACTATTTTTTCTAGTCTATTATAAACGCTTTCGTCTACGTTTTTAAGATTTATAACGTTAGACTCGTCGTTTGTACGGAAGTGTATTTTAAACGAGTATATTCCACTCTTTTTTCTTAGTGGTGTAGTTATAGTTTCAACGCCTATAATAGTATTTGCTTTAATTACAGTATAAGTTCTAGTAAAACCACCACCATATACCGTAATTTTATCATCGCTTATTGCAATACCGTTATTTTTGTAACTAAGTAACGCATTAGCCATAATAAGCCCGACAACTACAATATATATGCCTATAAACGCTTTAATCACGGCATTAATTATTTCGCTATCAACTTTAAAAAATACTAAGCCGAAAACAGTTACGAAAGCACAAAATAGATATATTACGCTAAAAATTAAAGTTTTCCAAGATATAAACGGAAAATATTTTTTTGCTTTTTCTTCCCTTTTTTGTGGAATATAATCAGGTAAAACCTTTTTTAAATTCTCTTCAAGTTCACTTTCTTTGCAAAGTGGGAAAAGCACGCCCGACGATTCACTTGATTTTTCACTGCCGTTTACTTCATTATAGCCTATAACTTCTAGTTTAACGGTAACGAAGCCAAATAGCCTTTGAATTAACCCTTGTGATACTACAACCCCTTTAATCCTATTTAGTTTAAAAGTGTTATTGCTTTTAACGAAAAATCCGTAATTAATTTCTATATCGCTATCAGTTTTATAAACGCTAAACTTGTAATATGCAAAAATTGAAGCAATTAAACTTATAACGAACACTAATAGCACTATTATAAAATAAATTATTAGCGCGTAAATAGCAATTATGAGTATTCCAACACCGTCCCACCCCGTAATGCTATTTATCGCTATTGGAAGCACGAAATAATATCCTAAAACTATTAAAACCGATATAAAAAGGATAACTGCTAGGGTAGATAAAACGTTTAATAGCGAATAAACTACTTTTCTTTTAGCGGTGAATTTATATAAATTCTCTTTCTCTATTTTCTCATCAGCTTCGCTTTGAGTTTTAGGTTTTTCACCCGATTGGCGAAGTTTAATTTGCTGAATTATATTATCTATTTCTTCTTCACTTTCTATAATTAATATTTCTGAAGTATATGCAGTGTTACTAGAGCCACTATCTAAAGTTAAAACAGAAATTTTAAATATTCTATGGAATAAATTTTGCTTTTTATTAACGGCGTGGATTTTAGAGTATTCGAGTATTGAACGCTTTTTAAAAAATACTCCCCTTTTACACTCAATTTCGTTTTCCTTCAATTCGTAGCCCGACGTTTTAACGTAAAGTACGCTATACGCGGTTTTTAGGGCGTACACCACTAAAAAAATAATTGAAAACACTAAAATTATTTGTGGTAGTTCTTCCGTTCCTACAAAACCTTCTTCTTCAGAAAAAACCTCAACGCCACAGCATAACATAACGAAGAAGATTATTATAAAATCCACTATCAAATGATAGTAAATATACGATTTATTGAACTTCTTCATTACAGATAACCTCTAATCTTTTTTTAAGGTAAACTTCCGTTTCTTGGGCTATTTTTTCTGCAACTTCTTTATCTAAACAGCGAAGTTCGTGGTTAGAGCCGGCAGTTGAAAAAATTATACCACTAAGTTTAAAAAGCGACATTATAGGGCCTTGATATATATGTAAATCTTGAATTTGACAAATAGGCATTACTATTTTGTGGCGAAAGATTACACCGTAACAAATCACGACTTTTTCTTCGTTATACGAATATTTATAATAATGATATTTTAAAAACGGATATATTATAATAAACGCAGATACCACAAATAAAGGCAACCCTACGCCTAAAAGCATTGGTAAAAACAACTCGTCGCTTACAAAAAATAAAACTATACACGCCACGGCAAGTAAAACTAGTGCAATTATAAGGTTTATTGTAAACCAATAAACTCTTGCTTTTTTATCTAATCTTTTAAACTCCATAACAATCTCCTTTATAAAATAATAGGGTACAAACACTTGTACCCTAATTATAACATTAATTTTTTAAAATTTCAATAGCAATACGTATTAAGTTCTATCTAAAAAATAATCAATAGCCATTTCGTAACCTACAATGCCTTTACCTGCTATCATCTTTTCAGCGTACATACTAATATAACTTAACTTTCTAAAATCTTCCCTTTCGTTAATATCGGTAATATGTACTTCAACGGTTAAAAGATTAACTGCTTTTAAAGCGTCTAAAATAGCAACGCTCGTATGAGTATAAGCGCCTGCGTTTATAATTATTCCGTCAAATTTATTAAGTGCCTTTTGAATTTGAGTGCAAATTTCGCCTTCGCTGTTAGACTGAAAAAGTTTTACTTTAACGCCCTTTTCTTTTGCATATTTTTTAATTCTTTTAGTTAACGCTTTATAATCGGTTTTACCGTAAAGGTTTGGCTCGCGTATTCCAAGCATATTTAAGTTTACGCCGTTAATTACAAGTAGTTTCATATTCTTCTATCACCTTTTTAGCGCATTCTTCAACTGCGCCGTTATTTTCTACTATCAAATCGCTTACTTTATTATAAATATCTTTTCGTTTTTCGTAAAGGTCTTTTATCCCCTGTTTTTGAGAGAGTGGTCTATTTGTATCTATAAGTTTATCTAAATCTCTTTTTATATAAACGATAGTTCCGTTGCGCTTTAAGTTTTTAACGTTTTCTTCCCTTAAAATCGCACCGCCACCAAGCGAAATTACCCCGCCACTTTTTATAGATAATTCTTTAATAACTTCGCTCTCTATATCCCTAAACGCCTTTTCTCCTTGAGAATTTATAATTTCAGACGGAGTTTTATTATAAGCCTTTGTAATTTCTTCATCACTATCGTAAAAGTTGAGCCCTAACTTTTCAGACAATATTTTACCAACAGTGGTTTTCCCAGCAGACGGCATTCCGCAAAGTACTATATTAGAAGTTAATTTTCTAATTTCTTTTATTATTTTTTCAGTAACTGTGTAATCGTGAGTAGTTTCAAGCCAAATATCACGCGCTAAAAGCGCTTGTTCTACTAGCATTGAAAGCCCGCTTTCACAAGCAATATTAAGTGCTTTTGCCTCAGAAATAAGTTCGGTGTTTTGTGGATTATAAATACAGTCAAACACACCTTGAAGTTTTTTAAACGGCGCTAAATCTATAGGCTTACCGTAAACTTTTGGGAACATTCCAACGGGAGTAGCGTTAATTATAATTTCGGTATCTTTGTAATTATAGCAGTTTTCGTAGTTGACTTCGCCGTTTCTACTAACTACCGTTATGCTTTTAGCCCTTTCTCTTTTACATAAAGTTATAGCAGTATTAGAAGTCCCACCACTTCCAAGTATCATTACGTTTTTATCCGTAAGCGTTACCCCTGCCCTTTTTATCATATAATTCATACCATCAACGTCGGTATTATATCCGTAAAACTTGCCACTTTTATTAACGACAGTGTTTACTGCTCCCGCGCTTTCTGCTATGGGGGAAAGATAACTTAAATATTTAATTACGTCTTTTTTATACGGAATAGTTACGTTAAAACCCGAAAATTCACAATTTTTAAAGAAACTATCTAGTTCTTCTTTTTTAATTTCAACTAAATCGTAGTTAAGCCCAAATTTTTCGTGTATTACTTTAGAATAACTATGCCCTAGTTTTTCTCCTATTAAACAATATTTCATATGATTTCCTTATAACTACCAAGGAAAGTGAACATCATTGAACTATTTTCCATTTCGGCAATCAAGTTAAGAACCCCGTTATCTTGAACGTTGCCTTCAAAGTCAAAATAGAATAAGAACTCGAAATCGCTACCCGAGATAGGTCTACTTTCAATTTTCGTAAGACTTAAGCCTAATGCCGAAAATCTAGCAAGAATTTTACTTAAACTACCACTTTCGTGAGGAGCACTTGTCATAACGCTAATTCTATCGCTTCCATCGTAAACGCTTAGATTTTTACTAATTAAAATAAATCTCGTGTAGTTAAGTGAGTTGTCTTGAACGTTTTCTTCTAATATTTTAAGTCCGTAAATTTCAGCGCATTCTTTAGAGCAAAGACAAGCAATTGCAATGTCGTTACACTCAGCAACCGTTTTAGCGGCAACGGCGGTATTTTCAACTGCTTCTGCTTCAAATTTATGGTTTTTAAGGTACTCAGTGCATTGACTTAACGCTTGAGCGTGCGAAATAACCTTTTTAACACTACTCTTTTCAGCACCCGGAATAACCGCTAAACAATGATTAATTTTAATTCTTACCGAACGCGCAATAAAGAAACTGTATTTATTCATTAAATCGTATACTTCAAGTACGGATCCAGCAGTACTGTTTTCAATAGGAAGCACGCCAAATTCACAAAAACCTTTATCTACTGCCGTAAATACACCTTCAAAATTTTTAAAATAACTTATGTCGCAAATAGGGAAAATTCTCTTTGCCGCAACCCCACTATTAGCACCTTCTACGCCTTGACAAGCAACGGTTGCAGATACTGGGAATTTTCTATTCTCTTTACCGATTGCTTCCTTAATTTTTTCAACCGACTTTGAAGTTTTACTAATTAAAGTGCTTTGGTAAGATTTACTAACGGCGAACATCGTAGAATAAACCTCTTTTAAATAGTATTTAAGTTCGTCGGGAGTTTTTGAAGCAAGCCTATAAACGATACCGTCTTCACGGCTAGTATCGTTAACCGCTTTGCCCGTTTGGTTTTTATTTTGAGCAACTTCTTTAACTAGTTCCATTCTTTTTAAGAATGCTTTTAAAATATCGTCGTCAATTTTATCAATTTCATTTCTTATATCTTTTAATTGCATTTTTATCACCCCATAATTTCGTCAACTAACGCGATGGCGACTGCGCTTTCTATACAAGGTACTGCCCTTGGAACGATGCAAGCGTCGTGCCTACCATTAATTACTATCTCTACGTTTTCTTTATTTACAAGGTCAACGGTTTTTTGTGGCTTTGATATTGACGGAGTAGGTCTTATTGCCACCCTTAAAGTTATTTCTTTACCGTTAGAAATACCACCGTTAATTCCACCTGCATTATTAGATAAGATTTCTACTTTGCCGTTTACGTAAGACAAGCAGTCGTTCGCATCGCTACCTTTCATTTCGGCTAAGTTAAACCCACTTCCAAACTCAACGCCTTTTACTGCGGGAACGGAATAAACAAGCGAAGAAATTTTACCTTCTAAACCTTCGAAAAGATTATCGCCTACGCCTACTTTCATACCGTAAACGATACACTCTATAACCCCGCCTACGCTATCGCCTTGCAATTTTACTTCTTTTATATGTTCAAGCATTTTATCGCCGTTAGATAATGCGGGAAAATCTCCTAAATTTAAAAGTTCTTCTCTACGTATTTCACCGTCTAAATACGACCTTCCGTCAACTTTACCTACCTTAGAAACATATGCGTGAACGTAAATCCCCATATTTTCAAGATATTCTTTAAATATTCCACCAACTGCACATAAAACCGCAGTGAGCCTTCCTGAAAATCTACCGCCACCTTTGTAATTAAGATTACCTTCTTTTAAATAGGAAGCGTAGTCGGCGTGAGAGGGTCTTGGTTTTCCGTACAAATTATCGTAATCGCTACTTTTGGTGTTATTGTTATAGATATCTACTTGAAAATCACCGTTTATTTGGCAATTAGTAACGTTTTTAAATACGGGTAAATCATCTTCCTTTCTTGAAGTTGAATACGCGCTAGACTTTGCCTTTCTTCTATCTAAAAACTTTAACAATTTATCATTATCAAAGGTAAATTTAGGAGCGCCCTTAACAATAGCCCCGATTTTTTCTTGATGCGATTCGCCGTAAATTTCTAAACTTAAATTTTTACCTTTAAATATCGCCATCTACTATTCCTCCGATAAGTTTATAGTCTTTAAAAAATTCGGGGTAAGATTTACTTATTGCTTCAGCCCCTAAAATTGTTGATTCGCCCTTGCAAAAAGTCGATAACACCACTCCTGACATAACCGTTCTATGGTCGTTATCACCGTAAAACACAGAAGCTTTTACTTCTCCACCATAAATTATAAGGTCGTTTCCGTTATATTCGGCTTTAATCCCAGCGCTTTTTAAGTTTTTAATTATACCTGCTATTCTATCGCTTTCTTTTAATTTAAGCCTTGAAACGTTTAAAAACCTACTTTCGCCTTTAGCAAACGACGCTACTACCGATAAAATTTGAACTAAGTCGGGTATATTTTCACAGTCTAGCGTTATTCCATTAAGTTCGCCTTTTTTAACGAAATAACCACCGTCGATATTCAAAACCTTTGCGCCGAAAAGTTTTAACGCGTCAATAATCTTTTTATCGCCTTGACTTGACGCCTTGTTTAGATTAAGTACGGTTACACCCTTATCACTTAAAGCGCCTAACGCTAAAATAAAACTTGCACCCGAATAATCTCCTTCGATCTCTATAGTTTTAGGGCATTTATATTTTTGATTGCCTATAACGAAATATCCGTAAGCCGTTTCTTCAATTTTAATACCAAAAACATTTAAAACTTCTAAAGTTATTTTAATATAATCTTTGCTTACCGCTTCGCCGTCAATTATTATCTTGCTATCGCCGTCAAGAAGTGGAAGGGCAAAAAGTAAGCCTGATATAAACTGAGAACTAACTTTCCCCGTAATTTTATAATCGCCACTTTTAAGTTTACCGCTGACTTTAAACCCGTCTATTTTAGCGCCGTTTTCCTTAAGAGTATCGGCTAAATCTTTTATTGGGCGAGAAAGAAGTTTTTCGCTACCCGTAAACTCGGCGTTTATTCCTAAAGCGCAAACTACCGGGAATAAAAACCTTAAAGTCGAGCCACTTTCTCTGCAGTCTAATACCGAATATTCGCCTATCTCGTTATTAGAAAATTCAACGCCACTATTAGTTAAATTATATTTTAAACCTATACTAGATAGCGCGTTTAAAGTCGCTAAAACGTCTTTAGAAGTACCTACGCTTTTTATAAAACCACTTTCTTTACTCAAAAAAGCCGAAATTATAAATCTATGCGCGTATGATTTTGAAGGGGGAGCAAAAACTTCCCCACTTATTTGTTTTGAAGGTATTATTTTAATATCCATTTTATAGTAATTCGTAAATTTTATTTAATTCTACGCTTTTAATCTCGCTTTTTAAATTGTTGTTTATAACGATAAAATCCACTTTGTCGCCCTGACCTTTTTTATCGTTTTGTAAATAGTTTATAAGTTGGTTTTTATCAAAACTTATTGATAACTTACTCCCAGACAAATGTAAAAACTCAAGTGCTTTATTCGCGTTTTCTTCAGTTAAAACGTTTAACTTTTGAGAAATTTCAATCACCTTTTTCATTCCTAGTATTACGCATTCACCGTGAGATATAAAGTATCCACTTGCTTTTTCGATGGCGTGGCCTATGGTATGGCCTAAATTGAGAAGTTTTCTCTCTCCACTTTCCTTTTCATCTTTTTCAACGATATTTGCTTTTATCGATACGCATTTATATATAAGTTCTTTAGTTATTTGATTTTTTATATCTTCTTTAGATATGCTATCGCCGATAAACGCGTATTTTATAACTTCGCCCATACCGCTTAATACTTCGCGTTTTGGCAAGGTTTTTAAAAAGTCTAAACAAATATAAACTAAACTAGGTTGATAAAATACACCCGCTAAGTTTTTACCACTGTCTAAATTAATTGCAGTTTTGCCACCAACGGAAGAGTCCACCATAGAAAGTAGAGTTGTAGGTACCATTATAAGATTTATGCCACGCATATAAGTTCCCGCAACAAAACCTGCTAAATCCCCCGTTACGCCACCACCTAAAGCGATAATAGTATCCTTTCTTTTAAAGTTGTTTTTTGCTAAAAAATTTAAAATTTCAATATACGTGTTGGCATTTTTACTCTCTTCGCCCGCCTTAAACACGTATTCAAAAACCTTTTTGTGTGATAAAGCCTTATCTAAAATACCACCGTATAACGCGTCGACGTTACTGTCGCAAATTATTGCAACTTTATCGCCCTTTATATCTTTTACGTAACTATTAAATAACGATATATCGTCCTTTATCACAACACTATAATTTTTAGACGCTTTAACTATTACTTCCACTAGTTTTTACTCCTTGAATCAATAGAGATTTTTCTATCGTTGCCCTCTTTTAAAAGTTCTTCTAAAGCACTTCTATCGTTATTTTTAAGGGCTTCACTATACTTTTGTAAGTTTGATATGAGTTCGTCAAGTTCGTTAGAGAGCAACTCGCCGTTAGCCGTCATAAGCCCCGACCACATAAAGGGATTTAGCCTTGCAACTCTTGTTAAGTCTTTATAACTTCCAGCCGAATATCCAAAATGTGCTTCAGCCGTTTTATTTTTTATAAATGCGTTAGAAACAATATGGCAAAGTTGAGAAGTAAAGGCTATCATTTTGTCGTGATTTTCGCTATCGGTTAATACTACTTCTAAAAAACCTAAATCTAAAAAGAAATGCTTAACGCTATCAAGCGTAAATATATCGGCGTTTACGTTAACGAGTATCATTGAAGCCTTGTCAAATAGCGTCGTTAAAGAGCGCTCTATCCCCGAAAACTCTCTACCGGCCATTGGATGCCCGCCTATAAAAATAATATCGGGATAATTCTTTATTGCCTTTTGCATTTCGCTTACGATTGGCCTTTTTACACCACAAAAATCTATAACTATCGTACCTTTTTTAAGATAAGGCAAGAATTCGTTTAATACACTTGAGAAATAATCGGGATAAACGGAAATAATAAGCATATCAATATTATTTGCGTTTTCTTTAGTAAGCCTTTCGTGAAAGGCGCAAAGCATTTCACCTTTTATAATAGATTGTGGATTAATATCATAAGCAAAAACTTTATTATTGGTTTTTTTAACTAACGTTCTTCCAAAAGAACCACCCATAAGCCCAAGGCCTATAATTCCTATATTCATATTATCTCTTTCTTTCCACAAAGTGGCAATATTACGTTTATATTTTTAACTATTTCACTAAATTCGTCAGGTTTAATTGATTGTGCGCCGTCGCAAAGTGCATTTTTAGGGTCGTTGTGAACTTCTATCATAAGCCCGTCTGCCCCAGAGCCAACGGAAGCGAGCGATAACGGTCTAACTAGTCTAGAAAGCCCCGATGCGTGCGACGGGTCTACAACGACAGGCAAATGCGTGAGTTCTTTAAGTAGTGGGATTGCCGATAAGTCTAAAGTGTTTCTCGTATACGGCTCGAAAGTACGAATACCACGCTCACACAAGATAATATCTTTAGTGCCTTCGCTCATAATATATTCAGCACTCATAAGCCACTCTTCAATAGTGTTACACATTCCCCTTTTTAAAAGCACGGGTTTACCCATTTTACCAACTTCTTTAAGTAGTTCAAAGTTTTGCATATCTCTTGCACCGATTTGAATAACGTCAACGTCCTTAAATAAGTCAAGATGGCGAACGCTCATAATTTCAGTAACGATTGGCATACCTGTTTCTTGTTTAGCCTTAAGCAAAAGGTCTATGCCGGTTTCTCTTAACCCTTGGAAAGAATACGGCGAAGTTCTTGGTTTAAACGCACCGCCACGAAGAAGAGTTGCTCCCGCTTCTTTAACGGCTTTAGCAACTTCTACTATTTGCTTTTCCGATTCGACCGAACAAGGCCCTGCTATAATTTGGAAATTATTGCCACCAACTTCTACTCCGTTTACGTTTACTATTGTATCTTCAGGGTGGAATTTACGATTAGCGCATTTAAACGGCTCTTGTATACGCTTAACGTTTTCTACTATATCAAGCGAGCGAACTAAATCAATGTCTACTTTACTAGTATCGCCTACTACACCTAAAATAGTAGAATGTGAGCCCACGCTTAAGTCAACGCCTAAGCCTTGATTCTTTATCCATTTTACTAAATTGTCAAGTTGTTTTTCATCGTGCTTTTGTTTTACGATAATAATCATAACTTTTACCTTCTTATTATAAATATAATTTTATATTAATTGACAAATGAGATGCTTTTAAACGATAATAGTTGCTTCGAAAAATAAATTATCGCGATAAAGCAATAAAAAAATAAAAAATGACCGATTTAAATATAATCGGTCATTTAAATACACTTTACTAAAAAAATTTAAGTACGCAAAAAATAACCGATATTAAAAATATGGTCTAAAAAAGTAATATCCAAAATAAAATGCGTAAGTAACTTTTTTCATAATATCATAATTATATGCCTTTATTTTTTAAATGTCAACATTATAAAATAACTTTTTTGATATTTTTATGAATAAAATTCAAGAATTTAATTACTTAATTGACTTTTAATATTTATTGTGTTACGATATTTTTAACTTAAATTTATGGAGTTACTATGATTAACGAAAAAATGATTAAACTCGGAAGCAGTCGCTCGGTTATTCGCGAACTTTTCGAGTACGGTAAAATTTTAAAGGCAAAAGTTGGAGAAGATAAGGTTTTTGACTTTACACTCGGAAACCCAAGCGTACCTTGCCCTGAAGAAGTAAACGAATATGCGTCTAAAGTAATACTTGAAGATACTAGCGCGCACGCGTACACTTCTGCTCAAGGCGATTTAGCAGTTAGAAAAGCAATAGTTAATTATAATAAGGAAAAATACGGATATAGTTTAGACGAAAATTTAATTTATATGACTTGTGGCGCAGCCGCAGCGATAAAAATTGCTTTTTCTTCAATAATTTCGAGTAGCGACGATGAGATTTTAGCAGTTGCACCATTTTTCCCAGAGTACCGTGTATTTGCCGAAACTAGTGGCGCTAAATTTAATTACGTTAAGTGCGATGAAACTAATTTTTTAGTTGATTTTGAAGATCTTGAAAAGGCAATAACTAAAAATACTAGGGGGCTTATTATAAATAGCCCTAACAATCCGTCGGGCTCTGTGTACGATGAAAAAACTATTATCAAAATTAGCGAAATTTTAGATAAAAAACAAAAAGAATACGGCGAACCTATTTATCTTATTACCGACGAGCCGTATCGTGAAATTTTATTTGACGGTGAACTTTGCCCGTTCGTTCCTAAATATTATAAAAATACAATAATTTGCTATTCTTATAGTAAAGCGTTATCGCTCCCCGGTGAGCGTATCGGTTACTTAGCAGTATCTCCAGAAGCCGAAAATAAAGAAAACTTATACTTTGCCGTTATGGGCGCAGGTAGAGCGCTTGGCTACGTTTGTGCTCCGTCGCTTTGGCAAAAAGTTTTAACCCGTTATGCAGATAAAACTGCAGAAATAGCGCCTTATAAAGATAACAGAGATATATTAATCGAAGCGTTAGAAAATTTAAACTTTACTTGCGTTAACCCTAAAGGAGCGTTTTACCTATTCGTTAAATCCCCTATTAAAGACGCTAACGAGTTTAGCAATATTGCTAAAACTTACGGATTACTTCTAGTTCCGTCAGATAGTTTTGGTGTTAAAGGTTATATTCGTATTGCAACATGCGTATCAAAAGAAACGGCGGTAAACTCAATCCCCTACTTTACAAAACTCGCTAAAGATTTAAATATGATATAAAAAAATCCCACTTTAGAATAAACTAAAGTGGGATTTTTAACCTATTAGAATTATTTCACTCTCTATTATCAACTAAAATATCATTATCAAATTTAAAATATACTAAAGAATAACTATTACCGTTTATTTTATACATAAAAGTAAAATATGAACGACTTTCAACTCCAAATGCGTTTTTAGCGTCTACGTAACTAATTACAGTTGCTATTTTATTTTCGTAGTTAAAACTATATTCCCAATCAAACCATGGGAATTTAGCAGTTTTAGGATAATTTAATATGGATTTTACATAATTTTCACAGTCAGTTTTTAGTGCCACTTTATAATCAGATGATAAATAAAACGATGTAAGTTTTTCTTTATATATATTATCTGAATACAAATCTACACCAGCATATCGAATAATACTAACAACTTTATTTGAATTTAAATACAAAATTATATTCTTAAGCCCTTCTGCTTCAATTCTATAACCCGTATCTCCTTCGTTATACATATCATCAAGCATATCGTCATGAGTAATGCTTTTTATATTCTTAATTTCGCACTTTTCAAGTATTGCATTAATAGACTCCGATTCTTCTCTTGTTGTACCACAAGCATTCATAATTGAATTAATATTTGCCGGTATTTCTTCTCCACAACCTACCACTATTCCCATTAATAAAATTAAAATAAGTAAGCATAAGCAAATATTTTTAAATAAATTCCAATTTCTTTCATATAATTTTGAATGTTTATTATTTTCTACCATAATTCATCTCCTTTAGTTAAATTAATAAATAAAATATATAGGAATTTTTCCTATATGTCAAGCATTTTATCGGAAAATTTCCTATACTTATTATTAAGGTGGTATATGAATAAGGAAATAGCAAAAATAGTTGGAGAAAATTTAAAATTAGAAAGAAAGGCTAAAAAATTAACCCAAAACCAACTTGCAAAAGAATTAAATAAATATCAGTCTGATTATAGTGAATATGAAAGCGGTAAAATTCAATTAGATTATGAAAAAATAATATATTTATGTGAAAGGCTTGATATAACTCCTAACGATTTATTTGGAATAGATAATTAAAAACAGCATTTGATTTTTAAGTCAAATGCTGTTTTATATTAATTTTTAGAAACGTCGGTATGAACGATATATGGTATATTTGGTTTTTTTGTTTTAATTTCGTCAACAAAACTATCAAACCACTCTTTGCCCGTTGCTATTAAAAAATAGGTATCGTCTTTAAAAATAAGTTCAAGTTTACTATCGTTAGTTATAAGTTTAACTTCTTTTATATCGTTTAAATTAAACTTATTTGAAATAACGCCCCATTTTAAAACGACTTGCGTTTCCGTAACGAAGTAGTAAGAACTAAAGTAAGCCGAAACTGCTATTACCATATAAAAAATAGGTAAAAGCACGGTAAGAGCAAAGGTTATATATTGATAAAGCGACGGCTTAATATTTTCATTTAAAAGATTTAAAAATCTATAAACACCGAAAGCCATACAACATATTGCAACTACTATTCCAATTATACCTACGATTACTATTGAACTAGGAAATTTATATTTGTACTTTTTCATAATTTTCTCCATAAATTGTTTACAATCTTATGCATATTTATACAATTCACGAGCCGTTAGGCTCTATTCATGAAATTGCTAATTTCAACTCATGCCGTAGGCTAATTTTCTTTTGCCGTATTTATAGATGCAATAAGTAATTTTCTAATTTTGCTACACTTTTCATACATATCTAAATACTCATTTTCAGTAATAATATTAGTTTCTTCAAAAAGTCCTAACCAATAATCAGTTTCATAACATTCTTTCAAAGCAATTTGAAATTTGTTTATAAAATCCGCTTTGCTTGAAGCGTAATTACCTTCATGAATATTAGCACCTATACTTGTTCCACTACGTAATAACTGATTTAATAAAACATTATGTTTACGATTAATTTTAACATTGCTACAAAGATTAACAATATCAACAGCAAACTGTTTAGATAAATTTATAAGTTTATTCTCTTTCATTTTTAACCTATTAAATGAATTGACAATTTCATTGTCATGAATTGGCGTACCGCCATGAATTCTCGCTATCGCTCCATGAATTGAATTGCTCCATCATGCACTTTAGTGCAATTCACGAGCCGTTAGGCTCTATTCATGAAATTGCTAATTTCAACTCATGCCGTAGGCAATTCATTAATTAATTATACCACGCAATAGTTAAATTTGCAATAAACTTGACAAGTTTTACAAAATCTTATATATTAATTAGGTTATGAGTATACTTGAAATTAGAAATTTAACCCATAGATATGATGATAGATATTTGTTTAACGAAGCAAATTTATCTATAAATAACGGCGAACATTTAGGAATCGTAGGACTCAACGGCGCAGGTAAAACCACGTTTATAAACATTATTTCCGGCAAACTTTCGCAAGATGACGGCGAAGTTTTAAAAGCGCAAAATATGCGTTGGGGATATCTTGACCAACACGCCGATATTGATAGGTCGCTTACCGTTATGGAATATCTGCGCGACGCTTTTTCTTATCTATATAAAGTAAACGAAAAACTTGAAAGTTTATATTCTAAAATGGGCGAAGTTTCTGACCCAGACGAACTTGAAAAACTTATAAATAAGTCTTCAAGGCTTCAAGAAGAACTTGATAACGCCGACTTTTACGACCTTGACTCTAAAATTAAAAGAGTTGCAGGTGGGCTTGGGATTGCAAACATTGGTTACGACTCGCCTATTTCACGCCTTTCTGGTGGCGAGCGAGCAAAACTTATGCTTACTAAACTTCTACTTGAAGAAGTTGATATTATGCTTCTTGACGAGCCTACGAACTTTTTGGATATAGAGCATATTGATTGGCTTATTAAATACCTTAATTCGTATAAAAAGACGTTTATGGTTATCTCGCACGACGTAGAGTTTTTAGACGGCGTTTGTAAAGGTGTTATTAATATTGAAAACGGCGATATTAAAAAATATTCTGGCAACTACACGGAATTTTCGCGTCAGCGCGAAATGAACGCTAAGCAGTACGAAGAAAGTTATCTTCGCCAACAAGCCGAAATTAAAAAAATGAAAGAATACATTGCTAAAAACGGTGCGCGCGCTGCGACTGCTGGTATGGCTAACTCTCGTAAAAAAATGCTTGATAGAATTGAAGTTATGCAAAAACCCACCGTTATTTACGACGCTACTTTCAATTTTCCGTATATTCCACTTAACAGTAAAGACTTTTTAATTATAAAAGGGCTTGAAGTAGGCTACGATAAAACGCTTATTCCACCTATCGATATTCATATGGGTTCTCAAGATAAACTTTGGATTCGTGGCACTAACGGCGTTGGTAAAACGACTTTTATTAAAACTATTACTCGTAAAATATCGGCGCTTTCTGGAACTTTTACCTATCATATTGCTGCAAAACCCGCCGTGCTTAATCAAGAACTAATTTTTGATAACGATAATATGACGGCTATGCAGTACTACAACGAAGCGTTTCCTAGAGCCAACGTCAAAGAACAACGACAAGAACTATCTAAAGTTGGACTCAAAGGCGAACTAGCGCTTAAACCCATTAAAAATATGAGTGGTGGCGAGCAAGTAAGAACTAAACTTTCGGTGCTTTGCAACACTCCGTCTAATTTGCTTATACTTGACGAGCCTACTAACCACTTAGACGTAAGGGCAAAAGAAGCCTTAAAAGAGGCGCTTATAAGATATGAAGGCGCAATAATTTTAGTTAGCCACGAAAAAGACTTTGCAGGAGATATTTGTAATAAAATATTCGACGCTAAATGTAAATAAAGAAAAATCGCTAAAACTGATTTAGCGATTTTTGTTTTTCTAAAAATTTTTATAATTAAATGCTAGTAGTAATACGTTGCCTAGACTTATTTTTTAGTTTAGTATAAATTGCAAATGCACAAACGTATTGTGCTATTGAAGTTAAAAGCCAACTTATTGGGTAAGATAAGTATAAAACTTGAATATTATTTGGAAACGCTACGCAAATAGTATAAACCCAAACCACTCTAAGAGCAACCGAGCCTATTAACGTTACTATCATTGAAAGCATTGATTTCCCCATTCCACGCACGATGCCTGAGCCAACGTCCATAATCCCCGCTAAAAATTGAGTAGTGGAAACGATAGCCAAACGCTTTAAGCCCCATTCTCTAATTATTGCGCTTTCAGGTTCGTAAATCGCAAGTAGAGCGTCTCCAAAAAGATATATTGCCCAGCCCATAGTTAATGCCAAAATGGTAACTGATATAGCTGAAGAAAATGCGATTTTAGGAATCCTTTCATATTTGCCTGCACCCATATTTTGCCCAACGAAAGTAAGCGCACTATGATAAAACGAGTTCATAATCATATATGTAAAGGCTTCTAAACTATGCGATGCAGAGTTACCGCTAACCGTTTCAGGACCGTAGGTATTTATAGTTGATTGAATAACTACGTTTGAAATAGCAAAAAGCGAACTTTGAAGCCCTGCAGGTAAGCCGATTACGATAATTGATTTAAGAACGTTTTTATTAAACTGTACCGATTTAAAATTAAGGTTGCAATAATCTTTTTTTCTTACCATATAAACGATAATAAAAATCATAGCAAAATATTGAGAAACCGTAGTTGCTATACCAACTCCAACTGCACCCATATTAAAGCAAATAACCATTATTAAATTAAAGCCAACGTTTATAAGCCCCGATACGCCTAAAAAAATAAGTGGCCTTTTACTGTCGCCTGTTGAACGCACGATTGACGCTAAAAAGTTATATATTAAGTTTGCTGGAACACCCACAAAATACGCTTGCATATAAGGAACTGCTTCGACTAAAATATCGTCTGGCGTACTCATAAGTACAAGCAAGTTTTTAGTAAAAATAATACTTAAAATAGCAACGATTATGCCACATACTGTTGCAAATATTATTGAAGTATCTATAATAGACTTTATATTATCGTATCGTTTTGCGCCTACGTTTCTAGCAACTACTACGCCAGCACCAACCGACATTCCTATAAATAGCCCCACAATCATATTAATAATTGCACCACACGCCCCGACAGCGCCCATAGCAAACGAGCCGTTTGGTGAAAAGTTTCCAACTACAATCATATCCGACGCGTTGTATAGCATTTGTAGTAGCCCCGTGAGCATAATGGGTATAGCAAATTTTATAAGTTTTGGGGTAATTTTACCTTCGGTAAAATCTTGATTTTTTATATTTGCGCCTTGCATAATTTATCCTCAAATAATTTAGTACGCTAATTATATCACTTTAAAATTTTATTGTATAATAAAAAACACTATTTTTTTAATTTCTTTGATTGTTTTTTATAGTGAATAAATTTATAACGATAAGTATAAGTCCTATTATCCCTATATAACCACTTATAGGATACATAACCGAAATAAGTTCAGAAAACCCAAATCTGCTTAAAACAAAAGCCAAAATAGAAGACGGCAAAATTAAAAGGTATTTTCTATCGTTTAAAAATTTACTCTTTTTAAAGGCAAATTCCATAACCGAAACTAAATGTGAAAGCGCCGATCCAAACATTCCAAGTAAAAGCAATATTGCATAAATATAAAAAAGTGGTTTGCTTATGGTCTTTGCTATTTCAAGCATAGGTAAATCTAAATTAGCAAAACTAGGACAAGCATAAATAGGAAGAAGTACGGAAAGCGCAATAATAACGAGCACGATACTGCAAACCCACATTCCGTTAAACGCGCTTTTTTCATCTTTAAGCATTGTTCCAACGGGCGCAAGAACACCTAGCGTACAAAATAAATTATGCACTGAAAACAATATAAACGCTATAAAAAAATTCGGCATAAGATAAGTTTTACCCGTTACTTCAAGATTTGAAAAAGATGGATATCCATATTTATTAAGTGCTAAAATGCTAATTATTAAAGTAACTATCGTTAAAAGTGGAATAGTTAAAGATAATACGCTAGTTATTCCTTTAATTCCTAAAAAGGCAATAATCGTAATTATCGTTGCAAAAATAATCGCTCCGTAAAAGGACGGAATATTAAACGTAGACTCTATTAGCGAGCCTGCACCAGCGTACATAATAACCACTACTGAGAAAATAAAAACGACTTCTGTGGCAATAAAAAACAGTCTTAAAGGTTTTATATCTTTTTTTACGATTAATTTATCAAACTCGCTAATTTGAGAAACGTAAGCGTATTTTAAAATTATATAACCTAAAACTGCTTGTAAAATTATTGCTAAAATAAAGCCGACAATTCCTAAATTTCCAAAACTTCCAAAAAATTGCCATAATTCTTGACCAGATAAAAACCCAGCCCCAACTATACAGCCTGCATAAGTAAATGCAACTTTTAACGAACTAACTTTCATACTAATTTAATTCTTCTTCAATATATTCGCCCCTAAAGGTCGAAGTAAACTCTATAAATAATCTATCTATTAATTCTTCCTCTTCAACTTCGATAAGTTCTTTATTCTCTTCGTCTATTTCATATACAACTGCTTCGTCTTGACCAATACCATCGACTTCTTCAGCAAGTGAGAAAAAAGCGTATAACTTACCTTCAAATTCAACGTCGCCCAAATGATAGTATTGATAAGCATTTCCGTCTTCATCAACGATTTCAACTATTTCTTCGCTTAAAATATCACTATCGTTTAATCCGTCAAGTTCATCTATTTCACTATATTCTTCAAATTCCTTAAAATTTTTATCCATATTACACCTTACTTTTTAGATGCTTGTTTTAACATATACGTTTCTAATATATATGACGCTGCAACTTTATCTATAACCGCTTTTCTATCTTGACGCTTAACGTCCGCTTCAATTAAAATTCTTCTTGCTTCAAGCGTTGTAAATCTTTCGTCCTCAGTTACTACTTTTATATCGGTATTTTTCTTAAGTTCTTCAATAAAACTTTCGGTTTTATCCGTTTGAACGCTTCTTGAACCGTCAAAATTAACGGGAAGCCCACAAACGATAACGTCAACGAACCTGTCTTTTGCAAGTTTTACTAAATATTCTATATCTTTTTTAAAGTTTTTGCGATAATAGGTTTCAAGTGGCAATGCCATTTCGCAAAAAGGGTCGCTAACTGCAATGCCTATTCTTTTATCACCAATATCAAATGCCATATATTTCATAGTTTTTTCCTTTTTAAGTATAATTTCGACAAAATTCTACATACTTCTATTGACCTACAAGGTCAAAGGAGAAATTATGGAGAGTAAATTTTTTTGCATTGGCTTAGCGCTAGGTATGCTTGGCGGTGCTTTACTCGTTGCCAATTCTAATAAAGTTAGAAACGCAGTGAGAAACAGCCAAGAACAAATCTTGCAAAAAGCCGAGGAACTTTCTAAAGACTGCTCGGAAAAGAAAGATAAAGAAAAAGTATAATAATTTTTCGCTATTACCAAAAATCGAGCGAAAATGCTCGTTAAATACGCCCGCTTGGGCGTTTTTATTTTATGGTTTTATAATATTTTTTATGACTGATACTACTTTATCAACTTCTTCATAAGTATTATCTTTTGAAAAAGTAAACCTTATTGACGACTTTGCTTCCATATCGCTAAGCCCCATTTCTTTAAGCACGTGCGACGGGTCAATCGAGCCTGCCGAACAAGCAGCACCGAGCGACGCACAAACTCCGTTAATATCAAGTTTATAAAGTAAACTTTCACCGTTTACTCCACTAAATAATATGTTTGCGTTATTGGGAAGCCTGTTATTTCTATCGCCGTTTAACTTTGCGCCTATATCTAACGATAAAATTTTATCGATAAAATAATTTCTTAAATCGGTTATATATTTTTTATCGTTATTAAGGGTTTCACGGTTATATTTTAGCGCGTAAGCAAGACCTATTGCTCCTGCAACGTTTGAAGTTCCACCGCGTTTTCCCCTTTCTTGATGACCACCCGTTACAATGCCACCTATATTAGTGCCGTTTTTTATATATACCCCGCCTACACCCTTAGGACCGTTGAATTTATGTGCAGAAAAGGATAGCATATCTACGCCTAAATCTTTTACGTCAATTTCAAACGCACCCATTGCTTGAACGGCGTCGGTAAAAAATTTAACACCCTTTAAATTACAATACTTACTAACTTCTTTTACAGGTTGAAGCGTTCCTACTTCATTATTTGCAAGCATAAGCGAAGCAAGATAAGTTTTACTATCAACTGCACTAGAAAACTCTTCAGCGTCAACTATTCCGTTTATTTTAGGTTTAACCTTAAAAACTTCAACGCCACTAAGTTCACTTGCAGTTTTGAGCATTGCCGAGTGCTCTATTGAAGAAATTACTATTTTGTTTTTATCCCCACGCACTTTAGTAAAACCGTTAAGCGCCCAATTATCACCTTCAGTTCCACCCGAAGTAAAATAAATTTCGTTAAAATCGGCGTTTAATAGTTCTGCGACGATACTTCTCGCTTCGTCTAACCCCTTAACGGCGTTTCTTCCTATACTATGAACGGAATTTGCATTGCCAAAATTATCCGTTAAGTAAGGCATCATTTTTTCAAGCACTCTACTATCAAGTCTAGTTGTCGAAGCGTGGTCTAAATAAATATATTCCATACGTGCACCTAAATTAAGGCTCTCTTATAAGTTTAACGGGTTTTTCTTTCGCGATTTTTATAATAGGAAAAAGCGATGAGGCTATCGCCGTAATAATACTTGCAACCATTATAATTATAACTTGCCTTGAACCGTATATTGCAAAACTGATTGCCAAATTCATTACGTTCTTTATATACATATTTACAAATATACAACCAATACCTGCAACTATTGAAGCAAGTATTCCGTTAATAAGAGCGATAATTAAACTTTCAGTTATAAACATTAAGAATATGTCTTTACCACCCGAGCCAAGCGCACGAAGTACGCCGATTGATTGTTTTTTAGATATAATGCTTTGAGAAATATAATTATAAAGCATAAATACTGAGAATACTGCTAAAACGATTGCAACGTATAAAAATAAATTTGCAAAATCTGAAATCATTTCCCCGCCTTCGTTAATAAGGTCTAAAGCGGTATTCCCAAACCAAACGAGTTCAACGCCACGACTTGTCATTTTATTTGCTAGGTATTTCGTAGCACTTATTGAAGTATTCATAGGAGCAACGGCTCTTCCGTATAAGCCTTGATTTGAGTAAATTTGAAGTTCTTCTAAACCTTTTTTAGTTAATACTATAGGTAACCCTTTAGTAGCAGAAATTTTGTTTAAATCGGTATCGAGACCTGTATATACTCCAACAACTTTAAATATCTTATTTATTGTATTGCCTTTATTATCTTCGTAAGCAATACTTGCGTTTTTAATATGGTCTGCAACGTTATTAGGATGACTTTTACATAGTTCTTTAATGACATTTATGAAATCTATCATTTTACCTTTCATCGTATCACTAACAGTAATTGCCGACTGCCTAATTAACCCACTTTTCGCTTGTTCAAATTTAGGATATAATACGTTAGGACTTACTTTTGAAGCAAGGTCTTCTTCATACTCGTATAACTTTTCTAAAAACTCAATATTTACTAAAACTTCATCGTCGGCTAAAGAAATATTTTTATTCCTTTCTTCATCGAACATAATAATTTTTGATGAGTCTATATCTTTAAAATTATAAAATCTTTCGATAGCGTTTTGCTTATCAACGTCTGTAAAAGTAGGAGTATACACTTTACTATACGAATAATAAGTTGGAATTCGGCACTTCTCAATTTTATTAACTTTTTGATTATTGATTATATAATCGGTATATCCTTCGCCTACGATAAGGTTAAAATATAAACCTGAATTTAAATAAGTTTTTAAATCATCAGCAAGCGAATTATTAGATGAGATAGGCAAATATTTAAGTTCTTCGTATTTTTCAGGAATAGCACCACAGTCATAAATACCTTTTATTACGTAATTTACACTTTCAACTTTAATTTCAGTATCAATAAGGTCGGAAACGAGCACTTCAGTTTCAGACTCTACACTTTGCCAATATGCAATTGAAGTTGCTAAATATTCGGAAATTGCAACTTCTTTATCGTTTGCAACGTCAGACTTTTCATCGTAAAAGAATTTAGGTAAATTACCATATTTAAGGCGCAAATTAAAGCCGTTTTTATCAATAACTTTTGCGTATTCAACGTCGTCAATAGTTTGATATTCTATTTCGCTATCTTTAAATTCAACGAAACCTGAAACCTTAGGAATATAATAGAGTATTCCTACACTCTTTGCATAAGACGTTGTAACAGGTTTTGCATTTCTAATATCTCTATCAAGGACAGCATATCTAAGGTCATTATCTTGTAAATCATATACGGGACGGAATTTATAACCCGATTCTTTAGATAGATTTTCAATATCTTCCTTAGTAAATTTAACAATATTTCTAAAACCACCGTCGGAAGCAGTATAATAATTAGAAGTTTCGTCGTATTCTTGATAAACGGAAACTGCGTTGTAGCCAGAGTGTCTAAGTAGGTTTTGTATAGCCCTTGCATCTTTATAAGAAGCAATGGTATCAAATAATCCAAACACGGCAAAAGCCACTACCGAAAGTAAAATCGTAAATATAAGCCTACCTGGTTTAATTGCTAAAGACTTAACGCCGAGTTCTGCGGCACTACTATACTTCATTTTACTTTTAATAAATTTAACCGTATTAACTTCATTAGAAGTAGGAACGTCTTTAGTTTTAGACTTCTTTCTTATGGTAACAATTTCGGTAAAATTAACTTTCTTTTTTTCTCTAATAGCCTTTAAGAGTTCTTCCGTTTCGTGCGCGTCTAAATTAGCGCCTGATTTTACAGTGATACTAGATTCATCAGTGTGAACGTTCCCTAAAATATCGCTATCCGTTATAGTTACGTCTTCAACGACTTGACCGTCAACAATTCTTATAATTCTATCAGCATACTTTTCAGCAAGTTCAAGGTCGTGAGAAACGACGATAACGAGTTTATCTTTAGATAGTTTTTTTAAAGTTTCAATAACTTGAACGCCGGTAACGCTATCAAGAGCACCAGTAGGCTCGTCCGCCATAATGATTTTAGGGTCTTTAACGAGTGAACGAACTATTGCAACCCTTTGCTTTTGACCACCTGAAAGTTGTGAAATTTTACGCTTTTGTAAACCTGCAATATCGAACTCTTCCATAAGATTAGAAATTACATCTTTGGAAGTCGCCTTGCCTTGAAGTTCGTTTGCAAGCATAATATTTTTTTCAACGGTGTAATCGGGAAGTAAATTATACTCTTGAAAAATAAAGCCTACGAAAGTATTACGATAACTGTCGTAATCTGACGGAGTAAAAGATGAGAAATTCTTACCGTCAATTATTATTTCGCCACTATCAAAATCATCGAGCCCACCAATTACGTTAAGAAGGGTGGTTTTTCCGCTACCACTTTTACCGTTTATAAAAACCATACCGCTATCAGGGAATTTTATACTAACCCCATCCATTGCGGCAACATCGCCTGCTGTAGTTGAATATATCTTCTTTACGTCTATTAATTCTAACATTGTCCCTCTTTATTATCAATTTAAAATATTTTTTATTTTATCATATATGCTTTTACATTGCAATTATTTTTTATAAAAAAAATAACGGTTTATTTTTAAACAAACCGCTATAAAATATTATATTGCACTTATATCGTTATTTTTATTAAAAAATTCTTTAGTTATATTTTTATCTTGCATATTTTTTTTGAATATTTGCTTTAGTTTTTCGTTCTCTTTTATAAGTAAAGTATTTTTTTCTATAAGCGATTCGTTTTCTTCAGTTAAAGATTTTACAAGCCTTTTTATAAGAGAGTCGATTTCACTTTCTATTTTTTTATATTCACTATCTTGTTCTAACTTATAGGGGTTAAAATTAGAGCCGTCTTTAAGTTTAATATTTGACGCTACTTCTAAAACTAAATCTCTCTCGTTTTTGAGTAAATTTCTATACTTGTTTTGATATCTTAAAGCGAGTTTATCGTTATTATTTGCAAGTACTGAAATAACGCTTCGAACGGACTTTCCCTCCGCTACTCCTTTTAAAACTACGCTTAACAAATCACGCGCTTCACTCTTTTTAAATTCTTTAATAAAATTAGGGAACATTTCTTCAGAAACACCTAGTTTTTTTCTTAAAATTTCGTTATTTTTACACTCTTTTATAGTTTTATAATAATAATTTCTAACGCTACCTTGCGCTCTGCCGGAAGCACTTGCGTACTCTTTAAAAACTTTGGTTAATCCCTTATTCCCATTCTCTTTTACAAATTCTATAAGTTTTTTTGTTTCATTTTCTTTAAACCCTTTCATTTTACGCTCCTTAAATAGTTTTGTGTTTTGATTATTCCCAAAGTTTTTTTATTTTATACATACTATCAAAATTAAAAAAGTATAATTTATTATGACTGCTGTTTTTTATTCGGAAATACCAACTCATTTAATTGCCAACGGTAAGTTTTTAGGCGTAATAAACAAAAACGTTAAAATTTTAGAAGATTTTAATGAAAACTGTATTTTAGGCTTTATTCCCCAAGATAGTGAATATTACCCTATAACTTCTTGGGTGAAAAATGCGTATTCTATAAAAGTTTTTAATCTTTTAGGCGATAAAATTATAATACCCGTTTATGAAAAAAAACGAAATTTGCCTTATAAACTAATATTCCAAAAAAGATTTAACGTTTACAATAATTCACTTCTTATAACTCTTATTCAAGACGGTTATTATAAAGTCTATTTAGACGGTATTTTAAGTTATATCACGGAACTTCCTTTTGTGGTAGAAGAATGCGAAGTAAAAGAAGTGCAAAATATATTATTTATAACCTTTACAGGAAAGAAACGAATAGTTTTTGCGTTTGACTTAAACGCGAATAAACTCGTATATAAAAGTTTGGCAGATACTATTGAGTTTGACGGATGCTTGATAGTTTCTAATATTTATTATACGGCTATACCTGTAAAGGTAGTTGAAAGGTGGGATATTTCTAATTTTTCACTTATAGGAAGAAGCGCAAATCCACTAAAAAGCCAATATGAAATTAACCCTAAACTTATTAGCACTTGCTTTTTCGAACTCATTGCAATTAACGTTGATACAAGTTTTTTACTTTCTGAAAACATAAAAAACCGTGAAAAAGAACTTCACGGTTTTATTGGCAAGCCTATTGCTATATTCCCATATTTTAAAGATTTTAAAAAGACGGTTGTAATTTTAAACGATAGCGCACACCTTTATAGTTTACAGTATAAAAACGGACTTATTGATAATATTTTAGAAGAATAAACAAAAAATGTGCTTTGCTAAATCCCATATAGGTACCTAACAAAGCACAGTTTTTATATGCAATATTTTTCTATTAAATCTGCAATTCCGTCGGAATTATTATCTAAAGTAACGGCGTGGCACATTTTTTTAATATCGTCGCTAGCGTTTCCCATTGCGACTGAAAACCCTGCGACTTTTAGCATAGAAACGTCATTCCCAGCGTCTCCAACGGCTAATATATCTTCTACTTTAACGTTAAGCCTATCTGCTATAAGTTTTATGGCGTTACCTTTGCTTACGCCTTTTAAGTTAATGTCAATTTGCTCGGCGTTGCTTCTTACAACTTCAAGATTGGGAAAAGTTTCTTTAATAGTTAAATAGTTTTTATCTAAAATCTCTTTATCGTCAAACGCTAAAAGTTTAACGCTTGTTAAATTATTTTCTTTTATATAATCGCTTATTTTATCTACGATTATAGGCTCGGTGCCTTGCATTTTTTGATAAAAATCTATTCTTTTATCTCCCCTTTTTGAAACGAAAGTTCCCTTATCGTATGCGTGCCCCGTAATGCCTAAGTTTTCAAATAATTCAAAAACTTTATAACACGTACTCGTATCTATTGGATAACTGTACAAAACTTCGCCACTAGTTAAATTTACGAGTTCACCACCGTTATAACTTGCAAGTAAACAATTTAAACCGTAATCTAGTAAATAATGGTCAATGCCCGTAGTCATACGCCCCGTGCATACGATAAAGATTCCACCCCTTTTTACGAAATCGTTAACGGCTTTTAAGGTTTTAGGGGTTATTTCTTTATTGTCGTTAACGAGCGTTCCGTCGTAATCGGAGACTATTAATTTGTATTTTTTCATATTAATACTCTATCGTATGGAATTACCGTTCCTGGAGAGATTTTTTTAGTGTATAAACACACTTCCACTCTCGCTTTTTGTTTAACCCTGTTATTCTCAACGTCCCTTACCCCAAAAGAGAGTGTTTTTATGATTTTTAAATGTTGCTTTTTGTCTTTTGTTGCAATTATCGTTTCAGCGATACAAGTTTCATTATCAAAATCTTCGCCCATTTTTTTAACGATAATATTCATCTTTACGCCGTAAAGACGGGAAAGTTGCTTTTCGTAAACTTCGCTATAGTCGTTTTCAATGCCCTTTAATATTAAAGTTTCTGCTTCATTATAATCTTTATTGATTTGCTTTTTTAAAGCGGAAATTTCTTCTTTTAAGGCTTGACGTTCACTATTTAATAAACTAATTTGCTCTTTTACGCTTTTTAGACTAACGTCTTTCCTAGCATCTTTTAAAAGAGAAAAAACTTCTTGCAAACGTGCTTTTTTACTTTCAAGTTCGCTTGATAATTTTTTGTAGTTTTTTATTTTGCTTTCGATTAAATCGAAATTTTCTAAACTTTTCAATTCTTTTCTCCCTTTTTATAGTCTTCGGGATTTCCTAGTTGACCTGTTATACTTGCTTTTACGCTATCAATATAGGCGCGCCTTAAAATTGCTTGTTCTTCTTTTTCTTCTTCGGTTAAGCCTACTTCCCTTTGCTTTTTTGCAAGTTCGTTAATTCTTTTAATATCAAGCATAATTTTTACCCCACACGTATACGATTTTATATTTTTATTATAAAGCCATTTTTAATTTTTTGCAATGCTTTTTTAAGTATACTTGACAATAATTTTACTAAAGCATATAATAACTTATTATGTTTGATATGCATTTACACACTGAATATTCAAGCGATTCAAAAGAAACACTTGATAATATTTGTAAATCCGCGCTAGAAAAAGGGCTTAAAGGAATTGCTTTTACCGACCACGTAGTTATTTATAAATATAACGAGTACGATACTTATAATAATTTGTTAAAATGTAAAAGCGAAGCGTTAATAAAAAGAAAAGAATACGAAGGCAAACTTGAAATTATGTTTGGACTTGAAATTAGCGAAGCCTTTTCTAACCCTAAATTTGAAGAAGAAATATTAAATATTGGGGATATTGACGTCGTACTTTGTTCACTTCACGATAATATGCCAATAGTAAATTTAGGTTTTAATTCTTACACAAGAAAAAATGATTTTACTAAAATTTCTAATGATAAAATAAAGCAAATTTTACTTATTTACTACGGCATTTTAAAAGACACGGCGAAAAAAAGCGATTACGACGTTTTAGCCCACTTAACCTACCCGTTTCGCTATATCAACTGCCGTGATAAAGTAGGCTATAATATTTTAGAAATTAAAAACGATATAGAACAAATTCTTAGCACCGTAATTAAGCGCGATAAAGCGCTTGAACTTAACACTTCTATGAGCGATGACGATTTTTTTATGCCAAACGAAGAAATTTTAACGCTTTATAAAAAACTTGGCGGTAAAAAAGTAACTTTAGGCTCTGACGCTCATACTGCAACGAACGTAGGAAAAGGTTTTAATAAAGGTAAAGAACTTTTGAAAAACTGTGGTTTTACCGAGTACTATTACTACAAGAAACGTAAACCCATACCTGTTAAAATTTAATATAACAAAAAAATTGCTTTTAAAAAAAGGCAATTTTTTTGTTATTTTTCGCGCCGACCAACAGCGACTGGCTAACAGAGAATCTACACTACTTGTCATTCTGAGCGTGGCAATCAAAGACGGGCACTCGAAGAATCTCTAATAATAAGGTTGAGATACTTCAAAAGCCGTTCAAGGTGGGCACGGTTCAGTATGACGTTTATATATAAAATCAAACCACAACTTTTCGCAAGAAAAATATCACTTTGCTTTTGCAAAATATAACTGCGTAAGTAATATAACTTGCCGAAAGGCAAATATAACTGTTCGTAAACAAACCTGTCATTCTGAGAGTTACTTCTTGCTACTTCTCTCGAAGAATCTCAAAACGACTGCCTATTTTAACAAGGTTGAGATGTTTCGCTAGCGCAAAATAGGGTGCGTCTCAACATGACGTCTATATTGTCATTCTTCGCCTACCACCGTGATGGGCTTACGGAGAATCTAAAAACGCAAAGTCCATTCTTGTCATTCTTCGCCTACCACCGTGATGGGCTTACGGAGAATCTAAAAACGCAAAGTCCATTCTTGTCATTCTTCGCGTCGACCAACCTGCTCGGCTATCGGAGAATCTAAAAACGCAAAGTCCATTATTGTCATTCTTCGCCTACCACCGTGATGGGCTTACGGAGAATCTATTATGATAAGGAAGAGATACTTCAAAAGCCGTTCAAGGTGGGCACGGTTCAGTATGACAGTCTATATATAACATCGGGCGATTATTAATCGCCCTTACAATAGTTTTACACTTTAATATTCGTTCCTTTTAAGGTAAAATACCAATAGTTTTGGTTTGCATATTTATCGCCGTCAACCATTAGTAAATGTAGTTCGTAATTAGAAGCGTTAATATAGTGTAATTCGGCACAGTAAAGACTTGTCCATAACGTTAAAGGATTATCTTCTTCCCATTTATTTATCTTAAAATTTTCACGCTCTATTATTTCGTAGTTTTCTATGCAAATTATATAATTGCCAACGCTTATAAAATAATCCTTTCCGTTTGTATATTCATTATAAACTAATTCGCCAACAATATTATCTAAAATAAATTCTTCTGGTAAATAATCTTCGGCAATCTCAGTAATTTTATTAGCATTTTGCGCTTGTTTTTCAACTTCAACTAATAAATCTTTAGCGTAAGATGATAAAAGATTTTTATCTTCTTTGCTTGCATACCCTAAATAAAGTGTATTTATACT